>CAMBBO010000317.1 GCA_945862935.1 Pseudorhodoplanes sinuspersici | reverse complement strand
TCCGAGACAAAATTGCCGCGTCGAAGCGCAAGGGCATGCGGATGGGTGGTCCCATCCCGCTCGGCTATGATGTCAAAAACAAGAAACTCATTCCAAATCAAAAAGAGGCCAAACATGTGAGGCTTATTTTTGAGCGCTACTTACAGGTCGGATGCGTTGCAAAACTCGCCGCCGACCTGAGCCGACGAAATATCGTGTCAAAGCGAACAACCGGACCGAGCGGACAATCTCGCGGTGGGATCCCGTTCACCAAAGGGCCGCTTACCCATCTTCTAAAAAACCGCGTTTACGTCGGCGATGTCGTTCACAAGGACAACCACTATCCGGGCGAGCACCAGGCGATTCTGGCGCGTAAGCTATTTGATGCCGTGCAAGCCGCGCTTGCCTCACGCGCGAAATCCCGTGGTGCTGCTCGTCTCAAACATTCATCGTTGCTGATGGGACGGATATTTGACGACCAAGGCAATCGGATGAGCCCCAGCACCACGAAGAAAGGCTCTCTCCGATATCGTTACTATATTTCGTCAATCCTCTCGCAAGGACGCACTCGAGATAGAGCACGGGCCCGCCGCGTCTCCGCTCCGGAGATTGAAGCCGTCGTCCTAACCGCCCTTAGAACGCGTATGCCAGATCAAAACACCGACTTCAGTGACCGTCAGGTTATTGAGAATGTTTTGGACAAGGTTGTATTGAGAGCACGCCATATTGAACTCGATGTTCGCAACGGTGAGGCCACTTCGGTGTCATTCAAGATTCCTTGGACTCCCACACCAAACACGAGGAAGCGGCAGATATTGATGCCATCGGCGAACTCGGCGGATGCATCACATCCAATTCGCGCAGAATCCCGCGCGAGGCTTTTGGATGGCATTGCAAAAGCTCGTATGTGGCTAGACGAACTTATTTCTGGAGCGGTCGTCGACACTCAACAAATCGCGTCACGCGAAAAAGTCAGCGAGCGTTCCGTTAGGATGACTCTCAGCCTTGCCTTCCTTGGCCCGAGCATAGTTAAAGCAGCAATACAGGGAACACTTCCACACGGCTGCGGCGTGACTCAGATGGCAAATCTGCCGCCGGATTGGAATGCGCAGAAACTCCAGATTTCTCAGAGCGTCTGAAGGGAATATCACTTACTTGGCGGACGCTAGAGCAAGTTGCGCGGTTGCGTATTTACCGCGGCAAGAGCGGACGCTGGCCGATGCCGCCCAATGTCTTGAGGACCGGCGGTAGCTGCGGCTACCGCCAGCGCGTCGGAGCGATCAAACGCGTGAGAAGGATTAGAACGCAGGCGCCTACGAAGCCCGTGATGAGATAGATAAGCCAAGGCGCTCCGCCGAATTCGCCGACATTCACGCCCATCAAACGGAAGAGCCAGCTGCCAACTCCGGCGCCGATCATTCCGAGGATGATGTTGGTTATCAGCCCCATATTGCTGCGGGTGACCTTTTCCGCAAGCCATCCTGCGACCGCTCCGATCAAGATCGCCAAAATCCATCCAACGACGGGTTCCTGCATAACCTAGCTCCTTGAGCACATGGGGACGGGGCCGGCCCCTCCCTAAACCCCTGACTAATATGTCTGTCTTCTGATGCGAACGGCACTCCGTCAGCCGCGGACCTCTGTCCAACTTTCCGAAAACGCCAACGCCGAAGTCGAAAACGGCCGTCCTTCCCGTTCGCGCCGCCAAGACCGCCCCTTCGCTTCTACGCCATTTCGGATTAGTCGTGTGCCTAGCGCGGGAATAAGTACGGTGCAGACGCCATAGCGCCGATCTGGAAGTTGGTTGGGTTGAGTATGGATGAGAAGTGGCTCGCCGATATCAAACCATGTTAGCGAGATATCTTCGCCATATGACTTGACGTGCTCGGTCCAATAATAACGGGGATCTCCCGACTTGTTGAAGTGTGCATCTGCGCAGGGAATTGTGATGTCGCTGAGCTCTCCGTCTAGCATTCCTTGCACGGTCGACTGCAGCCAGCGCGCCATCGCGATATTGTCGGAATAAATGCGCCAGCGATCTTCGGTGAGTTCGCTCTTCAGATAGAGCACATGGCCGGGACCCATTGGCGAAAATATGATGCGCCAATAGCTCGCGTTTGTTGAGTTTGGTTCGCCGTCCTTCGCACTGATGCGGATGAATGGGTTTTCGCCGGTAAGGATCGTTTTGTTTGGGTCAGCAATGCTCATAAATTGCTCTCCACTAACGGGATGGCATTCCGCAGAAGCGGCTGCCCATGTTTTTAAAAGATATACTAAAAGGTCGTGTACCGCCAAATAGGCCAAGAACTTCCAGAGCCGGGGAGACAAAGGAATGACGACAGCCGAGCACTATGAAGGTTCGATTTACGGGATCGATCGGCAAGGCGAAGTCGCGGTTATTTCAGTGTATCGAAAGGGCAGCACTGTGCGCATGTCGCGAATTTGGCCTGACGCGCGTATACACGATCATCCGATTACATTTCCGGGCCGGACGACGCGAAGCGAGGCGGAAGCTGTCTTTAATTTGCTCGACGTTTTCGAGGTGGCGGCGGAAGCCGAAGGAAGCGATCAGACGAAACAACTGATCAAAGAGCTGGAGCAGAAGGCAGCGGAGCTCAAGATAGCTCACGAAGCTTCGGCTATTCGAGAACGCTAACGACCGTACCAGCCGCGCGGCACTGCTTCTGCATTGATCCCGTGGTTCGTCGGCGGCTTGAACATCACGCACACGCGACGGCATCCGCAGCGCGGGCAGCGCAGCCGTTCCGCAATACGCGCGATAGGAAAGTCGCGGCCTCGCGTCGTTACGAGTGTCGCCATGTCCAGCTCAGCGCGATAGTGGCACTCCCTCTTGTGCTTCAACCCTTGCATGCCGTCGTCGAGACACCGCATGTGAATGCGCCAGCTCAGGTTCCAAGCTTCGCCCAGCGTCTCCACCATGCTCACTTGTCCCAGAAGAACAAAACGTGTACAAGCTTTTCAACGCTCAAGTCCACGGATGGATCGATGACGGATGCGGCACAAAAGCCGGAGGAGCCGGA
>CAMBBO010000316.1 GCA_945862935.1 Pseudorhodoplanes sinuspersici | reverse complement strand
AGTCGCAAGTGAGCGGTCGCCGACGTAATTGCCTTGGGCGAGCAGGTCGAGGGTTGCCTCGATGGAAGCCGGATTATTCTTCATCATGTCAGTATCTTAAGCCCTGCCCGCGCGGCTGGCGACGGCCATCGTTGCGGACGGCGCCTGCTTCACCCACATATCGGGCCTGAACAGCCAAATGTCATCGGGGGTCCCCATGAGCGACGCAGCCAATTCCGCCATCGATCCGGGCGTGCGGATCGGCCATGTCCATCTGAAGGTGGCCGACCTTGAACGCTCGCTCGCATTTTACCGCGATGTGCTGGGCTTCGAAGTGACCACGACCCGCCCCGGCGCGGCTTTCCTGTCGGCTGGCGGCTATCACCATCACATCGCGCTCAACACTTGGGAAAGCCTCGGCGGGCAGCCGCCAGCACCAGGCACGACCGGGCTTTATCATGTCGCGATCCTTTATCCGTCGCGGCGGCTTCTCGCCGATGCGCTGCGCCGCCTGATCGAGGCCGGCATCCAGCTCGACGGCGCGAGCGATCACGGCGTCAGCGAAGCGCTTTATCTTAGCGACCCGGACGGCAACGGCGTCGAGCTGTATTGGGACCGCGTCAAGGATCAATGGCCGAAGGACGCGAACGGCAAACTCGCGATGACCCGCGACCGGATCGACCTGCGCGATTTGATGGGCGAGCTGGAAAAGACTCTGGCTTAAATTCAGAAAACGGGTGTCGCGACTCTCGCGTCCACGCTAAATCGGTATCATGCAGTATCACCTGTTCGACACCACCATCGGTACTTGCGGCATCGCATGGAGCGAGCGCGGTGTCGTGCGCTTTCAGCTTCCCGATACCGAAGACGGCGAAACCGAAAAGAAGCTGAAAGCGCGCGTTCCGGGGATGGCTCAGGCGCAGAGGGTCGAGACCGGCTTGCCTGCGGCGATCACCGACGCGCTCGCGCAGCTTCGCCGCTATTTCTCAGGAAGCAAACCGGACTTCTCCGGCATCGCGGTCGACATCGGCCATGTCGGCGATTTCCGCCGCGCGATCTACGATCAGCTCCGCATGGTCCGCTTCGGCCAGACGGTTACTTATGGCGAGCTTGCAAAACGCGTTGGCTCAGGTCCCGAGGCCGCGCGCGAAGTGGGACAGGCGATGGGGAGCAATCCCGTGCCGGTCATCATTCCGTGCCACCGCGTGCTTGCGGCCGGCAACAAGATCGGCGGCTTCTCCGCGCCGGGCGGCACGATGACAAAAGAGCGCCTGCTCGCGCTCGAAGGCGTCGAACTTCGCGATCCGGTGCTGCCGGGATTGTTCGGCTAACCCTTCGCTGCCGCCATCACCGCCCGCTTCGCCAGCACGCCGATCAGGTGCGCGCGATAATCCGCGGGCGCGTGGATGTCGGTGTTCAGGCCGTCGGCGGGCACTTTGATGTTCTCGATGGCCTTCGCCGAGAAATCCTTGCTGAGCGCATCCTCGAAAGCCTTCACACGGAACACGCCATTCGCGCCAGCGCCGGTGACGGCGACACGCACGCCGCTCTTGCCCTTGGCAACGAATACGCCGACGAGCGCGAAGCCCGACGCCGGATGCTTGAACTTCTGATAGTTCGCGGTTTTGGTCACCGGGAATGAGATCGCGGTGATGATTTCGTCCGCGCCAAGGGCCGTTTCAAACATCCCCTTGAAGTATGCGTCGGCCTCGATCTTGCGCTTCGAGGTGATGATGGTCGCGCCCAATGCGAGACACGCCGCCGGATAATCCGCGTTCGGATCGTTATTGGCGACCGAGCCGCCGATCGTTCCGGCCTGCCGCACATGCGGATCGCCGATGGATGCAGGCACCGCTGCGAGTGCCGGCATCGCTGCGAGCAATTCCTTGGAATTGGCGACCATCTGATGCGTCGTGGTCGCGCCGATGGTGACGGTATCGCCCTCGACCTTCACGCCGGATAATTCCGCGATCTTCGACAGGTCGATCAGCATGCTCGGATTGGCGAGCCGCAGCTTCATCACCGGGATGAGCGAATGCCCGCCCGCGAGCAGCTTCGCTTCGGAATCTTTTCCGAGCAAGGCGACCGCATCCTTGAGCGTCGCCGGGCGTTCAACGTTAAAAGCGTACATCTGGGCTTCCTGAATTTCGCGGCGTCAGGCCATCGCCCGCGCGCCGGCGGCAATGGCTTTTACGATGTTGTGATAGCCGGTGCAGCGGCACAGATTGCCGTCAAGCTCATGGCGGATGGTGGTCTCGTCGAGATCGTTGCCCTTGCGGTTCACCATATCGATCGCTGCCATGATCATTCCGGGCGTGCAATAGCCGCACTGCAATCCGTGATGCTCGCGAAACGCAGCCTGCATCGGATGAAGCTCGGTGCCTTTGGCCAATCCCTCGATGGTCGTGACCTTCGCGCCTTCGGCCTGCCACGCGAACATCGTGCAGGATTTCCGCGCCTTGCCATCGACATGAACGACGCAGGCGCCGCATTGCGACGTGTCACAGCCGACATGGGTGCCGGTGAGGCGGAGATTTTCGCGGAGGTATTGCACCAGCAGGGTGCGGGAATCGACATCGGCGGTGACGGCTTTACCGTTCACCGTCATGGACACGGCGGGCATTCAAATTCTCCAGAATAACTCCGCTCGACGGCGGGTACTTTTTGGCCGGCCCGGCGCACCTGCCGGATCGGAGGAAGGGGCATAGCATCACTTTGGAACCGGAATAACTTTGAACCGCCACACCGCGCGGGGTCAAGGGATGGCTCCGCACCGCGCGGCCGCCTCATTCTCATAGCTTCGGCCATCGATTCACTGTGGATGGCTCCACGCAGCCGGAACATCCCATCCCGCCCTACGTTGCCTTGCACCTGTCACATTGGAGGCAAGATCATGGCTCCCCGCAAAACAACCGCGACCGTGGCCTGGACCTGGTCGGCGATTTTCACTGGCGTGATTGCGTCTTTGGTCGTTCAAATCCTGCTGACGATGCTCGGTCTGGGCGTAGGGCTGCTCAGCATCAGCAGCACCACGGCATCGAACTCGGCACTTGGCGTCAGTTAGGCTGCCTTCCTGTGGTGGGCCGCATCC
>CAMBBO010000315.1 GCA_945862935.1 Pseudorhodoplanes sinuspersici | reverse complement strand
GGTGTTGCAGTGATGATTGGAACCGACGTGCTGCATACGCTCGGCGCCAATGTGCTTGCTCAGCTCGCCGTCATTCTTGCTGCGATCTTTTATGCTTTTTCCGGTGTGTTCGCGCGCCGCTTCAGCGGCATGGTCTCGACGCCGATCATCACTGCGGCCGGCGTGCTGGTATCGTCGAGCGTGATGTTGCTACCACTGTCGCTGCTGATCGACCGGCCGTGGACGCTGCCTATGCCTTCGGCCACGGCCATCGGCGCGGTGCTCGGCATCGGTATTCTCGCGACCGCTCTGGCTTACATCTTCTTCTATCGCATCCTTGCGACCGCGGGCGCGACCAACCTGATGCTGGTGACGTTTCTCATTCCAGTCAGCGCCATCCTGCTCGGCACGTTCGTGCTGGGCGAACAACTCGAAGCCAAACACTTCATCGGCATGGCGCTGATCGGCGCAGGGTTAGCCGCCATCGACGGGCGGTTGCTGAAGGCGATGCGCGGTTAGGCGCACATCTTCTTGGTGCAGGTCGCAGCGACTGCGAGCGATATACCGGTCATCAAAAGATTGATGCCGACCATCAGTCCGAGTACCCAGATCGCGCTGCCGGGAAGGCCGAGGAAAATTACGAGGCCAAGGCCGATGTCGAGCACTGCGCTGAATAGCACCCATCTCCAGGCGCCGGGAATATCGCGCTTGTGGCCGAACGCCATGATCAGCTTCATCACGCCTGCCGCGAACAGATAAGCCGCGAGCAGGATGGTCAGTGTGAGCACACCAGCCAGCGGGCTGAAGATCAGCGACAGGCCAGCGAGCAGATAGAGAACAGCGGTGAGCAATTCCCACCAGAAATTCGGCGCGGAACGGCCGGTCTGGAATACCGCGAACAAACCGATCACGCCGGAGAACAGCAACAGCCAGCCCAGCATGATCGCGGTTGCGAGCGAAGCGATACCCGGCAGGATGATCGCAGCGACGCCAGCGAGTGCCAGCACGATGCCGTAGATCATGAACCAGCGGCTGTGCTTCTGCAGGGTGGTGTTATCGAGTGTCGTGACCGCGGGCATGCGCGCCTCCTGAATAATTCAAATATGCCAAATGTTGCGCGCACCCCTCGCCGGAAGCAAGGGGCGCGCAAAGTCGCAATAGTCGTGCTCAGATCGACGGAATGCCGACCGCAAGGGTCGCAGCATCACGTTCGGCGCGGGCGACCATCTTCTTTTTCTTCGCATGGCCCTGTACCAGCGCCTTGCGATTGATCTTCTTCTTGGCAATGCCGGTCAGCTTCTTGTCGGTCGCCTTCTCCTGCTTGAGATTGGCTTCGAGAAGCTTTGCGACGTCCGCCCGGCCGAGCGTGCGCGCCCATGCGACCAATGTGCCGTAGCGGGTGATCTCGTAATGCTCGACCGCCTGGGCCGCCGCGATCAGCGCTGCGTTCAGCACCATCTTGTCGTCGACCTCGCCTGCAATTTCGTTGGCTTCATCAATGATGCCGTCGATCGCGGGGCATTTGGTGCCCTTCGGCTGCTTCTTCAATTTCTTGAATACCTGCTCCAGCCGCTTGATATGACCCTTGGTCTCAACAAGATGCTTCTTGAAGCCGCGCTTCAATTCCGGGTCGGTCGCCTTCTCGACCATGTCCGGCAGCGCCTTCTGAATTTGGTTTTCCGCGTAATAGATGTCCTGCAGCGTGTGCTGAAAGAGATCTTCCATCGTCACGATGTCTTCCGAGAACCAGCCCATAAGATATTCTCCCTGTCACGATCAATTGAAACGTGACGGAAGAACGCCGGGCGGTGACGTGAGTTCCGATGCGCTACGGAAAGACGATGCTTTTTAGATCGCCGCCATCTCGGCGCGCACCTTGGCGCGCAGGTCGTCGATCAAGGTGAGGCCTTTCGGCGTCTCGACATGCCAGAAGGTCCAGCCGTTGCAGGCTTCGAGGCCTTGCGCCATCGCGCCGATCTTGTGGATCGAGCCGACATTCTCGCCGAGCGCGATTGCACCATCGGGACGCACCAGCGCCTTGTGGCGCTTCTTCGCGTCAACGAGCTTGGCTCCAGCCGAAATCAGCCCGTGCTCGATCAACGATGCGAAGGCGACGCGCGGAGCTTCGCGCGCGGTCATGAACGGGGCGAGCGACGGCGCTTCGAGTGGCATGGTCGCGGCGATACGTTTCTCGGCGGCTTTGGCGTAAGCCGGATCGCGCTCGAAACCGATATAGCGGCGGCCCAGATGGCGCGCGACAGCGCCCGTCGTCCCCGAACCGTTGAACGGATCGAGAATGAGATCGTCCGGGCGCGAACTGGAAAGGATCACGCGGGCGAGCAGCGCTTCCGGCTTTTGCGTCGGATGCAGCTTCTTGCCGTCTTTGCCCTTGAGCCGTTCCTCGCCGGTGCAAAGCGGGATGGTCCAGTCCGAGCGGACCTGAATATCCTCGTTGCCCGATTTCAGCGCCTCGTAATTGAATGTGTAGCCTTTGCCGCCTTGTTCACGCGCGGCCCAGATCAGTGTCTCGTGCGCGTTGGTGAAACGCCGGCCGCGGAAATTCGGCATCGGATTCACCTTGCGCCAGATCACGTCGTTCAGGATCCAGAAGTCGAGGTCCTGCAGGATCGAACCGACGCGGAAAATGTTGTGATAGGAGCCGATCACCCACAACGTCGCGGACGGCTTCATCACGCGCCGCGCGGCTTTCAGCCAGGCGCGGGTGAATTCGTCATAGGCTTCGAAGCTCGCGAACTTGTCCCAGTCGTCGTCCACCGCATCGACGCGTGAATCGTCGGGACGTTTCAGGTCGCTGCGAAGCTGCAAATTATACGGGGGATCGGCGAAAACGAGATCGACGCTTTCGGCGGGGAGCTTGGACATTTCCTCGACGCAATCGCCAATGACGATGCGCGATGAAGCCTGCTCAGATGTCAAACGGGGTGCCTGACTGGGCACCCCGCGACGCGACATTACCATGACTCAATACTTTGACTCAGGCGACGCGGTCGGCGACGCGGGACCTACAACCGACATGTCGGGAGAATGGCGGCTTTAAGTAAACATGGATTTAATCGAGAAAGCATTTGGTTAGGCAAATACTGCCGACCGGGAGAGCACTTACGGGATT
>CAMBBO010000314.1 GCA_945862935.1 Pseudorhodoplanes sinuspersici | reverse complement strand
GCCGGTGATTTCTTTCACCTTCGCCGCGAAATCCTCGTCGCGATAAAGGATCGTGTGGTGGCATCCGTTCGCTTTGGCAATATCGGCCTTGTCCTTCGATCCGACCGTACCGATTACGGTCGCGCCAAGCGCGTTCGCCCATTGGCAGAGAATTTGTCCGACACCGCCCGCTGCGGCGTGCATCAGCACGGTTTGGCCCTTCTCGACCTTGAAGGTGCGACGCACGAGATATTGCGTGGTCATGCCTTTCAGCATCATGCCTGCGGCCTGTTCGTAGGAAATGCCGTCAGGCAGTTTCACAACGCGCTCGGCCGGGAGAAGCCGCTCCGCCGCATAGCCGCCAAGAGCGGCAACGTAGGCCACGCGGTCGCCAACCTTGAAGTCGGGCACGCCCGCACCGACCGCCGTGACGTCGCCGGCACCTTCATTACCCGCAACGAAAGGTAAGCCAACGGGGGACGGATAGGCACCGGATCGAAAATAAGTGTCGATGTAATTGATGCCGCAAGCGTGCTGCTTGACGCGGATCTGCCCCTGTCCCGGTGCCGCAACCTCTACGTCCTCAAAAGTCAGAACCTCGGGGCCGCCAACCTTATGAACCCGCACCGCCGCAACCATGATCATGCTCCGTGAATGCGCGCAGCGCGCGCGAAAGAGGAATTGCGCCGGATCATAGGGGTCAACGGCGCGGACGCAAGGACGCGCGTCAGCGTCCGCCCGTGACGTTCAACACCGCGCCGGTGATGTATGTCGCACTTTCGGAGAGAAGATAGAGGATCGAATCCGCGACTTCCTCCGACGTTCCCGCGCGCTTCATCGGCACAAGCGGCGTCAGCCGGTCGAGCCGGCCGGGCTCGTGGATTTCGGTATCGATCAAGCCGGGCGCGACCGCGTTCACACGGATGCCGTCGTCGGCGAGTTCTTTCGACAATCCGATGGTCATGGTGTCGATTGCGCCCTTGGTCGCGGCATACCAGACATATTCACCGGGGCCGCCGAGTTTCGAGCCTATCGAAGACACGAGTACAATCGAGCCACCCGCTCCGCCATGCTTCTTCGAGATACGCGGGACCGCGGCGCGCGCGCAGAAGAAGGCACCGAGCAGGTTGAGATCGATTACCTCGCGCAAGGTTTTTGTTTCGACCGCCTCCACGCGCGAGGCTTTTCCGACAATGCCGGAATTGTAGACGAGATGCGTCATGCGCCCGAGCTTTGTGTCCATTTCCTTGAACACGCGCTCGACGTCTGCCTCGACGCTCATGTCTCCCTGAAGTGCCGCCGCTTTGCCGCCAGCCTTCTCGATGTCCGAGACAACCGCGTTCGCAGCCTTGGCATTGTCTTTGTAATTCACGCCGACCGCATAACCGTGCTTGCCGGCGAGCCTTGCGATTGCAGCGCCGATGCCGCGGCTGCCGCCGGTGACCAGAAGAACCGAATTCGCCATTTTGTTTCCTCGTGTGCCGGTTTTTCGCCCGGCCTGCTTCGTGCGTTATGATTTTTTCTTGAGCCGATTGCGGCGCGCCAGGATATTGAACATCTCGACCGACGCCGAGAAAGCCATCGCAGTGTAAATGTAGCCGCGCGGGATATGAAAATCGAAGGCATCGGCGACGAGTGCCAGCCCGATCATCAGCAAGAAGGCGAGCGCCAGCATCTTGGTGGTGGGGTGCTCACGAATGAATGCGCCGACGGGGCCCGACGTGAAATACATCACGAGCATCGCGATGGATATGGCGGCGATCATCACTTCGATCTGATCGACGAGGCCGATCGCGGTTATGATGGAGTCGAGCGAGAACACAAGATCGATCACGATGAGTTGCGCGATGATGAGCGCGACCGAGCGCGTCGCGTTGGCAGGTTTCGCTGTGCCTTCGTCCCGCGCCTCGACCTCGGAATGGATTTCGTGTGTCGCTTTTCCAATCAGAAAGAGGCCGCCGCCGATCAGGATGATGTCGCGCCACGACAACGCGAAGCCAAAACCTTCGAGGACCGGTTTGGTCAATCCCATCAGCCAGGTCAGGCCGAACAGCATCAGGATGCGGAATACGAAAGCAAGCGTCAGCCCGAGCTTGCGCACCATCTCCGACTTGTCCGCCGGCAGGCGCGAGGTCAGGATCGAGATGAACACGAGATTGTCGATGCCGAGCACGATCTCGAGCGCCGTCAGCGTAACGAGTGCTACCCAGGCATGAGGATCGGCAAGAAGTTCAAGCATCGCGGCCTCGCGGCATCAGCGCGCCGATGGTCAGGAGATAGACGCCGCAGGCTGTTGTGGCCCATGCCGCGAGCGGCTCCGGCGACAGGTTTCGATACACCGCATAAATGGTGAGCGCAGCCCATGCCACAACGACACCGAGCGTTAGTGCGCGCAGCTTGACGACCCGCATCGGATGCACAAAGCGAATGGGAACGAAGGTCAGCACGATCAGCAAGACGACCAGCACCGCGGCAATCCAGGTGTCCAGCTTCAACAGGAACAGATGAAATGCCACTCCGTTCCACAACGCCGGGAACCCCTTGAAGTGGTGATCTGATGTTTTCATCTCGCGGTCGGCGAAATAAAGCGCGCTTGAGACGATGATCGCTGCTGCGAGCGGTAGCGCTACGGGAGACGGCAAAATGCCGCCGATCACCAGCGCATAAGCCGGCACAAATACATAGGTCGTGAAATCGACGACAAAATCGAGAACGTCGCCAGACCAGCGCGGCGCAGCGCGCGTCACATCGGCGGCGCGGGCAAAGGTGCCATCGATCCCGTCGATGACGAGGGCCACACCAAGCCATGCAAACATAATCGCGAAATTGCGTTCGGTCGCAGCGACCAGCGCCATCAGCGCGCACGCTCCGCCAAGCGCCGTGAACAGATGAACGGCGTAAGCGCGCGCAAACGAGATACGCGGCGAGAGCGTTCGCTTCTTCGCCGCTGCGCGTGCCTTAGCCATTCTGATTGCCCCAGTCGATCTGGCAGATTTCAGCCGATTTCCCGGCAAAATTCCAGTTGCGTCCGAACGCACGAAAACGGGATTTGTCGGCGCGGGCAACGGTCACGTCCGGCGCGATCCAATATTCGGAATTGCGGATCACGACATCGCCGCCCGTTTCCTTGCCGCG
>CAMBBO010000313.1 GCA_945862935.1 Pseudorhodoplanes sinuspersici | reverse complement strand
GAGATTTGATCGCTCGCCGCGCATCCAGTTCGTTTTACAATCGCATCGAAATGCCGCTGAAACGCGCCATGTCCGCGCATCACGATCTGCTGGCCGATGGATGGATTGCGCGCGCAACCAAAAGTGCATCGGAGCTCATTCGAACCGCCAGTCCCGATATTCTCGTCACTTTCGCTCAGCCCTGGGTCGATCATCTTGTCGGCGCGGCTTTGAAAAAACGGCATGGCGATCTTCCCTGGCTCGCCCATTTCAGCGATCCCTGGGCTGACAATCCCTATACTGCCGATGCCAACGAACGCATCGAGCGAGAGCGTTTGGCTATGGAGCGCCGCGTCATCGAAAACGCCGATGCTGCGGTGTTCGTGACCAAGCGGACTGCCGACCTCGCGATGAAGAAATATCCATCGTCATGGCGGCAAAAGGCATTCGTCATCCCGCATGGATACGATTCGGATTTGACGGAGAGCTTGCCGGCACCGGCGCCTCGAACGGGAACGCGATTGCAGATCGTACACACAGGCAGTTTTTATCCCGGCCAGCGTGAGCCGTACACATTCTTGAAGGCGCTGGCTCTCGTTCGCGACCGATTGCCTGCCGAACATCTCCCGCACGTCACCTTCATCGGCAGCGGCGCTCCGGCATACGAACAATTCGCGCAGGCGTTGCAGCTTTCGGATAGTGTTACATTTTCGTCCCGCACAGGATATTTCGAGGCGTTGTGTGCAGCGTCTGCCGCCGATGTGCTTCTCATTATCGATGGCGGGTTCAAGGACAACGTTTTCCTTCCGAGCAAAGCGGTCGATTATCTCGCGCTACGCAAACCGATCCTTGCCATAACGCCAACCGACGGCTCGACGTCCGATGCTCTCGCCCCTCTTGGGCACATCTGCGTGACCGATAATGCCGATGCACTCGCAGCCGAGCTGCTTAAACTGATCGAAAAACACCGGACCGGGATGACGACATTCTCTCGCCCGAAAGAATTCGACATCGAGACTGTCGGCAGGATGTTCGAGAACGCCATGAACGACACGATCGCCCGGCGAGGTTCGATGTGAAGGCGCGCATCCACCTTGTTGCGGGAGCGCGGCCGAACTTCATGAAGATCGGCCCGCTCTATCATGCGCTTGCGGCATCGGACTGGGCGGAGCCGATTTTCGTACACACCGGCCAGCATTATGATCCGCTGATGTCCGAAGTGTTCCTGCGCGACATCGGCCTTCCTTTGCCGCATGTTCATCTGGGCGCATCGGGCGACAGCCACGCCACGATGACCGCGGATGTGATGGTCGCCTACGAGAAAGCGCTCAAGGCAAACCCGCCCGATTATGTGGTGGTCGCAGGCGACGTGGATTCGACGCTAGGGGCGGCGCTGGCCACGCGGAAACTCAATCTGCGACTTGCGCATCTCGAAGCGGGCCTGAGAAGTTTCGACCGGACGATGCCGGAGGAAATCAATCGCCGGCTCACGGACGCCATGTCCGACCTGCTATGGACGCCATCCGAGGATGCCGACCTCAATCTTGCCCGAGAGGGCATCGACAGCACATCGATCGTTCGCATCGGCAATGTCATGATCGATGCTTATGTCCGGCTTGAGAGCGCGATAACGGGCGCGCGCGTGCCGAATGAAATGGGGCTGAGCGCGAAAAGCTATCTCGTCGCGACTCTTCATCGCCCTGCGAATGTCGACGATCCAGTCAAACTTGCATTGCTGCTCGACAGCCTAGGTACGATTGCTGCGGATATCCCGATAACGTTTCCGGTCCATCCCCGGACACGAAAGGCAATGAAAGCGTCCGGCATTTCAGTGAGCAAGAATATCAAATTGCTCGAACCGATGAGTTACATCCGCTTCATGAGCCTGATCCGGGATGCTGCGGCAGTCATCACCGATTCCGGAGGCATACAGGAAGAAACGACATATCTGGGAATTCCTTGCCTCACACTCCGTGAATCGACCGAGCGCCCCGTGACCATCACGCACGGAACCAACCGGCTCGTGCAGCCCGCCGATCTCGCCACCGCAGTCCGGACCGCAATCTCCGCACCGCGAGGATCGGCTCCATCGATTCCCCTGTGGGACGGACACGCGGCGGAACGCGCCGCCCGCAGCCTGAAGGACCGCGTAGGGTGAGCGATGCTGACGGCTTTCGCGAGTCCGCGCTCGACGCCATGATCGACGCTGCGCTGTCGATTATGGGAACATGCCCCGCGTCCCTTCTAATTGGAATTCCGGTTTCGAAAGATTTCCTATCGCAACAAGCTCGACGTCCGCAGATCCGCGGCATCTTTCTGCGGACTCAAACTAGCGGCGCGTATATAGACACCGCGTCAAACGAGACGGCCAATTTCGCACCCTCTGCGATCATCATTCAACGCACGCCGCTTCTTGGTGTGCGGCAATTACTCGTGCTGGCGCGCAGCGGCGTCCGGCGAATTGTGCAGCTCGAACACCGGCGCGTCCCGAAGTGCCGGAGCATCGCCGGACGGCTGATCGCCGAACTCGCGGCGTCCGTTCTCAGCCGATTGAGTCGTCTGCTGCGGCGATCCCCGGCCAGTATCTTGTTCGAACGGATGCAGTTGCGCGCCATGCGCCGCCTGCGCCTCGATCAGATACCGATACAAACAGCACGGTTCGGAACGGGTCCTGTGATCCACGCAACGGGCGGACTCGGATCGGGGGGATCGGAGCGGCAATTGACGCTGACCGTCAGCGGACTCCATTCCACGATGGATAGGCAAGTGCGTGTCGTGTGCCAGCATCGCCTTGAAGGCGCGCTCGCTTTCTTTTCAGAGCCGCTTCGTCGTGCCGGCATTCCGATCGAGGACGACGTCCTCGCCGATTTCTCACCTGTTGTCACAAACACGCAACTGATCGAAACTCTCAACCGCTCCTTCCCGCGCGAATCCGAATTTGCCGACACGATCTGCGCATTCGCGCGGATGATCGCCCGGGATAATCCTTCGGTCGTTCATTGCTGGCTTGATCCCATCAACGTTGCCGCCGGGATTGCCGCTGCTCTCTGCGGAGTACCCCGCATCGTGCTCGGGTGCCGCTCGGTCGCGCCGATCCACTTCGATCTTTACGAACGCAATATGTGGGCGGGATACCGCGCCCTG
>CAMBBO010000312.1 GCA_945862935.1 Pseudorhodoplanes sinuspersici | reverse complement strand
AATTTCACACCGCCTTCGATGTCGCGCGAAGTCTGCGTTTTCAGATTGAAGCTTGTCGGCGTGCCGAATGACGCAAGGCCGACACGTTCGTCCACGTTGGCCGTGCGGAACGCCCTCGCGGCGCGGCCGAACACTGCAAACGAGTTTGTGAAACGATGTTCGAGACCCACATGCAGCGCGTGCTGAAGCTCGGTCTTGTCGAGCGGCAGACCCTCCGCGTCGCCAAAATTGCCTGGCGCGGTTGGGTCGACGCGGTCGCGCGCGGAAAGCGAAATCGATTGCAGGCGCGCGCCGTAGGAGAAGTCGGTGCTCGGCAACACGTTGATCGTGTGCTGCCAATAACCCGCAACCGTGCCCTGTTCGAGGTTATAACGATGAACCGGGGTGATTGAGTCCGCCGGTGACTGGCTGCGGTTCGATGCGTAGATCGCGTAGTAATAGTCGATACCGGTCAGCACCTGCGACGGCACACCGAGAACATCCGTGTTGATCTTCATTCGCGGCGTGAGCGAGTAAGTCGTGATCTCGGTCTGAAGGTAGTTGTAGGGCACGCTCGTCGCATCCGCAGACAATCCGCGCTGATCCTTGTGACGTACGCCGCCATCGATAATCAACTCGGCACCCGGCGCAAGCATGCGGGTAAAGCCCGTTGTGATGCTCATGTTTCGAACATCGCCGTAATCCGCCGGGGTCGTCGTGCCGGTCCGGTTGGTCACGAGCTGGCTCGACGTATTGGTGACGGAGCGAAAACCCGGAAACCCGAGATGCTGGTTGTCGCTGGACAAGCTGAGAAAGGCAGACCCGTCGATGCCGGTGTAACGAACCTCACCGACGCCGTTCTGCTGGCGCAGCGCGTTGTTCGCGCGATAGCCATTCGAGTCGGCCAGGTTAGCAAAGAGCGACGAACTCCAGCCGCCATTCGAACCCGAGATCGAAACGCGCCCCTCTGCTTGCTTGAATGGCCCGCCAGCGCCGCCTTCAAAACGAATCGTCGGCGGCAAGGTCGCACCCGATTTGGTGACGATATTGATGACACCGCCAACGGCGTTGTCGCCATAAAGCACCGCGCCGGAATTGCCGCGCGTGATCTCGATACGTTCGATGCTGTTCGGCGGAATGGTCGTCAGATCGATACTCGTCATATCGATGTCTTTGACGCGCCGGCCGTTGATCAGGATGAGCGTGTTGGATCCCGCCGTCGCGCCGAAACCGCGCATGTCGACGCTCGTGCCCGCGCCCGCGACGCCGCCATAGAGGCTGCGTGTCTGGATTCCGGCTTCACGCGCGAGCAAATCCTGAACGCTCGCGCTCGGATTGCGCTCGATCTCTTCCTTGCTGATGACAGTGGTCGATGTGCCGGTGATGCCCTCGCCCAAGCGGCTCGACGTCACGTAGATATCCGGCAATGGCTGCGGTGCCTGTTGTGCGTTAGCGGCATCGGCCGCAACGCAAATCGCAAAGCCCGCAAATGACACACGCGCCACATGGCGCGCAAAATTCTTCAGCCCCATAACAATCCCCCTCGCAGCGCGCCCGTTTCCGACGGGACGCGCATGGTGAAACCTCACCAATGCGAGAGAGCCGAACACCCATAAGCCAACGCCGCGCGCGGTACGCACGTCATCGGCCGAGGCGTTCTGAAGTCGTAAAAGGAGAATTCCCTCAACGCCTCCCGCATCGGCACGATGTCACCGCTGCGAAAGCGCGCTCCGTATGGACCTCCCGCCCACCGGTTGGGTGACTGCTCTGGCAGGTCTCCTGGCTCGCGGGTCGTCATTTTCGTCCGGCCTTCCCGGTTTCCCAGTGGCCTTACCTGGACGAAAACTCGCCGCTCACAGTTGCGGGGGCAGCCACGGTTTCACCAAGTACGCGGTGATTCCGTGTTCCCTCTTTCCTCCCCGGTGCAACCCGGGGAACCAGAGCGGGTGCAGCATCCCTTCCTGCGAAAAGAGAGTCAAGCACGCGTCACAAGGATCGATCCGGCGCATCAATTTTGTTGGCTTTCTAAATCCGGTGCGGCCCGTACATTGCGGCCCGTGCGAAATTTCATGTCTCGATTGCCTTTGGAAACACGCGACGGCTTGCGCGACATCGCGCCCGTGATGGTCGCGGCGTTTCCGATTGGCCTTCTGTTCGGTGCGCTCTGCGCCGGCAAGGGCCTGTCGGTCGCGGAAGCGGGCCTGATGTCGATTTTGGTACTCGCCGGCGGCGCGCAATTCGCAGCCGTCGAGATGTGGACTTATCCCATCCCCGTTGCAGCACTCATATTCTCCACGCTGCTGGTCAATTCGCGCCATATCCTGATGGGTGCTTCACTCGCGCCGAAGTTGTCGCGTTTCACGACACTACAAAAATTCTCTGCGTTTTATTTCCTCACCGATGAATCATGGGCGCTGGCGGAGCGGCGCGCGCTGCGCGAGCCGATCACGCCCGCCTATTGGTTCGCCTGCGCTTCGGTTTTGCCGATCTCGTGGGTTGGCTCGACATTTCTCGGCGCGTGGCTCGGCTCTTTCATGGGCGATCCTGCGCGTATCGGTGCGGATTTCGCCTTCACGGCGTTGTTCATCGGATTGACCGCTAATTTCTGGAAAGGCCGCTCCAGCGCCTACACCATCGCCGCAAGCGCGATCACGGCGGCCATCGTCTCGGTCACCATTGGCCCGCCATGGCATGTGGCAGCGGGCGCGTTTGCCGGAATTCTTACGGCCTATGTGAGTGCGAAGCCCGATGAGGCTTTGGCATGAACGCCGATCCGCTCACGCTGCTGACATTCGTCGCGATGGGGCTCGTGACCTATTTCACGCGCATCGCCGGATTTTTCCTTGCAGACCGTCTGAAACTGCAAGGACGCGCTGCAGCGGCCTTCGATGCAATCCCGCCAGCCGTACTGATTGCGGTGATCGCGCCGACCGCGCTCGCGACCGGCCCTGCGGAAACCATCGCTGCCCTGATTGCGGCTGCGGTCTCAACGCGCGTACCGTTGCTTGCCACGATTGCGATTGGTGTCGTTGCTGTTGTCGTGTTGCGTGCCGTGATCTAGCGCGGCGCCGTTTCCGCCATCATCCATTTCAGATAGGCCGCGTCCACCGTTTCGATCGGAAGAACGAGAATGGCTGGCGTCTCAT
>CAMBBO010000311.1 GCA_945862935.1 Pseudorhodoplanes sinuspersici | reverse complement strand
TGGCATCGCCGAACGCGCTAAAAATTTCTCACGAAAGGCCTGATGTTCAGTCTATTCCGAATTTACCTCCAAGCTATTGATCTCTAGCAGGCGCCATTTTGCAATCAATTCAGAATGCGCATTTAAAAAGAATCTGACTTGTCAGGATTGTGATTTCGTCATTCGGAGGCTTGCGCGCCTTTGGTGTGCCGCCGGTGACGGTGTGCGTCGGCCGTAAATGTCGAAGGCGGCTCGATCGTGTGACGCATCTTGCGAACGATCTCGATCCACCGGATGAATTCGGTCCCGCAGAGCGAAGGCAACTCAGCAAAGTGAGCGCCCTCATAGCTCGCGTCGAGGCCAGTCATTTATTGCGGTTGCTCCCGGTGAGCAGATTGTAGATATGGATTTCTGCTTTGCCGGGTGGGCCTTCGTGTGCGCTGGGGATCCGGTCAGGCTGAAAGCGAGAGGCAATGGCCGCTCGGCACTGTCTCGTTTTATAAACTATTGAAATGACATATGAATTCATCAGAAAGGAGCAATTGGCCGGAGGGGGTAGCATTTTTTTGAGATGAAATGTAAACGGTTACTTCTAGAGTTTGACGGGCTGTGAAGAGCCCGGACGCGAAAGCGTGATCACTGGGAGAAGGGCATGTCGAGCGGCTGTTTGTCTGCGCACCGTCCCGCAGGGCTCGTCGTTTGCCTCGGCGCGCGCACGGAGTTCGCATGACGACTGAATCTGCCCCGGCCGCATCGGTTCTGGTGCCGCGCCGGAAGAAACGGCCCCTTTATCTGAAGTTGTTGCGTGTGCTGCGCGATGTTTCGCCGGTGCTGGTTTTTTTCGCGTTGATCGCTCTTTGGTGGGCGGCCGTCGCCGTTTGGAAGGTGCCGGGGTATCTGCTGCCGCCGCCGCAGGACGTATTGCCGCTGATCGTGGAAAAGCGCCAAAGCCTTTGGGGACATTCCGTCATCACGCTGCAGGAAATATTCATGGGCTTCGGCCTGTCGGTCGTGACCGCCATTCCGATGGGCCTCTTAATTGCGTTGTCGCCGACCGCGAAGCGGATGCTCTATCCGCTGCTCGTGTTCATCCAGCTCGTGCCGAAAATCGCGATCGCGCCGCTGTTTGTCGTGTGGCTCGGTTTTGGTCTCACGTCGAAAGTGATGCTGACGCTGCTGCTGACATTCTTCCCGTTGCTGCTCGCAAGCATTGCGGGATTCCAGATCCTCGACCAACGGCTTCTGTATCTCACGCGCTCGATGGGCGCGACGACATGGCAGACCTTCCGGTATCTGCGCTTTCCGGCGGCGCTGCCCGTGATCTTCGGCGGATTGAAAACGTCGGCGACGATTGCTGCAACCGCAGCCATCGTCGCGGAATTTGTCGGCTCGAACAAAGGCCTCGGCTACATGCTGTTACAAGGCACGGCGAATCTCGACACCACGCTCGTGTTTGCGATCCTGTTCCTGCTGACCATTATCGGCCTTGCACTCAACACGATTGTCGAGGTCGCCGAGTATCTCATGACGCCCTGGCAGCGCAGCCAGACCAAGACGTCGTGAGCAAGAAACAAGAACTCAAAAACGCACCATTTGAAAATCTGAAACGATAAACGGAGGAAACGATGACTGCCAATACGTGGAAGACCATGCGAAAGACGGCGGCGCTCGCCGCTCTTGCATCCGCAGCGTTCGGCATTATGCCGGCCGCAGCCCAACAGAAGATGACGTTCCTGCTGAACGTGCCGCCGGCCGGATACAATTCGGGATTCGAACTCGCGGTCGAAAAAGGCTTCTACAAGGAAGCTGGCCTCGACGTGACCATCGAACCCGGCAACGGATCGCAGACAACCGCGCAGCTCATCTCGGTTGGAAAGTATGACATCGGCTTTGCCGATTCCGCTCCGGTGATGAAGCTCATCTCCGGCGGCGCGAAGATGAAGGTGGTCGCCACCATCCTGCAGGGCAATCCAAACGCAGTCACCGCGCTGAAGAAGACCGGATTGAAGTCGGTTGCCGACATTAAGGGCCGCTCGGTTGCGATGCCGAATGCCGGATCGCAGCCGGCCATGTTCCCGCTGGTGCTTGCCGCCAACGGCCTGAAGGAAGAAGACATCAAGCTCGTCAACATGCCGCCCTCGTCGATGGTTGCCTCGCTCATTCAGGGCCAGGTGGACGTGATCCTCGGTTCGGTCGACCAGTACGACATCGCGCTGAGGGATCAAGGACAGGAATTCGTCAGCTACCTGTTCATCGATTCAGGCGCGCCGACCGTTTCGACCTCGATCATCGCGTCGGATGAGTTCCTCGCGAAGAACCCGGACGCGGTGAAGAAGTTCGTCGCAGCGAGCCTGAAGGGCTGGTACGCCGCGCTCGACAAGCCGGCTGATGCCGTTGCCGCGATGAAGAAAATGTTCCCGGATGCGAACGAGAAGCTCGCGCCCGCCCAGATCGAGGCGACGCGCATGCTGATGTGCGTCAACCGTGCGAAGTTCGTCGGTAAGGCGACACCGGAACAGTGGAGCGACACGGTCAAGATCTTCGCCAAGATCAACGTGCTCCCGGACAACGTGCCGGCGACCGCGTACTACACCTACGACTATCTGCCCGCGGAATCGCAGCTCCGCACTTGCCCGATGAAATAAGGGCATAGCATCTGCGATGTTTCTCGGTGAGGTAAACGATATGCATTCGCTCGGGACGCGTGGCGTCCGGCTGGAGATTGATCAGGTTCACAAGGTGTTCGACGAGGACACCGAGAAGGCGTTCGAGGCCCTGCGCCCGACGTCGATCGATATCCGTCCGGGGGAATTCGTCTCCGTCGTCGGCCCGAGCGGATGCGGCAAGAGTACGTTGATGCTGATCGTTGCCGGTTTGCTTTCGGCAACGAACGGTCAGGTCCGTGTCGGCGGCAAGCCGCTGACCGGACCGATGACCGATGTCGGCATCGTGTTTCAGGACCATTTGCTGCTCGATTTTCGTAGTGCGAAGGACAACGTCCTGCTGCAGGGCGTGATCCGAAAATTGCCGATGGCTCCGGTGCGCGAGCGGACCGAGGAGCTTTTCGAGCGTCTTGGCCTGTCGCAAGCGGCCGATCGTTATCCGCATCAATTGTCGGGTGGCATGCGCCAGCGCGTGTCGCTTGCG
>CAMBBO010000310.1 GCA_945862935.1 Pseudorhodoplanes sinuspersici | reverse complement strand
GGAAGAACGAGAATGGCTGGCGTCTCATAAGGGTGGCTCTTCTTGATTGCATCGCGCACGGCATCGGCAAGCGAGGCCCGCGTCTTGAACAGTACCGTGGCCTCTTCCGTGCGCGTGACGATGTCGTTCCACCAATGATGCGAAATCATCCCCGGAATGATATTGGCGCAGGCTGCAAGACGGGCATGGACGATGGTTCGCCCGGCCTTCTCCGCCTCGACAGCGGAAGGGTAATTCGTATAGACGAAGACCACGCGGTCCATTGTATTTGTCCTTTCAAGCGCCAAGTTCGCCTGGCCGCGCCATGAACCGCTTTTAACGATCCGCCAGTAATGAACCAACTTGCCCGATTCAAGCGAATTGCCTTCGTCGCAAGCGACACGCCGGAAGCCGCCTCCGCGCTGAAGCGCCTAAGCGAAACCTACGGCAATGCTGAAGCGAAGGATTGCGACGTCATCGTCGCCCTCGGCGGCGACGGGTTAATGCTTCAGACCCTGCATAAGTTCATGACCGCGGGCAAGCCAATCTACGGTATGCATCGCGGCACCGTCGGCTTCCTGATGAACGATTTTCACGAGGACGACCTTGCGGCGCGCCTCGATGCCGCAGCGACCACGATCATCCATCCCCTGGTGATGCGCGCGACCGATTCCCACGGGAAGAATTTCGAATCCCATGCGATCAATGAAGTCTCGATCTTCCGCCAGAGCTATCAGGCGACGAGGCTTCGCATCCTGATCGACGGCAAGCCGCGGCTGGAAGAACTCGCCGCCGATGGCGCGCTCGTTTCAACGCCTGCGGGATCGACCGCCTATAATCTTTCCGCCCAAGGCCCGATCATCCCGATCAACGCGCCCTTGCTTGCGCTCACCCCGATCAGCCCGTTCCGTCCGAGACGCTGGCGCGGAGCGCTCCTCCCCGACCGGGCGCAGGTCAGCATCGAGGTGCTCGATCCGAAAAAGCGTCCCGCCGCCGCCGTCGCCGACCACGACGAGGTGCGCGACGTCAGCCGTGTCGAAATTCACATGAACCACGATATTTCGATGCAGATGCTGTTCGATCCCGGCCACAGCCTCGACGAACGAATCCTGCGCGAACAGTTTGGCTATTAAGTCGCGCGCTATATCCTAAACGGTTCATTAACGCGCCTTCCCTATCGTGACGCCGGGGTGCCGGGCCTTTGTCCGGGCGTTTCGGAATTGTCATGGTCCGCATCGACTTCAACCGCCTGCGTTTTGTGGTGATCGACGACAACGCGCATATGCGCCGCATCGTCCGAACGCTACTGCACGGTTTTGGCGCGCGCGAAGTGTACGAAGCCGAAGACGGCGCGACCGGGCTTGAAGCTTTCACCCATCACCTGCCGGACATTGTCATCACCGACTGGGCGATGCCGATTTTTGACGGTCTCGAACTCGCCCAGATGATCCGCCAGCCCGGCGCGAACGCCAATCCGTTCGTCCCGATCATCATGCTGACCGGCCATTCCGAGAAGAAGCGCGTGATGGCCGCGCGCGACGCGGGCGTCACCGAATTTCTTGCAAAGCCATTGTCAGCGAAAGCGCTCTACCAGCGCATCCTGAACGTCGTCATCAATCCGCGCCCGTTCATCAAGACCAAGACCTATTTCGGTCCCGACCGGCGGCGCAACGTCAATCCCAATTACGCAGGCACCGAGCGGCGCAAGGGCGGTAAGGCGGATGTCATCCGCCAGCAATCGCTGCTCGATAAAGCCAAGATTACAACCTGAGGAACGGCTATGTCACAGCCAAAGGCAGACCGGCCTGAAATCGCGAGTTTCAGCGATCACGCTGTGATCACGCCGCCGAACAAGCTCGCCAAGGCCGTCTCCAAGCTCAGTCTGCCGGACGACGATCCGGTGGCGCGCGCAGAAGCCGCCCTCGCCCAGCTTTCCAGCGAATTTTCCAAATGGATGGACGACGAATGCCGCAGGCTCGACGTCGCGCGCAAGTCGGTTCGCGACCACGGCTTCAACAAGAAGAATCTCGACGACATGTTTCATGCCGCCCATGACATCAAGGGCCAGGCCGAGACTTACGGCTATCCGATGGTCGCGCCGGTCGCCGATTGCCTGTGCCGCGTGCTCGAGCATTCACCCGAAGCAAGCCGCATTCCGATCGAACTGATTGACCGTCACGTTGACGCGATCCGCGCCATTGTGCGCGAAAATGCGCGGCCGGACCTGTCCGAACTCGCATTGGTGCTGACACGCAAGCTTCGTGAAGTCAGCGACGAGTTTCTTGCGGTCGAGAACCGGCATCGCCCGGATTATCTCGCGGGCATTCTCTCGCCGCCGCTCGCCCCGGAAGATTTCTGATTTCGTCCCTCCCGCCTGCGGGAAGGGCAAGGAGCGCCTACGCCGCTGCGGGCCGCTCGTAATGCCGCACGCCCTCGACAAGATCGTCGCAGAACAGCCGCGCTTCTTCGCGGGCGGCTTCGGTCGCAAAGCGCCGCAATAGCGTCATCAACGGTTCGATATCGCCGATCTCGTGGCTCGCGCAGCGCGTGAGCACGCGCTCGATCATGCGGCGCTTCAGCCGTGTCGCGCCGCCCGGATCGCCGAGGAAACCGTCCTCGTTCATTGCCATCACGGCTTCACGGAAAGCCGGATACGCATTATCGGGCAGACCTGCCTTTTCGTAGATCGCACGGAAGCCGGATGAGCCGCGGTCGTGAACAAGGCCAGCCACGCGCGCAATCGGCAGGCCGGACAATTCAGCGAGCGACTCTTCGAACAGCGCGATGTTGCCGGACAGCAGCGCGCGCAGGATCAGGCCCGCGGTCAACTGACCGGTCTCGCGCAAATGATGGATCAGCGGGCGCACTTCGCCGAGCTGCGTTTCGCCCGCGAGCATCACGGTCGCCTTTTCGCAGGCTTCCTTGGTGATGCGCTTGGCGCGGTCGGAGGCGAGCCAGTCGCGCGCGACGACAAAATTGGCCAGCGTGGTCGAGAGTTTAGCAACGAGGGATTGGCGCGTCGGCGCCGGCAGATCGTCGCGCGACAGCAGATTTTCCCGGATCGCGCCGAGATGCCCGAAGCGTTCGACAAGGCGGTTGACCGAGAAGATCGCGATTTCGGCGTAAGGATTTTCCAGCAGCACCAATCAGGCTTCGGCTGTGCCG
>CAMBBO010000309.1 GCA_945862935.1 Pseudorhodoplanes sinuspersici | reverse complement strand
CAGCGTGCCGTGATTGGGAATGCCGACCACGTCTCCCGCGTAAGCCTCGTCCGCGACCGAACGATCCTGCGCGAAGAAAAACTGCGGCGCGGACAATGTCATCGGCTTGCCGGTACGCACGAGCTTTGCCTTCATGCCGCGATCGAGCCTGCCCGAACACAGCCGTGCGAACGCGATGCGGTCGCGATGGTTCGGGTCCATGTTCGCCTGAATCTTGAACACGAAGGCGCTCATGCGCGGCTCCGTCGCCTCGATCTTGCGCTTATCGGATTGCTGCGCGCGCGGCGCAGGCGCGAATGTGCCAAGCGCGTCGAGCAGGTCGCCAACACCGAAATTCTTCAGCGCGCTGCCAAAGAACACAGGTGTCAAATGGCCTTCGCGAAATGCTTCGACGTCGAATTTTTGGCAGGCATCGCGAACAAGCGCGAATTCCTCGTCCAGCGCCTTGGCATCGAGGCGCGGATTGAGCGCGATCAATTCCGGCACGGTCATGGTCTTCGCGACGCCGGTTTTCGACGCATCGCCCTCGATCAGACGCACGCCGCCATCGTCGAGATTGAGCGTGCCGAGAAAGTCCCGCCCCCGCCCGATTGGCCATGTGACCGGCGCGGTATCGAGCGCGAGCGTCTTCTCGATTTCGTCGAGAAGATCGAAGGGGTCGCGGCTCTCGCGATCCATCTTGTTGATGAAGGTGATGATCGGAATGTCGCGCAGGCGGCACACTTCGAACAGTTTGCGCGTGCGCGCTTCGATGCCCTTGGCAGCGTCGATCACCATGACCGCGGAATCGACTGCGGTCAGCGTGCGATAGGTATCCTCGGAAAAATCCTCATGGCCCGGCGTGTCGAGCAGATTGAACACATGCCCCTCGAACTCAAACGTCATCACCGAAGTCACGACCGAAATGCCGCGGTCGCGCTCGATCGACATCCAGTCGGAACGGGTCGAGCGGCGGTCGCGTTTGGCTTTGACCTGGCCTGCGAGATTGATCGCACCGCCGAACAGCAGAAGCTTTTCGGTCAGCGTCGTTTTTCCGGCGTCAGGATGCGAAATGATCGCAAAAGTCCGGCGCCGCGCGACTTCCGCCGCGAGCGGCGAAAGCGGCGTGGAATCAGCGGTGGAAAGGGCCTTGTTCATGCGCCGCATGTGGCAGGGAAAGCCTCCCGGATCAAGGGTGGGCGATACCGTCATGCGTTCGACAAATTGGGAGCGCGTCCTATAACGAGTACCGGAAAAGGAAACGCACAATGGACAAAATCAGCCCCCTGCCTCTGGTTCAACGCCAATGCCGAGGAGGCCGTGAAATATTACGTTTCGGTTTTCCCCGACAGCAAGATCGACGCGATCGCGCACTGGCCGATGGATCGCACACAGCCCACGCCGGCAAAGAAGGGCGACGTACTCGCCATCGATTTCACGCTTGGCGGAAAACCCTACAAGGCGCTCAACGGCGGTGTCGATTTTCCCTTCACCGAGGCGATCTCGCTGGTGTGGGTCTGCGACGATCAGGCCGAAATCGACAAATACTGGAACAGGCTCGTCAAGGACGGCGGCCAGGAAGTCGTCTGCGGCTGGCTCAAGGACAAATACGGCATGTGCTGGCAGATCGCGCCGAAGCTCATGTATGACCTGCTCATCGACAAGGATACTGCAAAGGCCGCACGCGCCATGAGCGCGATGATGCAGATGGTGAAGATCGACATCGCGACAATCGAGAAAGCGGCAAAAGGCTGAAGCCACGGAAACCGGGAGCAGCGGCGATGCGCGTCATGGTGATTGTGAAAGCGACCAAGGACAGTGAACAGGGCATCTTGCCCTCGAACGAAATGTTGCAGGCGATGGGCAAATTCAACGAGCAACTGGTCAATGCCGGCATCATGGAGAACGGTGACGGCTTGAAGCCCTCATCGCAGGGAAAGCGTGTGGCATTCGACGGCGCTAAACGCACCGTGATCGACGGCCCTTTCGCCGCAACCAGCGAATTGATCGCAGGTTTCTGGATCTGGAACGTCAAGGATATGGCCGAGGCGATTGAATGGGTAAAGCGCTGCCCCAATCCGATGCCCGGCCCGAGCGAGATCGAAATCCGCCCGTTCTATGAGATGGCCGACTTCGGTGAGGTGATGACGCCGGATGTCGCCGAGTTGCACGACCGGCTGCGCGAGAAGGCTGGGCGCTAACGGGGCGAATAGCTACTTCAGCGCTGCGGTATATTCCTCGGGCTTGAACCCGACGAGCAGTTTGCCGCCGCCAAGATCGAGGACGGGCCGCTTGATCATCGAGGGCTGCGCGATCATCAGCGCAATCGCCTTCTTCTCGTCCGCGACTTTCTTGTCTTTGTCCGGCAATTTGCGAAACGTCATCCCGGCGCGATTGAGCAAGGTCTCCCAGCCAACCTTCTTGCTCCACTTCTCAAGCAGCACCTTGCCCGCGCCTTTCGACTTGTAGTCGTGGAAATCGTAGGCGACGCCCTTCTTCTCGAGGAAGGCAAACGCCTTCTTCATCGTGTCGCAATTCTTGATGCCGTAGATGGTGATCATTGCTCGCCTCCAAAGCGCCGGATGCGTTACGTCGAACGCTGCGCCGTTCGCATGGCTGCGACGATGGCCGCCGCAATCGCAAGAAGCAGAGCCAGCGCTGGACCTGCGATGAAAATCGCACCCATTGCGCCACCGCCGTCGCGGTCGAACACGCCGAAATAATTCGTCGCGAGGATGTAACAAAGGACCGGGATTGCCCAGCCCACGATCAGGCCACACAGAAAGGCGAGGAAGATTTTCAGACCGCGGTTCACGCCCTTAATTCCTTTACTATTGAAAACCTCGCCTTATGAGCCACGCTTTGGATTGGTTCTCTATGATTGGTTTCACCATCCTGGCGTCAATGCTGAGATCGGCTTCTATGATGTCGGCGGTTGTCTCAATTTTCAGATTTTTGATAACTGGCTGTAACAGCGCGAACTGCTCGTCGTTGACCGTTCGAAATTCTTTATAGTCCTTCTGACCTGCTCCCCAACTTGCCCTCGTTCATAAGGAGAATCTGTTCCGGTTATGCCCCGATGCGGGGCGTGCTGCGAACTCAGTTGGTGTGAGCCCGTTGAGGCTCGTGTGCGGTCGTTCGGTGTTGTAGTCGATCCTCCATTCTTCGAT
>CAMBBO010000308.1 GCA_945862935.1 Pseudorhodoplanes sinuspersici | reverse complement strand
TCCTCGCTCGGATACCGGCCGCCCGCACCACAAGCCATCCAATGGCCGGCTACGCGACCGGCATCCGCTGCGCCGGCCACACCACCCGTGGCGCAATCAACGATCATGCAATAACATTCAAACTGGATCACTTAATGCGGCAGTCCACTTGGACGACGGCCGAGAGGGGCTGAAGCACAAGCGCCGGTGCGACTACCGTGCGGAGCTCGACATGCAGACTTTGGTCTGTACCCGTGGCCGAGATTTCCCGCTGGGACGCCTCGCCGAGCGCCTCCGGTGCCCGCGGTGCGGTTGCCGCGAGGTCTCGGTCATGTTCAGCCCGCCTAAGAATTATGGAGCATCCGCCGCAACCCGACCTTTTCGTGACTGGAGGGCTGATGGTGGCGACGATTGAAGGCTGCGGTCGCAGGACGTATACAGCGCCCGGAGCCGGGTTAGCTCAGCGGTAGAGCAACCGCCTTGTAAGCGGTAGGTCGAGTGTTCAATTCACTCACCCGGCACCACTGTCTAGGCACTGCCTAAAAATATTTTTCGTGATACTTTTCAGCCAGTTCGGTGCCGTAAGCTTCTGTTTTGTAAACCGAAGGTCGGGAGTTCAATCCTCTCATCCGGCACCACACGTCGCCAAGAGCGAAGCCGCCGCAATGCCGCCCAAGAGCGCAACTTGAGGCGGAACAATTTCCGCCACATTCCGTTATCGGCCCATTGCGCCTTTGGAATGCGAAAGGAATTGCGCCATGAGCACACTTCTCATCATCATTTTGCTGGTCATTTTGCTGGGCGGCGGGTTTGCCGGCCATCGTGCGTATGGCGGACGCGGCCTCGGCGGCGTGCTCGGCCTCGTTCTGGTGATTATCCTGATCGTGTATCTGCTCGGCGGGCGAATCTAACGCCGACAGTGAAACGCGTCAGCGTTTGAGGTCGATGATCGAGACGCCGACATAGGGCTCGAAGCGGTCTTTCTTGAATTGACCAAGCCCGGCCGGCGAAGGCGTCGTCAACGAATCCGAACGCGGTGAGCCTTCGGCTTGCAGACCGAGGGACAGCGGACCGAAAGGCACCCGCTGATCCCACGGTTGCTTTTGCTGCGCCGTTGCGCGCGGCGCAATCGTCGGCGCGCTGTTGCCAGTCGCGGCGTTGCCCCGGCCAAGTTCGGACGACAGCGACACGCCTGCGTTCGATGGCTGCGCGTTCTTACCAGGATTTTTCGCGGCTGGTTTTGCCGTCTTTGTCGACTGGGTCGTGGAATCGTATGTGCCGACCGCGCCCGGATGCATCAGCGAATTTTGATCTGACGGCGAGAAGGTCTGCGCATCGGCACGCTGCACTTGACTGCACAGCGCCACGATCACAATCGCCGTTCCAAAAACCTTCACCGTCATGCTCGCATCTCCGCGCACAGAATAGCGGGGGCGCGACCGATATCCAAGCACGTTCGCGACACCCGAATGGAACCATAGTTGCAGTCCCGGATTATCATCGAACGTGCGCCAGCCCAGACAAACAGCCCGCAAAGCCGCCGATACGCCGGTGAAACTCGCCAGCATGCGCGAGAACCGCGCGCCCTTGCCATTCGACACCCTTGAGCCAACGCCGCTTCTGGATGCCGCTGCGTTCTGGCGCACGATGTCGCAGGTCGCGACCATTGCGATGGCCGCAATCATGTTCGGCGCCCTCCTTTTCTTTACGCGAACCCTGCTCGTGCCGGTGTTGAGCGCGCTGGTCATCAGCCTGACAATCGGCCCGGCGGTTTCGCGCGCGGCAAAGCACGGGATACCCGCGTGGCTCTCCGCACTCGGCATTGTGGTCCTGCTCGGTCTTGCGCTTTATCTCGCGGTCGTGCTGCTGGCCGATCCGACATCCGACCTTATCGCGCGCTCATCGGAAATCGGCGCTGCGGTAAAACAGAAATTCCAGATCCTCGAACGCCCGCTCGCGGCGTTGCGCGAACTGCAATCGAATATTTTCGGCGCGGACGCGGCCAAACAAGGCCTCGACGTCAACGGCGCGGAAATCCTGCAGGGCATCGTCACGGTGGTGACGCCCGCTGCTGCGGAATTCCTGTTGTTCTTTGCAACGCTGTTTTTCTTCGTGCTGGGGCGAAACGCGTTTCGCCCCTATGCGGTGAGCCTGTTCTCGACACAGCAAGGCAGGCTCCGCGCACTCAAGATCATGAACGACATGGAGGCGAGCCTCAGCGGTTATCTGCTGACGATCACCGCCATCAATATCTGCCTTGGGATCGTCACCATCGTCGCGACTTGGATCATCGGCCTGCCTGGGCCGATTGTTTGGGGCGCACTCGCCTTCGCGCTGAATTACATCCCCTATATCGGGCCGGGCATCGTCAATATCGCGCTGTTTTCGATCGGGCTGTTGACCTTCCCCTCGCTCCTGCCTGCGCTGATTGCGCCTGCCGTCTTCCTCACGCTGACCTTCGTCGAAGGTCATTTCATAACGCCAGCGATTGTAGGACGGCGGATGTACATGAACCCGCTTGCGGTGTTCATGTCGCTGATCTTCTGGACGTGGCTATGGGGACCAATCGGAGCGTTCCTTGCCACTCCGATCATGATCATGACGACGGTCGCCATGCACCACGTCTATCCGCGGCACAAAACGGAGCTGCCGGACTAGCGAATGCTAGCCCGGCACGCCGATCACCAGGTCACGCCCGCGCGCGCCATGTAAGTGCGTCCCGGCAGCGGATATGCACTGTAGCTGCCGAGCGTCGACGCGCTCGCGACGGAATAATCGAAATACATTACGTCAAAAACGTTTTGCACCGCGATCGACCAGATGAAGTGGTCGATCTGCCCGCCAAGACGGAGATCGACGAGCGTGTTGGCAGGAATGAAGGGCTGCCGATTCTTTTCGTCGTTCTCCATCCGCCGCTCGCTGAAATAGCGAACCATTCCGTCGAACACCAGATACTTGCTCCAGATATCCCACTGCACGCCGCCACTCGCGGTCCAGCGCGACACCAGCGGCACGTCCTTGCCGGTGTTCGGCCCTTCACGGAAAACCGACCGCGTGTAAGCAAGATTGCCGGTCAGCCGCACTTCATCCGTCAGCCGGTAAGTCGCGATGTTCTCGACGCCGTAACGCTTGGTCGGGTCCAGATTGTAATTCACGAAATTGACTGCGTCGAAA
>CAMBBO010000307.1 GCA_945862935.1 Pseudorhodoplanes sinuspersici | reverse complement strand
TCAAGGACCTGCCGCCGAACTACCTGCGCGTGCGCATTGGCGTCGGCAACCGCATTTTCAACAACCAGTCGCATTATCTGACCCATGCTCGCGACTTCTGGATGTTCGTGTTCAGCGAAGGCTTTGCGAACATGAAGTCGAACGTACTCGACATCGGTGTTGGCTGCGGGCGCTGGGGGCATTGGCTGCGCGACTACAATTTCCGTGGCCGCCGGTTCACCGGCACCTATGTCGGCATCGACATCGATCCCGAACAGATCGAATGGTGCGGCAAGAACTTCGATGTGGAACGCTTCCGCTTCCATCATTCGACCGACGCGTCAGTGTCGTACAATCAGTCTGGCGAAAAAGGGCATTATCGCATCCCGGAAGCCGACGGCACGTTCGACCTGATCTTCTCGAATTCGCTCCTGACCCATGTGCTCGACGAGCAGCTGGAAAATTACATTCGGGAGAGCTTCCGCCTGCTCAAGCCAGGCGGCCGGATCATGCATTCGCATTTCAATCTCGACTATCCACCCGCGACCTACGGCACGCGCCACACGTTCAAACACGTAATGGGTAACGCGCATGTGGAATCGATCGCGCAGCCGGAGGCGGCGGTGGCCTATCGTACCGAGTATCTCTTCAAGGTGTGCCGCGAAGCTGGCTTTACGTCCTGCGATATCGTCCACATGCCCGGTGGCGGGCAGCATCAGCCGATCTTGCTTTGCCAGAAGTAGAAATTTCCGGCGATGTGAAACAAAAAGCCCGCCATCTGGCGGGCTTTTTGTTTGCTGAATTCTGTCTTTGTCAGCGCGCGAGATTGCGCGAGGTTGCGGCAAACGTGCCCCAAACGATGCCAAGATAAAGGAAGAAGTGCCGCCAGTGATCGGTGTCGATCACGAAGCCCTCGGCGCAGACGCCGACAAAGGCGGCGAAAGCGGTGATGGCGTAGGGCTGCCACGGAGATGTCCGCAGGGCCGCGCGCAGGCCGACGGCGGCCGTCATCAGAATCATCGCGACGTAACTCAGACCTCCCATCCAGCCATAGACCAAGAAGGCCTGCAGATACGTGTTGTGCTGCTGTAGTCCATAAAGCCGCTGCATACCGTAGGGCCCGAGCCCGAGGGGGTTTTCCAGGAGACGGCCGACGGCAAGCTGCTGCAGATTGAACCGGCCCATCGAGCTGCCGGCGTCATAGTCCTGGATCAGTTTGGCGCGCTCCTTGAACATGCCGCCGACCGCATCGAACGACAGCGAAAAGACAAGGATGGTCGCGAGCAGCCCGATCGCGATCGCCGTCAACAGTGTCAGCCGCGCGCGGGTGCGCGCGTCGGGGGCGGTGATGAACATCAGTGCGATCATGCAGGCGGCGGACAGCGAGAAGTGAAACCACGCGCCGCGCGAGAAGCTCAGGAAAAGTCCTGCGAGAATGATCAGGAGGAATGCGACCTGGCGCAATTTGATGCGCTCGATCAGCAGCGAATGGATCAGCATCAGGAGGGGCAGAATAAGAAAAGGCCCAAACACGTTTGGGTCCTTAAACGTACCCTGAGCGCGGCCCATGCCCGCGAACTTCTCCATGGCGCCTGGAAACATGTTGAAATAGCCGACGATCCCGATCACCGCGACAAAGGCGGCAGCAACGATGTAGGTGCGCCGCATGATCGAGAGCGGCGTCATGTCGTCCTGCGCAAACAGGCAGCCGTAGATGACCGCGCTAAAAGCCATGAATAGCGAGATCGCAACGAAGCGGACGGTGAGGTCCTCGTCTATTACTCCGGTCATGGCGATGACGCCGCCGATGTTCCAGACGACGAGCATCAGGACCAGCGGCCAAATCCGCGCTTCAAGCGGAACGCGCGCCATCAGGCAGGTTAGGCCGAGAATGCCTGCGACAAATTCATATGGGGCAGGTTCGATGAAGACGAGCGGGCTGATCAGGATTGTGATGAACAGCGTGACGTACAGGATTGTCCGCGCTGCCGGTGCAGCACGTGCCCGATTTGGCGGCGCTGCGAATTGCGCCTCGCATTCCTGCAGGGTGATCAATAGGCGTTCTCGGTCTTCAACAGCGCGTAGGGCGTCATAGCCACGATGTAGAGATCGAGTAACACCGACCAGTTTTCGATATAGTAAAGATCGAATTCAACGCGCTTCTGGATCTTTTCCTCGGTGTCTGTTTCGCCGCGCCAGCCGTTGATCTGCGCCCACCCGGTGACGCCTGGTTTCACGCGATGACGGGCGAAATAGCCATCGACTGCCTCGTCGTAAAGACGAGTCTGCGCTTTCGCGTTCACGGCATGCGGACGCGGCCCGACAAGCGAAAGGTTGCCCCTGAAGACCACATTAAATAGCTGTGGCAATTCATCGAGGCTGGCTTTGCGGATGAAGCGGCCGACGCGGGTGACACGCGGATCGCCCTTGGTGACAAGTTTGGAAGCCGTGGCGTCGGTCGCGTCTACGTACATCGAGCGAAATTTGTAAACTTCGATCAGGTCGTTGTTGAATCCGTAGCGTTTCTGTTTGAAAAGTACCGGACCGCGGCTGTCGAGTTTGATCGCGATTGCGACGAGCGCCATCACCGGCGCCGTTGCGATCAGCGCAAGGCCGCCGACGAATTTGTCGAAAAGCCATTTCATTACAAAATCCCAATCGGCGATCGGCCGGTCGAAGACATCGATCACGGGAACGGAGCCGATATAGGAATAGGAGCGCGGACGGAAACGCAGCTTGTTCGAATGCGCGGACAGGCGAATATCGACTGGCAGCACCCAGAGCTTTTTCAACATTTGCAGGATGCGTGTCTCGGCCGAAATTGGCAGCGAAAAGATCACGAGGTCGATGCGCGTGCGCCGTGCGAACTGGATGAAATCATCGACGGTGCCGAGTTTGTGATAGCCCGGAACCGAATTTGGTGCGCGCTCGTCGTTGCGGTCGTCGAAAATTCCGACGATCTGTACGTCCTTGTCTTCCTGCTTGTCGATCGCTGAAATTAGCTTGTCGCCCGCTTCGCCGCCGCCGACGATCACCGTGCGGCGGGTCAGGCGGCCTTCATGCATCCATCGCTGTACGAGGCGATAAGGCCGATGCGCCAGGCCAGCAAAGCGACGAATCCGAGCGCATAAAAGCCGACGAGCCACTGGTCTGCCCTCAGAAAAGTGGTCCTCCCTGATGTATGGCTTTAGAG
>CAMBBO010000306.1 GCA_945862935.1 Pseudorhodoplanes sinuspersici | reverse complement strand
GCGTTCGCTAGAAAAACGCGCGACGGCATTCGCTGTCACCAAAAGATCGACGGCTTCCGCACCCGAGCCATGACCGCCTTTCATCAGGACAGCCTTCGCGCCAAGCGCGACGAGCTTCTCGCCCTGCTCTTGCATTTGCGCTTCGGTTTCGGCGACAGCCGTTTCCAGCAGCACCGCAGCTTCCGGCAAATTCGGCGTGATGACGATGGCGCGCGGAATGAGCAGCTTGCGAAGAACATCGACCGCTTCGGGCGCGAGCAATTTATCACCGGAGGTCGCAACCATCACAGGATCGAGCACTACATTGCGTTGATCGTATTTCTGCAAACCATCCGCCACCGCCCGGATTGCGGCCGGTTGCGACAGCATTCCGATTTTTACGGCATTCACCTTGAGATCGGAAAACACCGCGTCGATCTGCGCCGTGATGAAGTCCGCCGGTACATCGTGGATCGCCGTCACGCCGCGCGTGTTCTGCGCGGTCAATGCCGCGATCACCGATGCGCCGTATACGCCGAGCGCGGAGAATGTCTTGAGGTCAGCCTGAATGCCGGCACCGCCACCCGAATCCGATCCTGCAATGGTGACGGCAATCGCGGTCATGCCGCACCTCGCCGGGTGATCTCTCCGTCGATGATCTCGCGCAATTTGCGCGCAGCCGCTGCCGGGTCCGGCTCCAGCGTCAACGCCGAAATGATCGCGACACCATCCGATCCGGCCGCCATCACGCTACCCGCATTCGCTGCATCGATGCCGGCAATCGCGCCCACCGGCATTTTCGGCGCGCGCGCGCGCATCGCGCTGGCCAGCCGCGAAAACCCGGCGACACCAACAGGCGCATCGGGATTATCTTTGGACAATGTCGGAAACACGCCGCCAATGCAGACATAATCCAGCGCATCCACCGGGGCTGCGTTGACCTGTTCGATTGTCTTGATCGAAAGCCCGACGATCGCATCGCGGCCAAGCAAAGCGCGCACATCGGCAATACTCATGTCATCCCAGCCCACGTGTACGCCATCGGCCTTCGACGCCAGCGCAACATCAACACGATCGTTGATCAACAGCGGCACGTTAAACGAAGCGAGTGCCGCCTTGATCGCACGCGCACTTTCGATCATGCGGCGCGTCGAACCGAGCTTGTCGCGAAGCTGCACAAGCGTTGCGCCGCCTTGCGCGACCTCACGCGCCAATGTTGCAAGCTCGCGGCCGCCGGAGCGCTCCGGATCGAGCAGCGCATAAAGGCGAAGGTCGGGGCGCATCAGCTCACCCTCGCGCGTGAAACGAGCGCTGCCTTGTCGAGGCCGTGCAGGGCATCGAGAATTTCGGCAGCGAAGGTGCCGGGTCCGCGTGCGCGTTCCGCTGCAAGTTCGCCCGCAACCCCGAGCGCGAGCAGGGCCGACGAGGCAGCCAACACCGAATTTTTTTCAACAGCGAGGCACGCCGCGACCATCGCCGATTCAGCGCAACCCATCGCCGTGACCAGCGTCATCCATTCATGGCCATTTCCGATGCGCCGCTGATGCTGACCATCGGTGACGAGATCCGCAGCGCCAGTCAGCGCCACAGTCAATTCGCGTTCGCCGGCGTAGCGAATGACGGAGCCGTCGTCGGAAGGCAGCCGTGCGAGCGCCTCGAATTCAGCGGCATTCAGCCGGACCACCGCCGGGCCGCGCTTGGCAATCGCGCGCGCATAATCGGCGCGCGGAGGCGAGCGGTCGATCAGCACGGGATCGAGCACCCACGGCGTGCTCTTGCCAACCGCCTGCTTGATCGCAATATCGGTCGCGGCGCGACGTTCGGCGTCAAACGTTCCGAGATTGACGAGCAGCGCGTCGGCGCGCTCGACGAAACTCCCGATTTCATCCACCGAAATCGTCATCGACGGGATCGCGCCGAAGGCCAGCAATACGTTGGCGGTGAAAACCTGCGCTACGGCGTTGGTGATGGAATGCACACGCGGCCGCTTCTCGCGCACACGCGCAAGAACATCAGCCACCATGTCAGGCAAATCACTGCGAAGCGCCCGCATCTCTGCTCCCTCCGCCGGTATCACCCGGATCAGGTTCAATGGGTTGGCGTGACGCCTCTCAGTCCGGACCGCCGGACACCCCATGAGATTGCTGATGCGATAACTAGTCCGATGCTCGATTTGGCGCAAGTGGTGGCTGCGCAGCCATGTCCGGCCGCGTTGCCGCAGCGCGCGGCACAGCCTAGCCTGCGCGTCAGATGCGCGCTGCCCTCACGAGTCCCGCCCGATTTTGGGCCCTGTCCATTGTGCTGCTGGCCTGCCTGCCGGAGAGCACTTCTGCACATACGATCATCGCCGGAGTTTCGGGATTTGAAGGCGGATTGCTGCACCCGCTGATGGTGCCAACGCATGTCATTAATGTCATTGCGCTGGCCCTGCTGATCGGCCAGCGGCCTTCCGATGAACGCAGCGCATTGATCGCGATTTTCGCAGCAGGACTTCTCGGCGCGATGGCGCTTGTCGTTCTCGCATTCGCGACCGACCGCGCCGAAACGATGCTTCTCGGCACCGCGATCTTAAGCGGCGTTACGCTCGCGGCGCGCGCCCGTCTGCCGTTTCTGCTGGTGGCACTGCTTGCGATTGCCACGGGATTTACGCTTCAGCTTGATTCCGTGCCGTCGAGCATTTTTGCGAGCGAGACCCTGCTTGCGCTGTCAGGGGCCGCGCTCGCGGCGCTCGCCGAAGTTGCGCTGATCGCTTTTCTGGCTGCGCGCGCGGAATGGCCCTGGCTGGTCATTGCGATCCGTATTGCAGGCTCATGGATCGCTGCGATTGCACTGTTGATGCTGGCGCTTTCGCTACGATAATCCGGGCGCTTGCAAGGAAAGCCGGTTTTTGCTCATTTGGCCGCGCGCCCGCGCCCGGAGGACTGCATGATACCCTTCTTCGTCCAGATCAAATGCAAGCTTGGCCAGTCCTACACGGTGGCCAATGCGCTGGCCGATGCCGAGATCGCGTCGGAGGTCTATTCGACCGCGGGCGAGTTCGACCTGCTGGTGAAATTCTACGTCGAGGCCGGCACGGATATCGGCCATTTCGTGAATGAGAAGGTGCACAAGATTCCGGGCATTCAGGACACCCGCACCATGATTACCTTCAAGGCGTTCTGACGTTATTTGCCGATAGGCGCGCTGTCCGAACTGGTACGAACACGTTCGAGGCCAAGCTGGCGTTCGCGCCAGATGACGAACAGGCCTGAGGCG
>CAMBBO010000305.1 GCA_945862935.1 Pseudorhodoplanes sinuspersici | reverse complement strand
AGCGCCGTCGGCGTTACGCGGATCGGGATTGCGCGCACTCATTTTCCGGCGAGGACGCGGCTCGCGATGGTGCAGTATTTGCGGCCGGCTTCCTGCGCGGCATTGACCGCTTCGGTGAGCGGGGTGCCGTCGCGAACCTTGGCAAGCTTCACCAGCATGGGAAGATTGATGCCCGCGAGCACTTCGACGTTGGGGCGGCCCATTACCGAGATTGCGAGATTGGACGGCGTGCCGCCGAACATGTCGGTGAGGATCGCGACGCCCGCGCCGGTATCGACGCGCTTCACCGCTTCGATGATGTCCTTGCGCCTCTGCTCGACGTCGTCGTCCGGGCCAATGGTGATGGCTTCGATCTGCCGTTGCGGACCGACGACGTGTTCGAGGGCTGAGCGGAATTCCACAGCGAGGCGGCCGTGGGTGACGAGTACAAGACCAATCATAAAGTCTCCTCGCGGGCGCTTGGTGCGCCTCACGAAAGGGCGCCATTCATGACGACCCCGCTCAACCTTGGCAAGGCTTAGGGGGCGTCACAGGCGCTCTTATTGCAGTGCGGTAAATAGGACGTCTGGCACCGACTTACCAGCCGGGATTTACCGCCCGACCCTGCGGAATACGCGGGTTTGTCCCGCGCGCCGCTCTCAAATTGGTGCCAGGGCGGCCAAAACAAGCGGTAAAGCGTCCGCTCCCGGTGCGACGGGAAGCCGCGCGAGCGTTACGCCTTCGATCTCCACAGTCTGCGTGTCCGGCATCCGCTGTGCGCCCGGCGCGCCGAGATCGACCACAAGGCCGGCCACCGCCACCGGCTCGAACGGATAAGCGCGGATGCCGATGCCGCGGATTTCCAGAAGCCCTTCAAGCGTCGGCGCAGGACTTACAAGCAGCCTGCCGTGATGTGCTTGCACATGAACGCGATCGTCGCCGACGAGGCGCGCGAAGCGTAGCGCGCCGGACGATGCCGCCTGCAACAGCGCAAGCGCGAGCCGCGATTTTCCGCTGCCGGATGGTCCGCGAATAAGCAGCGCGCGAGCGCCCACCAGAATTGCAGACGCGTGAATGGTCGGCTGGGACATGCGATGAAACTAGATCGCGGGCAGGCGCACGATGAAGCGCGCACCGAGCACGAGCGGCTCGCTGCCTTCGTGCGTCGCGACGCCCGTGCGATTTTCCGCCCACAGCCTGCCGCCATGCGCTTCGACGATCTGCTTGGAGATGGACAGCCCAAGGCCGGAATTCTGTCCGAAATTCTGTTGCGGCCGGTCGGTGTAGAAACGCTCGAAAATCTTGTCGAAGGCATCGGTGCGGATTCCCGGCCCGTCATCGTCGACCACGATCTCGACTTCATTCTTCAGCCTGCGACAGGTGACGCGCACGGTGCCGCCCGAATTGGAGAACGAACGCGCGTTCTGGATCAGATTGTCGATCACCTGTGCGATGCGGGAATCGTGCCCGGGTACGGTGAACGATTTTGGCGCGCCGCCCTCAAAAGCAAGAACGACATTGGTGTCGTCCTTGCGAACCTCGTTCGCTGCCTCGGCGAGCGTCGTGAGCAGATGATGCATGTCGACCGGGGCGGCATCCTGACGCTGCAATTCTGCGTCGAGGCGGCTCGCGTCGGAAATATCCGAAATCAGCCGGTCGAGCCGGCTGACATCGTGCTGGATGACGGCGAGAAGCCTCTCCTGGCTGTCTTTCGATTTCACCATCGGCAGCGTTTCCACCGCGGAACGCAGCGAGGTCAGCGGGTTCTTCAATTCATGCGCGACATCGGCTGCGAAGCTCTCGATCGCCTCGATGCGGCTATACATCGCATTGGTCATGTCGCGCAGCGTGCCGGACAAATGCCCGATCTCGTCTCCGCGCTTGGTGAAATCCGGGATTTCGACGCGCGAGCGGATGCGCCGCCGTACATGCTCCGCGCCGTCGGCAAGGCGGCGCACCGGGCCAGCGATGGTGCTCGCGAGCAGCATGGAGAGGACCACCATCACGCCCGCTGCGACCAGAAACACCTTGAAGATCGCAAGACGCTCGGCCTCGACGATCTGGTCGATGTCACCACCTTGCGTCGAGAGAAGCAGCGCACCGCGCACTGCGCGGAAACGCTGCACCGGCACGGCGACCGACACGATGACTTCGGCGCGATCGTTGATGCGAACCATGCTCGCGGCCTTCTGACCGGCAAGCGCCTGCGCAACCTCGGCATAGTCCCTACCGTTGCCGGGGCCGAGCTCTTTGTAGAGCGGAAGGTCACCACGGCCGAGCCATGTGCGGATCGCGATCCACGCCCGTTCGATCATGCCGGGCTTTTCGTCGGCGGGCGAAGGCAGGTCGAAACGCAGGATATCGCCGCGGCCATACAGGTTGCGGCTGTCTAGCAACAGCACGCCGTCACGGTCGTAAATGCGCGCGCGGGTATTTGTTGGCGAGACGAGGCGGCGCAACACAGGTGCGACGCGTTCCGGATTAATCGGAAATTCGAACAGCGAATAATCGTCCGGCCCGAAACTTTCGCCCGGCTTCAATTCCAGAAGCTTTTCCGGGTCGATCGTGACGGCGTCCGACTCCACGGTCGCGGATGCGGCGATGGCGCCGGCGATGATTTCGCCCTGCACCTGCATCGATGAGATACGCGCGTCGATTAGCCCTGCGCGAAATTGCGACAGGTACATAATGCCGAGAACGAGCGCGAGCAGGCCCGCGACGTTGAGCACAACGATGCGGCGCGTGAGGCTCGAAAAGCTTTGCGAGACGACGAAGCGCCAGAAACGGCGAGCGCGATCCATAAGGCTGACGCGCTCGGGGCGCGGGGCCTCGTCGCTGCGCGGCTTTGCCTGCGTGTTCTGCGTTTCGAGCTGTGAGGTCCGGTCGAGCAAAGCAAGCTTTCCGTCTGCGCGCCCCCGCCGGGGCCTATTTTAACGCAAAGCTCGCCGGCGTGTCAGAGGGCTTTTCAAGCCTCTTTGAAGCGATAGCCGACACCATAAAGCGTTTCGATCATTTCAAAGTCGTCATCGACCACCTTGAACTTCTTGCGCAGCCGCTTGATGTGGCTGTCGATGGTGCGGTCGTCGACATAAACTTGATCGTCATAGGCCGCATCCATCAGCGCGTTGCGGCTTTTCACGACGCCCGGACGCGCGGCGAGCGCATGCAGGATCAAAAATTCGGTGACGGTGAGTGTGACCTGTTCGTACTTCCAGGTGCAGGTGTGGCGCTCAGGGTCCATGCGCAGAAGACCGCGCTCCAGCAGCTTTG
>CAMBBO010000304.1 GCA_945862935.1 Pseudorhodoplanes sinuspersici | reverse complement strand
AGTCGCGCAGTCCGAGCACGCAGGCAGTGTAGTCGGCCTCCGCTGCGTCTTCGAGTTTGGCTTGCGGACCTTGAATGCAACGCCATTCCTCTCCCGCACGTTCCCAATGCGTCGTCGTCACCGTTTCGGAAAACGCAGGAAGCTGGAATGCAATCGAACGATCCGCATGCAACGCGAAGGATGCGCCGTCGAACACAAGCTCGTCCTGACCGCCGACCTGATTGAGATAGATGAGCGGAAGTTTTTGCTCGGTAACGCGCGCGACCACCGTATTGAGCCGTACGTCGTCCTTGTCGCGCCAATACGGAGAGCCGTTCGGAACGATCAGCAATTCGCTGCCGGTTTCCGCAAGACACTCGACGACATCGGTGGACCAGATGTCTTCGCAGATTGGCACACCGATGCGTACGCCTTTGAAGCTCAGAGGGCCGGGCATCGGACCTTGTGCGAAAACGCGCTTTTCGTCGAACACGCCGTAGTTCGGAAGATCCGCCTTGTAGCGCAGGGCGGTAATGCGGCCGCGCTCGAGCAATGCGATTGCGTTGTAAAGTTTGCCGCGGTCGAGCCAGGGTGTCCCGATGATGGCGGCCGGCCCGCCATCGGCCGTCTCGCGCGCCAGATCCTCGACCGCGCTTCGGCACGCCGCCTGAAATGCCGGCTTCAGCACGAGGTCTTCCGGCGGATAGCCGGCGATAAACAATTCCGTGAAAACAATCAGGTCGGCGTTGTCGGCTGCGGCCTTCGCGCGTGCATCGCGCGCTTTCGCAGCATTGCTGGCCACGTCGCCAACCGTCGGATTGAGTTGCGCGATAGTGATTGCAAGGTGGTCGGCGGGCCGGGTGCTCATGCGCATGATCTAACGCGCGCATTCGCCGCCTGCAATGCGGCCCTCGGGCTTATGCGAGCGGCCAATCGACGTCCTGCCGGAACCAAGTCCTGCTAAAAGCTCGAAGTTGGATAAGGGCCAAACTTGAAGGATCCCTGGACAAAAACGCCGTAAATATCTGTCGACCAGTTGACCGGCTGCGGAGACGTGGTCGTGCCGACGACATTGCCCTCGAAATGCGTTTGGCCCGACGCCTCCATGTGCCAGTAGCGGCCGCCCACCGCGAGGCTGACATTCTCATCAACGGCATATGCAATTGAGGCTTCGAATTGATACCCGCGGCCTGCGCCATCCTCAGGGATGCCACCGGCGAAGTCGCCCACCGTGGTTCCGATCCGCAAATGGTGCAAGTCCATGCCGTACATTTTGACGTATGGCAGATAAGCCGCATCGGCCCGCAAAGTAATCTTGTCGCCTATCTTCAGATCGGCATCGACGCCAACCCGTAGCGAATGCCAGGAATTATCCTGCTCGATCACCTGTATCGAATCCGACACCGGCGTCGTTCCGCAAATCGATGTATTTCCAGCGATCTGGTTACAGCCATAAGCGTGAACGCGCTGATTGAAATAATGATACCCGGTGAAGCCGCCAATGCGGAAAGTTTGATCGCGCCAGAAATTGAAGCCGAGATCGACGTTGGCGTAACCGAGCGAGCTGCCACTCAGACTGCTGAGCGTGCTGGAGTAAGGTGTGGTCGTTGGCGGGAAATCCTCATCCTTGAGCTGGCCTTTCGCAAACAGACCGCCACCGAGATAGCCCTTCGTATAAAATCCGCTTGTGTGGTCTAAGCGCCCAAAGCCTTCACCCGAATTGCCGTACATACCGTCATAGGTGAGGCGCGACACGAGCGCGTCGCCCGGAATGTCGTAGAGATCCTTGCCGGTCTTGGCCCAGTTGAACCAATAGCGAAGCCCGAGATCACCGTCGAACGCGGATGGCCCGGAACGCACGAATGGATTAGATGCGGCGCGTTCTTCGCCGAGCCAAGGCGTGCGTGGCACACTCGGCGACGGAATCGAGCCGACGATATCGTCCGAAATGCTCGGCCAGCGCGCCTCGAAAGAATCCGCTTTAGCGCCGCGTCCTGGCGCGTCACTCTGAAGCGCAGGCAAAGGGGCGTTAGGCCATTGCGGCCCATCGGAATCCACGACCCTCGCGGCATACGCCACCGGCCCCGGCAATATCGCCAGGACAATCGCGGTTACAGCAGCAAACTTTGTTGTTCTTGCACGCGCCACGAATGCCTCCCGCCGTGAGTGCGTAAAATTTGAATTGAATTGCTTTCAATTCATTGCCGCGCGCGCGGCCTGTGGTGCCGCGTCAGCCGGGAGCGTTAATGGGAAGGAAAGCGGAACTCTCCGGCGCAGCGAAAACCTGCGATTCACGGGCACTTCCACGGGCGCGCTACGCACCAGTAACCACGCGCCGTAAGCGCGCGGTTACTCTGATCGAAAGCAACGAGCCGGATGGCTAAAGGCCCGACGCAGCCGAGAGCGGCTTGGCTTTGGCCACGCGTTCCTTCTTCAGCAGCTCCGCCAGAAGGAATGCGAGATCGATCGACTGCTCGGCGTTGAGGCGAGGATCACAGAACGTGTGGTAACGATCGTTGAGATCGGCATCGGTGATCGCGCGCGCACCGCCGGTGCACTCGGTCACATTCTGGCCGGTCATCTCGAGATGGACACCACCGGCGTGAGTGCCCTCCGCGGCATGAACTGCGAAGAAGTCACGCACCTCGTTGAGGATCCGGTCGAACGGACGGGTCTTGTAGCCGCTTGCAGACGAGATGGTGTTGCCGTGCATCGGATCGCAGGACCAAACGACACTGCGCTTCTCGCGCTCAATCGCACGGACGAGCGCAGGAAGATGATCGCCAATCTTGTCCGACCCGAACCGGCAGATCAGCGTCAGGCGGCCGGCTTCATTCTCGGGATTGAGCACATCGATCAAACGGAGAAGCTCGTCCGGCTTTATCGAGGGGCCGCATTTCAATCCGATGGGATTCTTCACACCGCGGCAGAATTCGATATGCGCATGATCCGGCTGCCGGGTTCGGTCGCCAATCCAGAGCATGTGCCCTGAGGTGCAGTACCAGTCACCGCTCGTCGAATCGACGCGGGTCATCGCTTCTTCGTAGCCGAGCAGCAATGCTTCGTGGCTGGTGTAGATTTCCGTCGTACGCAGTTCCGGATGACTTTCGAGATCAAGCCCGCAAGCGCGCATGAATTCAAGCGCCTCCGAAATCCGGTCGGCGATTTCCATGTAGCGTTTCGATTGCGGAGAATCCTTCACAAAGCCGAGCATCCACTGATGCACGCTCGCAAGGTTCGCGTAGCCGCCTTGCGCAAACGCGCGCAGAAGATTGAGCGTCGCCGCAGATTG
>CAMBBO010000303.1 GCA_945862935.1 Pseudorhodoplanes sinuspersici | reverse complement strand
GAGGCGGCATCCTTGCATTGCATTGGCGCGCAATGGGAATCGTAAATTCATTTTTCCACAATCGCGCAAGTTGAGTGAAGCAAGACGGAGGAGTTCCGGGTTCCGCTACCAGAACGGAACAAAAATGCCCCGCATCGTGCGGGGCTGTCTCGTTCAGTGCTGCTGCAAAGAAGCGTCAGCGCGAATAGCAGCGATGCTCGCCGGTCTTTCGATTGCGAAAGCATTCGGTAAAGCCACGAGGTAGACGCGGACCGCCGACAATTCCGCCGACCACGCCGCCCGCAACGGCTCCGATTGGGCCTGCGAGCAATGCGCCGGTCCCTGCGCCGAATGCGGCGCCCGTTACCACGCGTTCGCTAAACGCATTGGCGGTTTCAATGCCGGCAAGCAATGCCGCGAGAGTTGCCGCAGCGATCATCGTCTTTCGCATGTGTCTCTCCTCAACCCGGAGAGATCACACGCGAACATGCTTAATAAATCGTGGATGAGGCTACCCGCCGCCCATAACGAGGTCGTCGCGATGCACCATCTCCGCGCGCCCTTCCATGCCGAGAAGGCTGAGAATGTCGGCGGACGATTGACCGACGATCTTCTGCGCGTCGGCCGCGTCATAGGCGACAAGTCCGCGCGCGATCTCGGTGCCGTCGAGGTCGCGGATGATGACGGCATCGCCGCGCTGAAATTCTCCGTCGACACGCTTCACACCGGCGGGAAGCAGACTCTTGCCTCGGCGCAACGCTGCGACCGCGCCTGCGTCGATGAATACGACGCCACGCGGTTCGAGCGAACCTGCGATCCATTTTTTGCGGGCGGCGACAGGGTTCGCAGGGGTTAGAAACCATGTGCAGCGCGCTCCGTCGAGAATCGCGCGCAGGGGGTTCAGCGTCTTGCCGGACGCAATGACCATATGCGTGCCTGAGGAAACGGCGATCTTGCCCGCCTCGATTTTCGTCCGCATACCGCCGCGCGAAAGTTCTGACCCTGCCGTGCCTGCCATCGCTTCGATCTGCGGGGTGATGCGCTCCACCAGCGGAATGAGATTGGCCACGCGCCCCTCGCCGGGCGGTGCGTCGTAAAGTCCGTCGATGTCGGACAGAAGCACGAGGCAATCGGCGCTGACCATCGTTGCGACACGTGCGGCGAGGCGGTCGTTGTCGCCGTAACGGATTTCCGTAGTCGCCACAGTGTCATTCTCGTTGATTACCGGCACGCATTTCCATTCGAGCAGCTTGTCGATTGTGCTGCGCGCATTGAGATAGCGGCGGCGTTCCTCGGTGTCGCCGAGCGTTACGAGAATTTGCCCCGCCGTCATGCCGTGCCGGCCAAGCATCTGCGTCCACACGCGCGCGAGCTCGGTCTGGCCGACGGCAGCCGCGGCTTGCGAATCCTCAAGCTTCAAAGGACCGCACGGCAATTTCAGGATGGATCGGCCGAGCGCAATTGCCCCGGACGACACCACGAGGATGTCGCGATTATCGCGCTGCAGACTGGAAATATCGTCGATCAGCGTATCCAGCCACGCCTCGCGCAGCATGCTCGCATCAGAATCGACGAGCAGCGACGAGCCGACCTTGATGACGATACGGCGGAAATCGGTGAGTGCGGGAAGGCGGGTCATGAAAAATGCGCTGGTGAGCGGGCGATAGTGCGTCCCTTATTGGGATCGCCGGGTCAAGTCCTCAGGGCTGCCAGGATTGCGGCAATTGGTTTGGCCGTTCGCCGCTGAGTTCACGCGCGTCGTCGATTACCTGCAGCAGCGCGCGCAATACCTGCTGCACGCCTTCGCGCGAATGCGCGGACATGACCAGCGGCGCGCGCCGGGCGGCGCGCTTGAGCACCTTGACCTGGGCTTCGATCTGTTCGGGAGTCATCGCATCGACCTTCGATAATGCGAGAATCTCCGGCTTGCCGACGAGACCTTCGCCATAAGCTTCGAGTTCGCCGCGAACAGTTTTGTAGGCCGCCACCACATCTTCGCTTGTGCCATCGACGAGATGCAGCAGAACCCGGCAGCGTTCGATATGGCCGAGGAAACGGTCGCCCAGACCAACGCCTTCGTGCGCGCCTTCGATCAACCCCGGCAGATCGGCGAGCACGAATTCGCGTCCATCGACTGCGAATACGCCAAGCTGCGGATGGAGTGTCGTGAACGGGTAATCAGCGATTTTCGGTTTTGCCGCGCTGACCGCGGCGAGGAAGGTGGATTTGCCAGCATTGGGTAGCCCGACCACACCCGCGTCCGCGATCAGCTTCAGGCGCAACCGGATGGTGCGCTCCTCGAGAGGCTGGCCGGGATTGGCATGACGCGGCGCGCGATTGGTCGAACTCTTGAAATGCGCGTTGCCGAATCCGCCATTGCCGCCATGCGCGAGCACGACGCGTTCACCCACCTTGTCGAGATCGGCGAGGAGTGTTTCGCCATCCTCTTCGTAAATCTGCGTACCGACCGGGACTTTCATGATCTTGTCGGCGCCGTTCGCGCCGTGGCGGTCTTGGCCCATTCCGTTGCCGCCGCGTCCGGCCTTGAAATGCTGCTGATAACGGTAATCGATGAGCGTGTTGAGGCCCTCGACGGCTTCGACAATGACGTCCCCGCCATTGCCGCCGTCGCCGCCATTCGGGCCGCCGAATTCGATGAATTTCTCACGGCGAAACGATACGCAGCCGTTTCCGCCTGCGCCGGATTCGATATAGACCTTGGCTTCGTCGAGGAATTTCATCGTAATAACAATATTGGCATGTCAGCTCTTCGCCGGCACCCCATAGCATCCAGACGGGTTATGTAGTGAGAATTCCGCCGCCTGTCAGGGACTGGCGGCCGGTGAGCCCCGGAACGATCGGATGACGGATATTTCGACAGCTTCGGCCTCGTTTCGCTATCTCCGCGCCGCCTTTTTCGGCGCGCTCGCGCTTTGGTCCGGTGCGGCAGTGGCGCAGGCGCCGGGCGACCCGGAAATCTGGATCGATTTTGACAAGCTGCAACGTGCGCAGCCGGCTTTGCTGCAGCGGCAATTCGCGCGGCTATCGGAACACAAGAGCGCGCGCGACGTGTACGTGATCGGAATGGCGGGATGGTCCGGACAGGATGTCTTCATCAAGGAACTCGACGGAGCCCTCGCTTCGCTTGGAAAGGTCATTCCGTTCGATCCGGGACGCGTCGTGCGACTGATCAACAACATGAAGACGATCGATTCCGTGCCAGTCGCCAATCCCGATAATTTCGCCGTGGCTGTGCGCGCGGTTGGCCGTTCAATGAACAAGGAGAACGATCTCCTTATTCT
>CAMBBO010000302.1 GCA_945862935.1 Pseudorhodoplanes sinuspersici | reverse complement strand
CAGATTGTGATGGAGGGTTTCCTCGACATCCGCCTTCCGGCCTGGGCGCGCAGGTTGGTCACGCGGGCAATTGCGATTGTGCCCGCTGCGGCCGCGACGATCTGGTACGGCGAAAGTGGTTCAGCGAAACTGCTGATCTTCAGTCAGGTGCTGCTCAGTCTACAGCTTCCCTTCGCGGTCGTGCCGCTTGTGATGTTCACGGCCGATCGCGGGAAGATGGGATCGCTGATCGCGCCGCGCTGGGTGACGGCTTTGGCCATTCTGACAGCGGTGATTGTAATCGCGCTGAATATGAAGCTGCTCTACGACTTCATCTCGGGCTGACGGTTACAAGAAAAATGCCGCCGCGAGCGATCGCAGCGGCACTTTCATGAGCGGCAATATCTTACGAATTGTAGTGGATTGTGCATCCATAAGGGCGGGTGGAGGCATTCGGGATTGCCTTGCCTGAACCCATCGCGTTGAGCGCCTCGCGCACGTAGTTGACTGCCTTCGGCAAGTCTTCCTGACGCGACGAAGCGATGCTGTCGATGCCGCCCTTGTAAACCAGCGTGCCCTTGGCATCGACGATGTGCATGTGCGGCGTTGTCTGCGCGCCGTAGAGACGGCCGAGCTTGCCTTCAGGATCGAGCAGCGTTTTGGTCGGCACTGCGTCGCGTTCTCCGTTGAGAGCGATGGCGCGGGGCCCGTCTGCGTAACCCTGCATTCCCGGCGGCGAAGAAATGATTTGCAGCCAGACGATGCCCTGACCGGTGTAATCCTTCTGCAGGCCCTGCATGTTCTTCGAGCTGTAGTGCTTCTTCACATAAGGGCAGCCGTCATTGGTCCATTCCAGAACCACGGTCTTGCCGCGCAACTGATCGAGCGTGAGCGTTGTGCCGTCCGCGGTCTTGCCGGTGAAATTGGGAGCCGGCTGGTTTACTTCCACCGCGCTGGCCTGCGAACTTACGAAAAGCGCCGCACTGAGCAACGCAGCGCCGACAAAATGCTTCGTAACCTTCATGTCTTGCTCCTGTTCCTCAAATTCGTTTAACGAGCGTCCGCCTTCCGGATTTGACCTGTTTCGCGTAACACGATGGCCGCGGTCAGGATCTGCGGAAGAATGACCGGGCGGGACTCGCGCCCCGCTGGATAGAACACGTAAAGCGGCACTCCATTCCGGTTGAATTCGGACAATTTAGCAGTGATTGCCGCGTCCTGCCGAGTCCAGTCGCCTTTAAGATACACGATGTTCGCGTCCGCGAATGCCTCGCTCACGCTTCCTTGATTGAGCGCAACGCGTTCGTTGACGAGGCAGGTGATGCACCAGGCGGCTGTGAAATTGAGGAAAACCGGCTTTCCCTCAGCGCGCAGCGCATCGAAGCGGGCGGGACTATAGGGTTCGAAAGGGATTTTCCCGGCGGCCATCTGTGCCTGCGGCGCTGTGCCGTCTGCCTGCTGAACCACGATTCCAGCGGCGAGGGCGCCTACCAGCGCAAGCACCGAAAAACCGGCTGCCACACGCCGACCCACGGACTTGAATGCACGGCTTTGCCCGGCGAGCCAGCAAGCAAATGCGATGAGGATCATCCCGGCGAGTGCCGCAGCAACGGCGTCGTTGCCCGCCTGCAAGCCAAGCACCCAAAGGAGCCAGACCGCCGCCCCGTACATCGGAAAAGCCATGACTTGCTTAAACGTCTCCATCCATGCACCGGGCCGCGGCAAGAGGCGCAGGAAACGTGGGAATGACGTCAGCACGACATAGGGAAGCGCGAGACCGAACCCCAGCGCGGCAAAAACAAGGAGAAGGATCGGTGGTGATTGCGTAAGCGCGTATGCGATCGCCGCACCCATGAACGGGGCCGTACACGGCGTCGCGACAACAGCAGCAAGAATCCCGCTGAGTAAACTTCCGGCGTAGCCATCGCGCGCGGAGAGAAGATTACCAAGTCGGGTGAGCGACGAACCAAACGCGAGCAGGCCCGACTGGCTTAGCCCGACAGCAAACATCACGTAAGCGAGGAACAGCACGAACAGCGGCGACTGGAATTGAAATCCCCAACCGATTTGCGCGCCTGCGGCCTTCAGCGCGACCAGCATTCCCGCAAGCGACAGAAACGATAAAAGAACGCCTGCCGCATATGCCAGACCGTGCATCCGGATTTTCGTTGCGCTCAATCGCGAATGCGAAACGAGTGACATCACCTTGATGGACAGGACCGGGAATACGCACGGCATCAGGTTGAGGATCAGACCACCGAGCAACGCCCAGAGAAGGGCGAGGGCGACGTTGGCGTCCGTGCCAAGGCCGCGCGGAATAGCAGTCATCGATGAGGGGGTGCCGGGCAAATCAAACGAGAGTGCGCGCGGCACGTCGACGTCTTTTTCCTTTAGTACGACGACGCCTCGAAGCCGTTCGGGCATCTTTTCGTCCGGGCGCTTCAATTCAAGTGTCAGGCTATTGGCATTGCGCGTGACGGGCTGTGGCGCCGCGTGATCGATGACGCCCCAGTCCAGTGGAAAAAAATTGATCGTCTCAATGCGGGAGGGGTCGATGCCGGCAATCGACAAAGCAATTGTATTTTTTTCGATTTCCGCCTTTACCGGCCAAGGGCTTTGAACGGGAAGCAGCGCGCGAGCCATTTCGATCCGCGCCGCGCCCTGCGCTGCGGGCTGATCGACTGCGGTGATTTTCAAATCAATTGTGAGCGTGACCTGCTCTGGAATGCAGGTGTCCTCGCACACGAGCCAATCTACATCCGCCTTGATTGGCAGCGATGCGCCCGGCCGCGCATCCGGCGGAACTGTAATCTCGGTAAGCAGCGTGACCTCATTCTCGAAACCGTAATTTGTCACTGGCCCGACATCGAGACGCTTCGGCGCTGGCCAAAGAATGCCTCCGGCTTTTAGACCTACGGGCAAAGTCCAATTGATCGAGGTCGCCTGGCCGGAATCCCCGGAATTTTGCCAATAGGTGTGCCAGCGCGGCTTGATGTGTTGATTGATTCCGAGCGTAATGGTCGAGCCGGGTTTTGCCGCTTCGAGATCAGCGATCAACTCCGCGCGGACGTGTTCGGTAATTGCCACGGGCGATGCGGCTGCACCCGCACTCGCGAGCATCGCGCCGGCGAACGCAAGGCTTCGCCAGCCGGTCACTCGTCGATCCTCAGCCATCCTTGCGACATCAGCCGTTCCTGCGGGAGGAAGCGGCTCTTATAATCCATCTTGCGTGACCCGCGCACCCAATAGCCAAGATAGACGTAGGACAACCCCATGCGTTTCGCGCGCGCGATGTGATCGAGGATCATGAAGGTGCCGA
>CAMBBO010000301.1 GCA_945862935.1 Pseudorhodoplanes sinuspersici | reverse complement strand
TCTACATTCGCAAGGTCGAAAAGAAGAACGGCGAACTCTACAACGTCGAATTCGCGACCTACGAGAATGTCAAAGATCCTGCCAAGGTGAAGAAGTAATCGGCACTCGAAGCCGATTGCACGAAAGCAATCATGCCCGCGCCTCAGGCGCGGGCATGACGGCATTCAGAGCAACGCGATGCAATCATGCTGACCATTTTGTTCGACGGAATCGCTTACGGCATGCTGCTGTTCGTTTTGGCATGCGGGCTTGCCGTTACGCTTGGCTTGATGAATTTCGTCAATCTCGCGCATGGCGCTTTCGCCATGGCCGGCGGCTACATCACCGTAACATTGGTGAACCGGCTCGGCGTGCCGTTCCTGCTGTCGTTGCCGCTTGCGTTCCTTGCGAGCGCCGCAATCGGACTGGTGTTTGAACGCACACTCTACGTTCATCTCTATCGCAAGCCGCATCTCGATCAGGTGTTGTTCACCATCGGCCTCGTCTTCATGGCGGTGGCGGCGCTCGATTACGTCATGGGGTCGAGCCAGGTTTACGTTCAGTTGCCTGAATATCTGCGCGGACGTTTTGATGTCTTTGGTGTTGGTGTCGGGCGCTATCGCCTGCTCATCATTGTGGTATGCGGGTTGCTCACGATCGCGCTGCAACTCATTCTGTCGAAGACGCGCTTTGGCGCGCGGTTGCGTGCTGCCGTCGACGACGAACGCGTTGCGCGCGGCATGGGCATCAACGTCAATCGCGTTTTCGCGCTGACCTTTGCCTTCGGTTCGGGCCTTGCCGGACTTGGCGGCGCGCTCGGCGTGGAGATGCTCGGCCTCGATCCGACCTTTCCGCTTAAATTCATGATCTATTTTTTGATCGTGGTCACGGTCGGCGGTACGTCGAGCATCACCGGACCGTTTTTCGCCTCGCTGCTGCTCGGCATCGGCGACGTCGCCGGCAAGTATTACGTCCCGACGCTTGGGGCGTTCGTCATCTACACGATCATGATCGTCGTCCTGCTCTGGCGTCCGCAGGGCCTATTCGCCCGCAGCGCGGCCCGGTGACACGATGAATTCGCCGGTCAAAACAAAATCCGTGACTGCAAGCGACGTGAGCGGCCTGTTCGCCGCGCGGGCGCGCTGGCATCCGCTGGAAATCATTTTCTGGCTGGCTGCGTTTTCAACGATTTTCCTTCTGCCCAGCAAGCATTTGATCCTGACGGAGATCGCGATTCTGGCGCTGTTCGCGCTCTCGCTCGATCTCATTCTTGGCTATGCCGGAATCATTTCTCTCGGCCACGCGGCGTTCTTCGGCTTCGGCGCTTACGTCGCCGGATTACTCGGCAAAAATGGAATCATCACCGAGCCGCTGCTCGCGCTGATCGTGTCCGGACTGGCGACAAGCGTGCTCGGCTTCGTGACCAGCTTTCTCGTGCTGCGCGGTTCGGATTTGACGCGTCTGATGGTGACGCTCGGCATCGCGCTGATGCTGCGCGAACTTGCCAATCGCTACAGGGACATCACCGGCGGGGCGGACGGTCTTCAGGGCATCGTCGTCGATCCGGTATTCGGAATGTTTCGCTTCGACATATTCGGCCACACGGCATTCTATTATTCGCTCGGCGTCCTGTTCGTTCTGTTCCTGATCGCGCGGCGGATCGTGAATTCGCCGTTCGGCCTGTCGCTGCGCGCGGTGAAGGCCAATCCGCTGCGCGCGTCCGCGATCAGCATTTCGGTCGATGGACGTCTGGTCGCGATCTACACGCTGGCCGCCGCTTATGCCGGCATCGCAGGCGCGTTGCTGACACAGACGCAGGCTTTTGCGTCGCTCGCCTATTTCGATTTCGACCGCTCCGCGGATTTGCTGCTGGTGCTGATCATCGGCGGCACCGGCTATCTCTATGGCGGGCTGATCGGTGCTGTCGTGTTCAAGGTGCTGCACGATTATCTCTCGATCCTGACACCGCAATATTGGCTGTTCTGGATGGGGCTGCTGCTGGTGCTGATCGTGCTGGTCGGCCGTGAACGCATCACCGGCTGGACCACGCCGTTGCGCGATCTCGCATCGCGGCTCGACTGGCGCGCGCGGAGCAAGAAGTCATGACGCTCGCGCTTGAAACAGTCGGACTGGAACGCCGCTTCGGCGGCATCGTTGCGACCAGTAATGTCTCGCTGAAGGTCGAGAAAGGTGCGCGCCACGCGCTGATCGGTCCGAACGGCGCGGGTAAGACCACGATCATTAACTTGCTGACCGGAGTGCTGCGGCCGACCGCAGGCCGAGTGCTGCTCGATGGAGAGGACATCACGTCGCTGAAAGCGCATGCGCGCGTGAAGCGCGGCATCGCGCGCACATTCCAGATCAATCAGTTGTTCGGAGATCTCACGCCGCTTGAAACCATCGGTCTTGCGGTGTCCGAGCGCATGGGCGCTGGCTCGGATTTCTGGCGTATTGCCGGATCGAAAAGCGAAGTCGTCGATGAGGTGGTGCGAATCCTCAATCAATTCCGGCTCGCCGACGTGATGGATGAGCGCACCTCGATCTTGCCTTATGGCAAGCAGCGTCTGCTCGAAATTGCGCTCGCCATCGCGTGCAAGCCGCGCGTGCTGCTGCTCGACGAACCGGCCGCCGGCGTTCCCGAGCACGAGCGCCATGACATTCTCGCCGCCGTGTCGGCATTGCCGAAAGACGTGACCGTGCTCTTGATCGAGCACGACATGGACCTTGTGTTCTCGTTCGCCGACCGCATCTCGGTTCTGGTCAACGGCGCGCTGTTCGTCGAAGGCAAGCCGGACGAGGTCGCGCGCGATCCGCGTGTGAAGGCGGTCTATCTCGGCGAGGACGCCGATGTCTGACCTTTTGCAGATCGAAAATCTGTCGGCGGGTTACGGCGAAGCCATCGTGCTTCCCGACCTGACGCTGTCGCTTGGCGAGGGCGAGGCACTGGCGCTGCTCGGCCGTAACGGCATGGGCAAGACCACGCTGCTCAATTCGATCATCGGTGTGACGCGTTATCGCGGCGGCGCCATTCGCCTCGGCGCGGACGACATCACGCGGCTGCGCCCCGACCAGCGCGCCCATGCCGGCATTGGCTGGGTCCCGCAAGAGCGCAACATTTTCAAATCGTTGACGGTCGAAGAAAACATCACAGCGATTGCGCGTCCCGGCGCGTGGACGCTGGAGAAAATTTACGGCCTGTTCCCGCGTATGAAAGAGCGCCGCCGCAATCTCGGCAATCAGCTCTCCGGGGGCGAGCAGCAGATGCTGGCAATCGGCCGTGCGCTTGCGCTCAATCCGCGCGTGCTGCTGCTCGACGAGCCGCTTGAAGGCCTCGCGCCGATTCTGGTCGATG
>CAMBBO010000300.1 GCA_945862935.1 Pseudorhodoplanes sinuspersici | reverse complement strand
GGAAGGTGCGTCGTCAGCGGTCTTGATGATGGAAAAAAGATGCGCGAGGCCGTGGCGCTTCAGCATTTCCTGCGCGCCGCGCTGCGATTTTCCCGTTGCTATGCCGAGCACGACATCATCGTGCGCCGCGACCTGTTCGATTGCTTCGCGCGCACCGGAATAAAGATCCTCCGGGTGCGCATTTTCGGCACGCAGCGCGAAGAACGCTTCCTTGTAATGCTCGATCAGCGCCGCCACCGGAAAATCGGGCTGTCCATCACCCAAGGCGGTGAATGCCTCCGGCAGCGACAAACCGACAATCGAGAGCACCTTCTCTCGTGGCGGACATACACGCTCGCCTTTGGCGAACGCATTGTGCATCGCAGCACAGATCATGTTCTGGCTGTCGACCAGCGTACCGTCGACATCGAAAAGCACGAGTTTTAAGGGTTTCCGCATGGCCTCCGCATGGGGCCAAAGCGGCAGGCTGTCAATCCAAACGCCACGGCGGCGCAATGCCTATGCTGCGAATTGTCATATCTCGGCGGCACCGGAGCGGTGGCAATTTAGACTTGGTCTGACTAAAATCAGCAAATCGGAATCGGCACAAAGAGGCCGGACCGGGGGAGAAACTGCTTCAAGTCCGCCGCCGCTCGCGGCGTGGGCTTCGCTGTCCAGAGTGAACGGCGAGGCGCGTTGAGGAGTCGATGAAACTTACTGATATTGCTGCGCCCGATTACTTCCACAAAGTCGTCGACTGCCAATGGGCGTGCCCTGCGCACACGCCGGTCCCTGAATATATTCGCTTGATCGCGGCGGGCCGTTACGGCGACGCCTACATGATCAACTGGAAGTCGAACGTGTTTCCGGGAATTCTCGGACGCACCTGTGACCGCCCATGCGAGCCGGCATGCCGGCGCGGGCGCGTCGAGAAAGACCCGGTTGCGATCTGCCGCCTGAAGCGCGTCGCTGCCGACTACAAAGAAGACATCCGCGACCGCTTGCCGAAGCCCGTCGTGCAGAAGAACGGCAAGCGCGTTGCGCTGGTCGGCGGCGGACCTGCTTCGCTGACCGTCGCGCGCGATCTCGCGCCGCTTGGATACGAATGCACGGTGTTCGACGCCGACCCGAAAGCGGGCGGCATGATGCGCTCGCAAATTCCGAAATTCCGCCTCCCCGATTCCGTCATCGACGAGGAGACCGGATACATCATCGATCTCGGCATCAACTTCGTTGGCGGCAAACGCATTGAAAGCCTGAAGTCGCTGATCGCGGAAAACTATGACGCGATCTTTGTCGGCTCCGGCGCGCCGCGCGGGCGCGATCTCGACATTCCCGGCCGCGAGGAAGCCAAGAAGAACATCCATATCGGCATCGACTGGCTGTCGTCGGTTTCGTTCGGCCATATCGAGAAGATTGGCCGCCGCGTGATCGTACTCGGCGGCGGCAACACCGCTATGGATTGCTGCCGCACCGCGCGCCGCCTTGGCGGCGATGACGTGAAGGTCGTCGTGCGTTCGGGCTTTGAGGAAATGAAGGCGTCGCCCTGGGAAAAGGAAGACGCGCTGCACGAAGATATTCCGATCCACAATTTCCTTGTGCCGAAGGAATTCAGGCACGAGAACGGCAAGCTCACCGGCATCGTGTTCGAGAAGGTGAAAGCCGAAAAAGACGCCAAGGGGCGCCGCAATCTCGTGCCGACCCGCGAGCCGGACCAGCTTTTCCCCTGCGACGACGTTCTCGTGGCGGTCGGACAGGAAAATTCTTTCCCGTGGATCGAACGCGACATCGGTATCGAATTCAACAAGTGGGACATGCCGGTTGTCGATGAAAAGACCTTCGGCTCGACCAATCCGAAGATTTTCTTCGGCGGCGACGCTGCCTTTGGCCCAAAAAACATCATCTGGGCGGTGGCGCACGGCCACGACGCCGCGCTGTCGATCCACAACATGCTTTCAGGCGAGAGCATCACCGAGCGCCCCCTGCCCGACGTGGCCGTTTCCAGCCAGAAGATGGGCATTCACGAATGGTCCTACGACAACGACATCACGCTCGATAAACGGTATCGCGTGCCGCACCGGGACAAGGTCATTGCGCTGAAGGACATCCGCGCCGAGGTCGAACTTGGCTACGACCCCAATCTCGCGCTCGGCGAAGCGCATCGCTGCCTGAATTGCGATGTGCAGACAGTATTCACCGGCCAGCTTTGCATTGAATGCGACGCCTGCGTCGACATCTGTCCGATGGACAGCATCACCTTCACGCAGAATGGCGAAGAGGATGAACTTCGCACCCGCCTGAAAGCGCCCGCGCAGAACAAGACCCAAGACCTTTACGTCGCCGACAATCTGAAAACTGGCCGTGTGATGGTGAAGGACGAAGATGTCTGCCTGCATTGCGGCCTGTGCGCCGAACGCTGCCCGACCGGCGCGTGGGATATGCAGAAATTCTTGATCAACATGACGCACGCTGGTGACAAAAAATGTCAGCAAACCCGATCAGCCGCGTAAACGACTTCGTCGTCGGTTTCGCCAACGTCAACGGCTCGGGGTCCGCGAGCGCGAACGAGATGTTTGCGCGTGCGGTGCTGCGCCACGGCGTACCCGTCTCGCCGCGCAACATCTTCCCATCGAACATCCAAGGACTGCCGACCTGGTATGAGGTCCGCATCACCGAGGCAGGCCATCTTGGCGTGCGCGGCGGCGTCGACCTCATGGTCGCGATGAATCCGCAGACATTCGACAAGGACGTCAAATCCATCGAACCGGGTGGCTATCTTCTCTATGACTCGACCAAGCCCCTGCCCGCCTCGAAATTCCGCGACGACATCAACGTCATCGGCGTGCCGCTGACCGCGATCTGCAACCGCGAATACACCGATCCGCGCCAGCGCCAGCTGTTCAAGAATATCATCTATGTCGGCGTCTTGTCCGCGCTGCTCGACATGGATGTGAAGGTGATCGAGACGCTGATCGGCGAGCAATACAAAGGCAAGGACAAACTGATCGCGCCAAACATTCACGCGCTGCATCTTGGCCGCGACTATGCGCTGCTCAACCTGCAATGCCCGCTTGGCATCCAGGTGAAAAAGGCTGACGCCGTCGGCGACCGTATCTTCATCGAAGGAAACAGTGCTGCGGCTCTCGGCGCGGTCTATGGCGGCGCGACTGTGTGCGCGTGGTATCCGATCACGCCGTCATCGTCACTGGCCGAAGCCTTTACCAGCCATTGCAAGAAGCTGCGCGTCGATCCCGAAACGAAGCAAAACAAGTTTGCCATCGTGCAGGCCGAGGACGAATTGTCGTCGATCGGCATGGTGATCGGCGCATCGTGGAACGGCGCGCGCGCGTTTACTTCGACATCAGGCCCCGGCATCT
>CAMBBO010000299.1 GCA_945862935.1 Pseudorhodoplanes sinuspersici | reverse complement strand
GATCGGAAATTTTCCTGCCGGGCGGGATCGGTCCAGTTTCCACTGACCTCCAATTGCTCATAGTTCCCGTGAACGGCGCTCGCGCTTTCATTGCCGCTGCCCGCGAAAACGACCGCATCCCCGAGCTCGTCAGTGAACAGCCCGAATTTTGCATGCAGAATGCCGCCGCCCTTGCGCATGACACCGACGCGCATTTCGAGCCACCCCTCGCGCGTCAACCACGCGAGCATTTGGAGTCGGCTCTTCTGTAAGGCGTTGGCTGGCGACCCGAAATGCGTGATCATCGTCGAGATGAGCGGCCTTTCTTCGCCCTTGGCGAGAAGTGCTTCCACGTCCGGCGCCGAGAGCTCTTCATTTACCAGAAGGCGGAGCGCCGGCTTCTCCGTGATCGCGCCCGAGAGCACACGCTCGATGAATGCGCCGAACCCGGAGGCGGCGGCTGAAAGCACTGACGACGAGAAATAGGCGCAGCATCGATCGTAGCGCACAGCACAGCGCAGGCCGGGTTCATAGAGGCGTGCGACCAGCTTGCCGTCCGGTGCCTCGATGAAGCGGGGCCAGATTGTCTCTTTGAGGGACGGTTTCATTGGCTCATCGCGCGCTCATTATGTCCATCGCACAACCCATCCAATTCGAGCGATTTTCCTCCGCTATGCACAAACACACTCATGGCCCGCGATTGTCAGCGAACTCAGCCACGGCCGCACTACAGTAAGCGAGACCGCCGCGAGGATCGGGGCCAATTTTGCTTTGGGGCACTTGGAGCAAACCCTTGCAGGATAAATCAGTTTTTGGAACGTCGGGCCTGGCTGCTTCTTTGAGCCACCGGCGCGAAGCCAGACCACGACAGATGTCCATTGGCCCAAGTGGCCGTAGGCCATTCTGTTGTTCTCTGACCCATGATGGGGTGCCGTCGCAACGACCGGTAGCCAAGGCGATCGGATGTGTTTAAGGAATGAATTCCGATATTGACTCCCGTCGCCCATCGGCGAATCGCCGCAGAACACGACCCCAAGCCGACGAAGAGTTGGGGGTGCAAGGAATGCAAGGCTCTCCTCATTGATAGGTGACAGGCGAGCCAGATAGCTGAAAGCTACTTGCGGAGGCAGGGCCTGCTCAACCGCATTCAACGGGACTAGAAAGTTTGGTATACCGCCACGCGGCCGCCGGATCGTAGAGAATGCGTCAAAGTCGAACCATCGGATTCGTAATCCGTTTTGGATCGCCTGTTCTGCAATCTTGTAGATAAACTTAGCGGTCTTGATCAAACCAAGCCAATATCCCGCTAGTGCTTGCCCAATCTTCTGTGTGTAACGGCGATTCCTGATGCGACCGAGACCGGAGTTGAAAGCACTTCTCGCAGTGTCGTCGCCAAAGATATCGGCGGCAGCGTGACGAAACGGGGCAAACCACTCGGGGTCATCGATTGGTTCCATGGCACCGAGATCAATCGGCTCATCGTCGAATGGGTCATCGAGCGTCTCGCTGCGGTCCGCGCTCAAACTCACGATCGGTTCCAAGTCGCGCGACGTCCGACGCGCTTCGTTGCGCTCCGCACGTATCTTTGCTTCTAGAATTTCAGCAATCTGATCAGCACTTTCGCTCATGACGAAAGATCGATCGTCTCCCGACGCCAAAGTATCCAGCTCCGCGATCAGACCGCTGACAAATTTCTTTGGGTCTCGAAGTAATTCGGGAATGACGTCTGCCCACCGCCCGGGCAACCATACTTGGCCTATCCCCTCAGAGCGACTTCTCAGGAGAGCCGGCAGGCCACCAGCGTGATCTTCGTCCCCATGGCTACACACGACTACATGAATCATCTTCAGCGATGGCACGTGCTTATCGAGCACCTGGGAGATGTTGTCGCCTTCCCACCCTCCATCGACAAGAATGTTGTGCTTGCCCCGCTGAAGGAGGAAGGACTCCCCCCTGATCGGCAGTGCGAGCAATCTGTCCATGCGTCATCGTCCCCTGTTCGTTAGGAAGCCTCGCCGTCCTCGTCTTCTTCGTCATCAGGCTCCTCGTCATCTTCCCCGACGAGGCCGCCCTCAGCCTCCTCGGCACCACTGCCGGCTTTGCTCGTCAACAATGCCAGCATGCCCTGATCGGGCCCCTTCTCCGTCCAGTCCGGTGGAGTGATGCCGAACAGCGGTTCCAACATGGCGTGCCAGGCGCGGAACTCGGGGAAGCGTTTTGCCACGTCGCCCTTGTCGCGGCGGACGGCGCGTGGCGAGGCTTTCAGCAACGCTTCGATGAGGTGCACGGTGGCATCGCCCACCTTGATGCTGTGTTTCAAAGCGAACGACTTGGCGGCACCGATCCCGGCATTGCCACCGCCGGCATCGGCATAGGTCAGGGCGAGGGCGTGGGCACGATCCAGATGGGTGCGGAATACAGGGTCGCGCGGGTGAATTTTGAGGGCGTCATCCTTACGGACGCGCTTGCCCTTGCCCGCGACAAAGCCGAAAAGGAGTTGCTGGGCTTCATCGTCCTTCAGCGGCGCGTCGCGACGCCGTTCGGCAGCCGGGAGGATGGTGACCTTGTCGGCCTTCACGGTGATCAGGCCGGCATGTTCGAGAGCGGAAACATCCATGCCCACGGCGTGGCCGAGAAGTTTCGCTTCATTGAACCGGAATTCGGCGGCCCCGAGCGTGTCCCAGCAAAGCAGAGCGAATTGGGCCTCGCCCTCAACGCCTTGCAGGCCGCCTGCCGCCAACTGACGGATACGCCAATTTGCTACGGCATCGGCCGCAATGTCGATTGCGACACCGACGGTGACAGGATCGCCGGTATCGGTTCGAACCGAATCATAGGCGCTGAACACTTCCATGGCCGGGCCGAAGCTGCCCACTAACTGATCGACCGCGTTGAGACCCTGGGCAGAGAGGCGTTCGGCCGTGCTCTCGGCCGCGCTGCGGATGCGCGCCCGCATGCCGGCATCGAAATAGCCGGTGCCGGCGTTCTCCGCGCGGACCCGCGCAATGAGGATGACGGTGGATTGGGCAGCATTTTTCTTAGCTTGGTGCAGGCTGTGCTCGCTCTCGGTTTTCACAGGCCAAGTGGCCGTCATTGTAAAGCCGGCCTCGATCAACGATTGGAACAGCGCTTCCCAGGCTTCCTGCTTCTTGTGGGTGAACATCACAGTCAACACGCCGTCCGCCCGCAGCACACGGTGGGCTTCGGCAAACACCTCAGTCATCAACCTCTGATAGTGCGCCTGAGCCGCCATTTTGGCGTCCTTGGCCTTAGTTGCCCCCGTTCGGAATCGAGTGTCGTTTCTTACGGCTTCGTGTGCGTTCTCTGTAAGCAGAGACGAAAACCATTCAAGGCGCCGGTGCCCTTGGCTTCGCTTCAGCCAGACATAGAAAAAATCT
>CAMBBO010000298.1 GCA_945862935.1 Pseudorhodoplanes sinuspersici | reverse complement strand
CGATGAAGTGGAGCAGTGAAACCGCAAATGCCGCGACAATCGGAATCGTGAGGATCAGATCGGGAATCGCAATGCCTGCGAAAAGCACGACCGGAACCCAGAGCAGATTGAGGATCGCGACCGCGACGCCGAAGGCTTCAGCGCCGAGCCAGTTCAGCCAGCCGAGCGTGAAATCGCGGCGCTGGTCGCGCGTCAGACCCGAAACGCCGGGAAGAAAGCGCCGCCAATGCTTCTTGATGAGCTGCACGCCGCCATAGGCCCAGCGATGACGCTGCTTCTTGAAGGCCCCGAACGTGTCGGGGAGCAGTCCATAGCCGTAGCGGCGGTTGGTGTAGTGCGTCTGCCAGCCGAGTTCGAGCATGGTCAGGCCAAGGTCTGAATCCTCGACAATAGTGTCGCTCGACCAGCTTCCGCATGCTTCGAGCGCGGCGCGGCGGATGAGGCACATCGTGCCGTGCACGATGATCGCGTTCTTTTCATTGCGCTGGACCATGCCGATGTCGAAGAAGCCGGCGTATTCGCCCGCCATGGCATAGTGCATCACGCTGCGCTCGCCGTCGCGATGCTCTTGTGGTGCCTGAACGAGTCCGACCTTCGAATCCGCGAAAACCGGGACGAGATTGGTCAGCCAGTCGGGCGTGACAATGTAATCAGCGTCGAGAATTCCGATCACCTCGGCGTCGGGTGCTGTGTGCTCAAGCGCCAGGCGCAACGCGCCGGCCTTGAAGCCTTCGATCTTGTCAGCGCGCAGGAACTTGAAGCGTTCACCCAGTACGCGGCAATGTTCTTCGACCGGAGCCCAGTATTTGGCTTCAGGTGTGTTGTTGATGATGACGATGCATTCGAAGTTGCCATAGGTCAGCCGCGACACTGCATCGAGCGTCGCCTTCACCATCTCCGCCGGCTCACGATAGGCTGGAATATGGATCGATACCTTCGGGCCGAAATTCTCCGGCGCGAGCGGCGGCGACATGATGAGGCGGCGCGGCTTCCGGCCGAATGCGACAGCAGCGATTTCATCCATGCGCGCAAGCGCGATGAATGCGAGCGGCACGAGAAGGAGCATGCCGAGACCAAGCGCGAAGGCCGAGCCGAACACGAAGTAATGCTCGTTCCAGTAGGCAAAGACAGTCGCAAACCAGAAACCAACGGCGTGCGCGGATGCTCCAAGCACCGCCGATTGCGCGAACGTCGCGCCGCCAAGGCCAAGGATCGGCAGCGACAGCAGCACGCCGAGCAGGACGGCGAGCATCATGGTCTTCCAGCGATCCGGGTTGGAGACGGTGCCAGTCCACGAGAATTTCGGATTACGCGCTGCGTCGAAGATGCCCCAGTAAGGACCGACGCCGCCTTCAAAGGTTTTCCATGGCTGATCGAGGGCTTCGATGATGTTGTAGTCGATGCCCATCTGTTCGGCCTTGGCGAGGAACTGGCGCAACACGACGGCCTGTTCGAGCCGGCCCGGATTCGCATCCTTGCGGTTATAGCCAGCACTCGGCCAGCCAAACTCGGCGATCACGATGCGCTTGCCCGGATAGGTCCGGCGCAGAAGGTCGTAAATGATGACGGCCTGATCGGCGGCCTGCTTCTCCGAGAAGCCTTCCCAGTAGGGCAGAACGTGCGCCGCGATGAAATCGACCGCGCTCGCCAGTTCAGGATGCTCGATCCAGACGTTCCAGATTTCACCGGTCGTGACCGGCACCTGGGTTTCACGCTTCACGCGCTGGATTTTCTTGATCAGTTCGTCGACGGTCTGCTCGCCACGAAAAATCGTTTCGTTGCCGACCACGATCCCGTCGAGATTGGAATTGTGTTTCGCAATATTCACGACCGAACGCATCTCGCGTTCGTTGCGCACGTCGTCCTTGTCAATCCAGGCGCCGACCGTCGCGCGCAGGCCGAATTCGTTCGCGACGCCGGCAACAAGTTCTACGCCGCCGGTCGATGAATAGGTTCGCACCGCGCGGGCATAGGGCGCGATCACGCGCAGATCGGAGCGGATCTGGGCGGTATTGGCTTGGGTTGAATCGGGGTGGGTCGATCCGCCGAATGGAGCGTAGGAGACGCTCGCCAGTTGCCCGTTAAAGGGGGGCGCCTGAACATTAGGCTTGGTAACAGCCCACAGAAAAGCATGGACCCCCGCAACCAGTGCGACGACCAGAGCAACAATGCGCATGACGCGCTAACCGAATGGGGCAGGAGTTGAAGACCTCGGCCCGTCCCCTGGGCCGCCATCTTGCGGTGCAGCATACCGTAACGCCGCGTGAATTCAAGTGGATTCCGCGAATGGCGTTTTCAAGGCATTGTGCACTTTGCAGAACAATAAACGCGACTATTGCGTCGAAGTTCCCGCAGTCCCGGGCGAGCTTGCGGCTGCCGGGGCGCTGGTGGCCGCTGCGGCTGGCGGGGCGGACGGATTGATCCAGCAGCCCTGAATACGAGAATTCAGCCCGTCCGTGGATTTGGGATCGATAGGTCCCTGTTTCACCACGCAGCGAAACGTCGCCTGAACGTGGCCACCCGGGCAGCCAAACCGGTCATACATATCGAGATGCCGGAAGGCCGTATCGAGGTCGTCCCGCCACAGCAAATTCACGGCACGGCGGCCAAGCCAGATGCATTCGGGGTTGCCGGCCGGACCACTGATCGCCTTGGAAGTCTCGTTGAGTTCGTCGACTTTCCTGGCGTCCTTGGCCGCTTCGGCAGCCTTGGCCTTTTCAGCAGCCGTCGGGTCGCCGACGCTTTGCGCGCTGGCAGGGACACTGAGGGCGAGCACGACAACCAGACCCGCGACAAAGCAACTCAGATTACAAACGCGCATGCCTATGGCTCGATAATGACGCGGGCTTCACTATGATCATCGGAGGGGGCCGGAATACGACGAATGCCTTTCCGATGTCGCGGCGGAAGATGATCGAATTTGTTGCCTCTTGTAAAGCATCTCACCCCGTCGTGATTAAGACAGAAATCGTCGCCCCGGGATTTTCTTGGCCGCTGGCCGGACCCGGGTGCTAGGTTCCGGCCGCACGATGCGCCCCACAGCCCGATCAGCCCTGTTAGCCCCCGCTTGCGGCTTCCTTGTTGCGCTCGTTTCGATCGCGGCCGGATGGTGCTGGCTCGGCCAGCCTGTGGAGATGCCGAATTCCCCGCTCGGCGCGCGTGAGAAATTATATTGCGTCTCGTATGCGCCATTTCGCGGTGCGCAGACTCCACTAGACAAGAATACACGGATCGAGCGCTGGCAGATCGAGGAGGACCTCGCACGCCTGAAGCCGCTCACCGATTGCGTGCGGACCTATGCGGTTGAGCACGGACTGGATCAGGTCCCGGAGATCGCCCAACGCCAGGGCATGAAGGTGCTGATGGGGCTTTGGCTTGGCCGCGAC
>CAMBBO010000297.1 GCA_945862935.1 Pseudorhodoplanes sinuspersici | reverse complement strand
CGTCCATATTTCGGGGCCGGTTTCGGTGATCCCGCCGGAGCGAATGGTGGACCATCTGGAAAAGCTGTCGGCCAAGTTTGAGGAGCGGCTCCTGCCGAAGAAGCCGTGGCTGCTCGACAAGGTATCGGCGCAGCGGCAGGACATGCTTTTGCGTGCCATCACCGGCATCGAAATGAAGATTGAGAGCATCGAAGGGAGCTTCAAGCTCAACCAGCGCAAGCCCGAAGGGGATTTTGTTGGAACCGCGAAGGCCCTCAAGAGTCAGAACGATGCGTCCGCGATTGCGATCGCGCAGCGCATGATGAACACCAAGCCGCAATTATCCTACGACTGAGCGAACTCCTTAAGACTTGGATTGGAAACGACATGAAGACCAAAATCGCGGTTCTCGGCGCGTCCGGCTATACCGGCTCCGAGCTTGTGCGCATGCTGCTGCGGCATCCGAACGCCGAGATCACGACGTTGACGGCGGACCGGCGCGCGGGGCAGGAGATGCGCGCGGTCTATCCGCAATTCTCGCCGTTCACCTTGCCGAAGCTCATTTCAATCGACGAGGTCGATTGGGCGGCAGCCGATCTTGTGTTCTGTGCGCTGCCGCACGGCACGACGCAGGAAGTCATCAAGAAGATATTCGCGGCGAAAGCCTCGATGAAGGTGGTGGATGTGTCCGCGGATTTCCGGCTCACGGATCTTGCGGCTTATGCGAAATGGTATGGCCATCCCCATCAGGCAGTCGATTTGCAGAAGTCTGCGGTCTATGGGCTGACCGAAATCTATCGCGAGAAGATCAAGGGCGCGAAGCTCGTCGCCAATCCGGGCTGCTACACGACCTGCGCGCAGCTTCCGCTCATTCCGCTTCTGCGTGAGAAGGCCATCGAGACGAGCAATATCGTCATCGACGCAAAATCCGGCATGACCGGTGCCGGGCGGTCGGCGAAGGAGAACATGCTGTTCTCGGAGGTGTCGGAAGGCTTTCATGCCTACGGCGTCGGCAACCATCGCCACATGGCCGAACTCGATCAGGAATTCTCAGTCGCGGCGGGCGAGGAGGTGCTGGCAAGTTTCACACCGCACCTGATGCCGGCGAACCGGGGAATTCTGTCCACGATCTATGTTCGCGGGGCAGGTGGCACGGCAGGTGAAGTCCTTCACGGGATACTTTCAAAGTTCTACGCGAAGGAGCATTTCGTGCATGTCTTGCCGTTCGGCGAGACGCCGCAATCGCGGCATGTGCGCGGCTCAAACATGACCTTCATCGGGGTGGCGAACGACCGCAAACCCGGCCGCGCGATCATCGTCGCGACGCTCGACAATCTTGTGAAGGGCGCATCGGGGCAGGCCATCCAGAACATGAACGTGATGCTGGGATTGCCGGAATCTACCGGCATCGACCAGATCGCGATGTTCCCATAAACAAAAAAAGCCTCCCGCCGTGGCGGGAGGCTTTTCTAGTGTTCGCGAAATTACAGCTTGCCGAAGATCGCAAGCACCAATGCCGCTTGCGCGAGGAAGCCGACGGTCCACACCAGCGTGCGTATAACCGGCAAGCCCGCGGCATAGACGACCGCATGGCCAAGGCGCGCCCAGAAATAGACAGCGCAGGCGAGCGCGGTCGTTTCGGTGGAGCGGCCGATTGAATCCAGAATGAGCACCAGCGGCGCAAACGTGACGAGATTGTCGACCGCGTTGGTGTGCGCGAAATAAAGCCGCTGCGCCCACGGCGATTGCGGCTTCGCGCGTGGGGACGGATTGTCCATCGTGGCTTTCAGGCCGCGCACCATGCAGCGGTCGATCACGTAAGGAAGCCACATCAGGCCGGTCAGAATGACCGTCATGGTCAGCCAGAATAATTCGCGCGTCATGGTCGCCCTCTTTTTCTGTCGATGAACCTTAAGGGAATCTCTTGCCGCCAATTTAGCGCGGACGGCCGCGGCTTGCTACGCCTTCACGCGAACGTAACTGCCCGGCGCGTCCTCGATGGCTTTCAGCTTTCCGCCGCCCGGTTCGCGTGCAGGGACTTCTTCATCGTCGTGACCTTTCAGCCATTTGAACCAGTCCGGCCACCACGATCCTGGAGTTTCTTTCGCCTGTTTAAGCCATTTGTCGATGTCGCCGGTGGGTTTGCCGCCGGTCCAGTATTGGTATTTCGATTTCGATACCGGATTGACGACGCCTGCGATATGGCCGGAGCCTGAAAGCACGAACCGCACCGGGCCACCGAAAAAGCGCGAGCCAAGGAATACCGATTTGGCAGGTGCGATGTGGTCTTCGCGGGTGGCGAGTTCGTAGATCGGGATTTTCACTTTCTTTAGATCAAGCGTGACCCCGCCGATTGTCATTTCGCCCTTGGTCAGCTTGTTGTCGAGATAACAATTTCGCAGATAGAACGAATGGTTCGCCGCCGTCATGCGGGTAGCGTCGGAATTCCAGAACAGCAGGTCGAACGGGAAGGGCGTCTTGCCCTTGATGTAATTGTTGATGACGTAAGGCCAGATCAGGTCGTTCGAGCGCAGCATGTTGAAGGCATTCGCCATCTTGCGGCCTTCGAGATAGCCGCGTTCGGACATGCGCTTTTCCAGCACCGCGAGTTGATCTTCGTCGACGAAGACCTGCAGGTCACCGGCATAGGTGAAATCGACCTGTGTTGCGAAAAACGTCGTGGACGCGATGCGCTGGTCTTTCTTCGCGGCCATATAGGCGAGCGTGATCGCAAGCAGCGTGCCGCCGACGCAATAGCCGACCGTATGGACCTTGTTCTCGCCGGTCGCCTTCTCGATCGCATCGAGCGCGGCAAGCGGGCCTTCGCGCATGTAGGATTCAAAATCCTTCCCGGCGAAACGCTCGTCTGGATTGACCCATGAAATGACAAACACGGTCAGGCCCTGATCGACGCACCATTTGATCAGTGACTTTTCCGGCGTCAGATCGAGCACGTAGAATTTGTTGATCCACGGCGGCACAATCAGCAGCGGAATTTTCAGCACCGACTTGGTCGAAGGCGAATACTGGATGAGCTGGATCAGGTCGTTCTGGAAAACGACCTTGCCGGGCGTGGTCGCAAGATTGCGGCCGACCTCGAACAGACCCGGATCGGACTGACGGATATTGACGTTGCCTTGGTCGTCGATGTCCTCGGTGAGCATGGTCATGCCGCGCACGAGGTTTTCCGCATTGGATGACAGCGTCTCGCGCAGCAATTCGGGATTTGTCATAACGAAATTGGAGGGTGAGACGGCGTTCGCAATCTGGCGCACGTAGAATTCGGCCTTCTGGCGCGTGTGCGGATCGAGATCCTTGGCGTCCCTCACCAGTTTGTCGGCCCAGTCGGTAGAAACGAGATAAGCCTGTTTCAGAAAATCGAAGAACTGGTTTGAGGTCCATTCCGGATCGGCGAACC
>CAMBBO010000296.1 GCA_945862935.1 Pseudorhodoplanes sinuspersici | reverse complement strand
CGAGGAACACCTTGCGAAATACCCCAAAACTTTCGTCGTCATCAGTCATGACCGCGACCTGCTCGATCATTCGGTCGATCACATCCTGCATCTGGCCAACAACAAGCTCACGCTTTATCGCGGCGGCTATTCTTCATTCGCGCGCCAGCGCGCAGAACGCATGGTGCTCGACGCCAAGGCGGTGAAGAAACAGGAATTGCAGCGCAAGCACCTGCAATCCTTCATCGACCGCTTCAAAGCCAAAGCGAGCAAGGCCAAGCAGGCGCAGTCGCGCGTGAAGATGCTGGCGAAACTTTCGCCGATCGAGGCGATGGTCGATGACGACGTGCGTCCGATCAATTTCCCCGAACCGGACAAGCTGCTCTCGCCGCCAATCATCGCGCTCGATGGCGTCTCGGTCGGTTACGAGCCGGGCAAGCCGGTGCTGCGCAAGCTTTCGCTTCGCATCGACAACGACGACCGCATCGCGCTTCTGGGCGCCAACGGCAACGGCAAGTCAACGCTGGTGAAACTGCTCGCCGGCCGTCTCGATCCGATGCAGGGCAATATCACGCGCGCTGACAAGCTGCGCGTTGCTTATTTCGCGCAGCATCAACTCGATGAATTGCACGAGGACGAGAGCGCTTACGAACACGTCCGCCGTCTGATGCCGGATGCAATCGAGCCGAAAGTGCGCGCGCGCGTCGGCCAGATCGGTTTTTCGGGAGCCGCGGGCGACACGCCGGTCGAGAAGCTGTCCGGCGGCGAGAAGGCGCGCCTGATGCTCGGCCTTGCAACCTTTGCCGCACCGCATCTCGTCATCCTCGACGAGCCGACCAACCATCTCGACATCGACAGCCGTGGCGCGCTGATCGAGGCGATCAACAATTATCCAGGCGCCGTGATCCTCGTCTCGCACGACCGCTATCTGCTCGAAGCGACCGTCGAACGCCTTTGGACCGTCGATAACGGCGGCGTCGCGCCCTATGACGGCGACCTGAACGATTACAGCCGCAGTATTCTGTCCGATCGCCGCGAGGACAAAGGCTCCAAGAAATCGAACGGCGGCGGCATCCACCATACCGCGACAGGAAAACGCTCCGAGCTTGCATCGCTCAAGAAGCGCGTTGCCGCGGCTGAAGAGAAAACGAAAAAGCTCAACGCGGAAATCGAGAAGCTCGACGCGGCGCTCGCTGCACCGGACCTATTCACAAAGGACCCGGCGAAAGGCGCGGAGCTTGCCAAAAAGCGCGCCGACGCGGCCGATCAGCTTGAGAAAGTGGAAGAAGATTGGCTCGCAGCGAGCGGCGAGATCGAACAGGCCTCAGCCTGAGGTCAGCCTGCGGGCTGGCCGTTACGCAGCGGCGGCGGGCTCGGCCAGACCTGCGATTGCGCGGGAGCCTGCCCTTGCGGTGCAGGCCACGGCGCGCCCTGCGCGGGCTTTTGCTGCTGCTGCGCATTTTGCTTTGGCGCTGCAGCCTGTGCCGGCGCTGCGGCCTGTTTCGGTTCTGCTGCGCGTTTCGGCGCAGGCTTGCTCGCAGCTTTGGATTTGACCGGCTTCTTTGGTTTTTCCGGCTCCGCGACAATCACGCGCTCGATGGTGAACAGGCGGCCTTCACGGAAGCGATAGATGCCCGCACGCTCTCCGCGCAGATAGCTCAATGTCACCGCGCGCTCACCGCGATCGTCCGTGCCGACCTCGACACGCTCCGGCGCGCCAGCGCGGCGCGCGACTTCGCATTCGCTCATGCCGAGCGCCACGCCCATCGTGGTGGGAACAAGCGGATCGTTGGCCGGCAGTGCGGTGCTGGAACCCAAGCCCTGCCCGACCGTCCCGGCTGGTTCGCCAGCATCCGGCGGCGGCGCTTCGGGTATCGCGGAAGGAGTAACTGGCCCTCCGGCGCAGCGGCCGTCCGCGCCGATCAGTTCATCCTGTGTCACTACCGACGAATAGCGCGCCTTGCCCGAATTCGTGACAGTGTCCGGCTTGAAGATCGAGGAGGCCTGCGCGAAGGGATTGGAATCAAGCGACACGCTGGAACACGCGCCCATTGCGAGGCACGCGCAAACAGCGCCCGTCAAAGTCCTAAACTGCCTGATCAGCGGAACAAGCCGCACGCAACCCCCCGACCTGATGCCGTTCGGCTTTATCGTTAGCCTCAAGTTTTAGTCACCATCGTGGCGGGGATCAACCAAAGGCCCGGCAAGGGGAAAACATCCTTAACGTGCAAAGGCTTCGCCCTGAGCGCCGGCCTGTAACATCTGGATCCCGCCAAAACGAGTCATCGGAAGGAAATCCACAAGCCTGCACGCGCATAACGTGCGGCGTTTGATCGCGCCGATCAGGCCTTCTTCACCCAACGGCCCTGCTCGTCGCTCTGCCAGTAGGTTGCTTCAAGTCCTTTTGCCTTGGCGTCAGTCCAGCGCTCGCGGGCGAGAGCGAGAGCTTCCTCATCCTCGCCGTCGAACATCAACACGATCCGCTCATAGCCTGCTGCGTCGTCTGGAACCGGCGCGTTGTCGATCAGGAAGCGCACCGTTGCACTGTTCGGATTTTCGCTGTTGACCGTCAGCAGGATCGGCTGCTCGGACGCCTCGGCGTCGCGCCAGGTGCCATGCGGCAAAAACGAGCGGTCGTCGTAGGTCCACAGATGCGCGTCGAGCGCGTCGATGCGCTCCTCGCTTGAGGCCTGCACGACAACGCGCCATCCCCGCTCGACGGACTTTTCCAGTAGCTGCGGCAGCGCGCGTTCGATCGGGCGCCGGTGCAAATGATAGAAAAGGATTTCGGTCATCGCCGGGCGTCCCGCGCCTACTTCTCGTAATAGTCCTCAACCAGCCGGTTGAGCAGGCGCACGCCGAAGCCCGACGCCCAGCTTTTGTTGATGTCGCTTTGCGGCGAACCCATGCCGGTGCCCGCAATGTCGAGATGCGCCCATGGCGTCTTGTCGACAAACCGCTGGATGAATTGCGCCGCCGTGATCGCGCCGCCGTCGCGGCCGCCGGTATTCTTCACATCGGCGAATTTGGAATCGATTTTCTTGTCGTATTCCGGCCCGATCGGCATACGCCAGACGCGCTCTCCCGTGGCCTCGCCTGACTTCCTCAGACGTTCGGACAGCTTGTCGTCATTGGAAAACATGCCTGCATATTCATGCCCAAGCGCAATGATGATCGCGCCGGTCAACGTCGCCAGATCGACCATGAATTTCGGCTTGAATTTCTTCGCGACGTACCAGCACACGTCGGCAAGAACGAGACGGCCCTCGGCGTCGGTGTTGATGATTTCGATGGTCTGGCCAGACATTGATTTCACGATGTCGCCCGGCCGCTGCGCGTTGCCATCCGGCATGTTTTCGACAAGGCCAATCGCGCCGATGGCGTTGACGCGCGCCTTTCGCGTCGCAAGTGCGTGCATCAACCCCGTGACGCAGGCAGCGCCCGCCATGTCGCCC
>CAMBBO010000295.1 GCA_945862935.1 Pseudorhodoplanes sinuspersici | reverse complement strand
CTGAAGCCGCGCCCGCATTCGAGGCGGAGGAATTACCTCTACACCGTCATGGAGTTCGTCGAGGGGCAGACCCTCAGGCAATGGATTGTGGATCATCCGAAACCTGATCTGGAATCCGTCCGTAACATCATGGAGCAAATCGCGCTTGGCCTTGAGGCGTTTCACCGGATGGAGATGCTTCATCAGGACGTGCGGCCGGACAACATCATGATCGACGTTACCGGGACGGTCAAAATCATTGATTTTGGATCGACTAGGGTTGCGGGCGTTGCCGAAACAACTCCGTCCGACGACGACGATGCGATCCTTGGAACGATGCAATACACCGCGCCTGAATACTTTCTGGGAGAGCCGGGCACGCCGCGATCCGATCTGTTTTCGCTGGCGGTGATGACCTACCAGATGCTCACCGGGGTGCTGCCTTACGGTGCCGAGGTTTCACGGGCGCGAAGCAAGTCGGCGCAACGGAAGCTGAGTTATCGATCCGCGCAGACATTAAATCCTGAAGTCCCTGTCTGGGTTGATGGCGCATTGAGGCGCGCTTTGGACCCCGATCCCTACAAGCGGTACGAGGCCATGTCGGAGTTCATTTTCGATCTTCGGAACCCGAACTCCGCCTACCTGACCCAACCTCATGTCCCGCTGGTGGAGCGCAATCCGTTGCGGTTCTGGCAAGGTCTGTCGGCGCTGCTGTTTTGCGTGATCGTAGCGCTGCTGGCCTGGCATCATGGGATGCGCTGACTGGATTGGTGCTGAACTGCACAATCCATTCGCAATTTCCCTTCGTCGTTGCAGCAATCGCAGGCAAAGCCCCCCTTCTTTGGTCAAGGCGACCACGCCTCTCGCTCTGGGATTCAATGGCTATTCTGACATTCCCGACTTGGCACGAAGCTTGAATTCATCGAACGGCTGATTTGTCTGCATTGACGGATCAGAGGTCCAACGATGGGCCGCCAGCGATGCCGCTGTTCTGAGGAAACGCACACTTTGCGTGTCTCAGACTGCGGCTTTTTTGTTGGCGATGGCGCTTTGGCGAATTTGGACGGGCGGACTGCATCATATGTCGGGTGACTTCTCACCGGAACAGAAACGCTACCTTGAGGGGTTTGTCTCGGGTCTGTCCGCCGTGCGCAATGCGCGGCGCGAGGCAAGGCCGGGACAAGGCGAGCCGGTCGGCCCCGATGCCGAGCATATTAAGGCGCAGGACAAGGTTGTCGCTTCCGGCGGCAAGCTCGCCGATCAGGAGAAGTGGAAGCGCGAGGGCCATCCCTTCGACATGTACGAGACGCTGAAGGAGCAGGCCGACAAGAACGAAGCGCCGAAACCGCACGACAACTTTCGCTGGCGTTTTTACGGCCTGTTTTATGTAGCGCCCGCGCAAACCTCCTATATGTGCCGGCTGCGTATTCCGAACGGCATTCTGAAGCATTGGCAATTCAGCGAACTTGCGCACATCGCCGAAACCTACGCGGGCGGTTATTCCCACGTCACGACGCGCGCCAATCTTCAAATTCGCGAGATCGAGCCGAAAGACGGAGTGCATGTCCTCGAAGCGATTCAGGATATTGGCCTTTGCTCACGCGGCTCAGGCGCCGACAACATCCGCAATGTCACCGGCACGCCGACCGCGGGTATCGATCCGCAGGAATTGATCGACACGCGGCAATACGCGCGCGACTGGCATTTTCACATTCTGAACGACCGCGCGATGTATGGTTTGCCGCGCAAGTTTAACGTCGCCTTTGACGGCGCGGGCCGGATTGCTGCACTCGAGGACACCAACGACATCGGCTTTCAGGCTGTGACGGTGAAAGAAGGCGCGGACATCGAGCCCGGCGTTTATTTTCGTCTGACGCTCGGCGGCATTACCGGACACAAGGATTTTGCGCGCGACACCGGCATCGTTGTGCGGCCAGCGGACGCGACCAACGTGGCCGACGCAATCGTTCGCGTTTACATTGAGAGCGGCGATCGCACCAACCGCCTCAAGGCACGATTGAAATATCTGCTCGATGCATGGGGCTTCGACAAGTTTCTTGCAGCGGTTGAGGAGAAATTCGGTGCGCCGCTCCGACGTGTGCCGGCCGATCTTATTGAGCCACGCCCGGTTTACGATCGCGCGGCGCATATTGGCATCCACAAGCAAAAGCAGGACGGCCTCAACTGGATCGGCCTTCTGCTGCCGGTCGGAAAGCTCACGGCCGACCAGATGCGCGGGATCGCGCAAATCTCGCGCGATCTGGGCGACGGCGATATCCGGCTCACAGTATGGCAAAATTTGCTCATCTCCGGCGTGCCTGACGACAAGGTTTCACTCGCGGTCGCGGCGATCGAGGCAATCGGCCTTGCAACAAGCGCGACCCCGATCCGCGCGGGGCTGGTTGCCTGTACCGGTGCCACGGGCTGCAAATTCGGCCTCGCCAAAACCAAGGAGAATGCCGAGACGATCGCGCAATGGTGCGAGGCGCGCGTGACGCTCGACACGCCGATCAACATTCACCTGACCGGCTGCCATAATTCGTGCGCGCAGCATTACATCGGCGACATCGGTTTGCTCGGCGTGCGCGTTGCGCTGTCGGAAGAGGACGAGACGGTCGACGGCTTTCACATTCTCGTCGGCGGTGGTTCGGGGTTCGATGTGGGTCTCGCCCGCGAAATCTATCGCGATGTGGTTGCGAGTGATGCACCCAAAACCATCGAGCGCATGCTGAAGAGCTATCTCACCCAACGCGAAGGCAAGGAGACGTTTCTGGCTTTCACGCGACGGCATGAGATCGAGACGCTGAAAGAGATATTCGAAACGGAGGCGGTGGAATGACACAGACGATGCCGTCGCCCGCAATGCTCGTGCCTGAAACTGCGCCGTTTTCCAACGAGCAGCGGTCGTGGCTCAATGGCTTCTTTGCCGGCATGGTGTCGCTCGATGGAGCGGTGACGGCGTTGTCGCCTGAGCAGGGCGCAGCCTTGATGCCGGGAGGGACGCCCGGCGATGGCGACGATGGCGAGGCGCCCTGGCACGACCAGTCGCTGAAAATTGCCGAGCGCATGACGCTCGCGGAAGGCCGCCCATTGCGCCGGCGCATGATGGCTGCCATGGCGCAGCAGGATTGCGGCCAATGCGGCTACAATTGCGAAGATTATTCGAATGCGATTGTAGCCAAGAGCGAAGAGCGGCTGAATCTGTGCGTGCCCGGCGGGAAAGAAACCGCGCGCATGCTCAAGACGCTGCATGACGAACTTGGCAACGTGCCCGCGGCGCCACCGGCTGTTTCAACCCAGAAAAGCGATGTCGCGCAAGCCACCGCATTGCCCGGCCGCTCGCGTGACAATCCGGCAAGCGCAACATTCCTGTCGCGCAAGTTGCTGAACAAGGCGGGATCGGAAAAGGAAACGTGGCATCTGGAATTCGATCTGTCGCAGTGCGGCCTTGATTACGTTCCGGGCGACTCTTTCGGCCTC
>CAMBBO010000294.1 GCA_945862935.1 Pseudorhodoplanes sinuspersici | reverse complement strand
GACCGTCAGTTCGCCGGTCGTCTGGTCGATCGCGTAGCTCGTCATGCCGTGCGAGGCCTGCCCGGTCGCGAACAGATAACGCCCCGATGGGTCGATCTCAAATCCGCGCGGCGTCGTCTCGGTCGGATAATTGCCGACGGGTTCGAGCTTGCCGCCTGCAATCACCATGAACGCTGCGATAGTGTTCGAGCCGCGTTCGGATGCGTAGAGAAACTTGCCGCTTGGCGTGAGATGGATGTCCGCCGCTGCGATAGTGCCGGAAAACTCCTTTGGTACGGCGCTGAGTGTCTGAAGCTCGTCAACAAGTACACCCTTGCCCGCATCGAACGAAAACACACGAACCATGCCGTCGAGTTCGTTCATCAGATAGGCGCGCGTTTCGTCGGCCGACAACGTAATATGACGCGGACCAGCCTTGGCGCTGACGCCTTTTTCGTAAGGCACGTTCGGCGAAAGCTCGCCTTTCACGGCATCGAATTTTTGCTGGTACACCACGTCGCCGCCGAGGCTCGTGTGCAGAACGTGGCGGCCCGATCGCGTCGGGACAATGCAATGAGCATTCGGCTTGGTAGCGACCACCTGATGCGCCGCGCCGACAATTCCGCCTTCGGCGATCGGGCTGACCGAAACCTTGCTGCCTTGATACGACGAAGCGAACAGGAAGCGCCCGGCCTTGTCAGTTGAAAGATAGCACATCTGGTCAGCGAGCGGCCCGCTGCCGACAAATGTCAGCGTTCCTTTCGATGGGTCGATATGAAACGTCACGACCGAGAAGGGTTCGTTGCGAAGCCCGACGAACAGAAAGCGCTTGTCCGGGCTGACGGCCATGGGCGTAGACATGCCCGGTTTTTGCGGGCCGGGGATCGCCTTGGTTTCGATTGGTGCGAGATCGCCGTTGTCCTGCAACTTGAAAACGCTGACGTCCTGCGTCTCCGCGTTCCCTACATAAGCAAACGTCTGCGTCATCGTTACCTTCACGTTCTGGCCGCAGTCAGGTGAACCACTTGACCAGCCCGACACCAAAATCACCGAAGGCCAGCAGAACGTAAGCCCAGACGAATGCCGAGGCGAAATTAGCCGCCTGAAACAGCCAATAATTCATCTCGACGGTTCCGGCAATCAGCGGCACCGACGCGCGCAACGGTCCAAAAAACCGACCGATGAAAATTCCGAGCACGCCCCACTTGTCCATGAAGGCATGGCCGCGCGGCAGCAGGTCAGGATGATTGGACAAGGGCCACACATGCGCGATGCGGTCCTTGAAATGATAACCGATCGAATAGGAAATCCAGTCGCCGAGGGCCGCTCCGACAGCGCCCGCGATCAGAACCGGAATGAACGGAATTCCGGATGCGGCGATCAGGCCGCCAATCAGTATCAGAGCGCCCCATGCCGGAATGAGCAGCGAGAAGAACGCAATCGATTCCAGGAAGGCGAGCACGAAAATGACAGGCGCCGCCCACGAATGATGCGAGCGCACGAAATCGACGACCAGGTGGACATATTCTTCGAGCATGAAAAGGCTCAAGACGGCGGGCGCATTCGTTTAGCCGCCTGTATTCAATTGCGCCAGCCCACCTTCCAGCGCATTCATGGTTTTGCCATGACCGTGGCATAGTTGAGCCACTCCGAATCGCCCGCAAAATCGCTTGAAAAGACTGGTCATGGCCAAAGCAAAGAAGAAGGCTCCAAAGTCCGCGCCGAAAGCAGCGCGCGACAAAAAGGCCGACAGCACGGCCGACCTGTTCGGAGATGCGAAACCCGCGATCCGCGGCGCGAAAACGCCCTCGCGTTCGCGCGCCAGCAGCGCCGAAGGCGGCTATACCGCCCATGACATCGAGGTGCTCGAAGGGCTTGAGCCAGTCCGCCGCCGCCCCGGCATGTATATCGGCGGCACCGATGAGAAGGCGCTGCACCATCTGTTCGCCGAAGTCATCGACAACGCGATGGACGAGGCGCTTGCCGGCCACGCCACCTTCATCGAAGTCGATGTCGCTGCCGATGGTTTCCTGACCGTGTTCGATAACGGACGCGGCATTCCAGTCGATCCGCATCCGAAATTCCCGAAAAAGTCCGCGCTCGAAGTCATCATGACGACGCTGCATGCGGGCGGAAAATTCAACTCCAAGGTTTACGAAACATCCGGCGGCCTTCATGGCGTCGGCGTATCGGTTGCCAACGCTCTTTCCGAACGCATGGAAGTGGAGGTCGCACGCGACCAGCAGCTTTACCGGCAGGTGTTCGCGCGCGGCAAACCGAAATCCGGTTTGGAAAAGCTCGGCCGCGCGCCGAACAAGCGCGGCACAACCGTCCGCTTCAAACCGGACGCGCAGATATTCGGCGACAAGGCGACGTGGGATCCCGCTCGCCTTTTCCGCATGACGCGCGCCAAAGCGTATCTGTTCGGAGGCGTCGAAATCCGCTGGACCTGCGCCAAGGAATTGGTGAAGGGCACCGACATTCCAGAGAAAGCGACGCTGCATTTCCCCGGCGGTTTGAAGGACTATCTCGTCGACACGATCGGATCTGCAACACTCGTGCATCCCGACGTGTTCGCCGGACGTTCGGAAAAGAAAGCCGGCCACGGCTCCGCCGAATGGGCAATCGCCTTCACCGCCGACACCGACGGCTTTACGTCTTCCTATTGCAACACCATTCCGACGCCGGATGGCGGCACCCATGAAAACGGCATGCGTACGGCGCTGTTCAAGGGATTGCGCGATCATGCAGCACGCGTCGGACAGGAAAAGCGCGCTGCCGCGATCACAAGCGACGACGTGATGACCGGCACCGCGTGCATGATGTCGGTGTTCATTCGCGAGCCGGAATTTCAGGGTCAGACCAAGGATCGCCTCGCCACTGCCGAAGCCGCCCGCATCGTCGAGCAGGCCGTGCGCGATCCGTTCGATCACTGGCTCGCGGGCAATCCGCTGCAGGCGAACAGGCTGCTCGATTTCATCGTCGAGCGCGCCGAGGAACGCATCCGAAGGCGGCAGGAAAAAGAAGTCTCGCGCAAGAGTGCGGTCCGGAAACTTCGCCTGCCCGGCAAGCTTGCCGATTGCACCAATACGGCAGCGCAAGGTTCTGAAATCTTCATCGTCGAAGGTGACAGCGCGGGCGGCTCTGCGAAACAGGCGCGCGACCGCGCATCACAGGCCGTATTGCCGCTGCGCGGCAAGATCTTGAACGTCGCGTCGGCGGGGCGCGACAAGCTCGCGCAGAACCAGCAGCTCGCGGATCTCATTCAGGCGCTCGGGCCTGGCACCGGCACGCACTATCGCGAAACCGATCTGCGCTACGACAAGGTCATCATCATGACCGACGCCGACGTGGACGGTGCGCATATCGCCTCGCTCCTCATTACCTTCTTTTACCGGCAGATGCCAAAGCTGATCGAGGACGGCCACCTTTATCTCGCCGTGCCGCCGCTCTATCGCCTCACCCACAACGGCAAGACGCTCTACGCGCAGAACA
>CAMBBO010000293.1 GCA_945862935.1 Pseudorhodoplanes sinuspersici | reverse complement strand
CAATGGCCGGCTACGCGACCGGCATCCGCTGCGCCGGCCACACCACCCGTGGCGCAATCAACGATCATGCAATAACATTCAAACTGGATCACTTAATGCGGCAGTCCAGGCTGGGCCTTACATCGGTCTGCATGTCGGCTACGGATGGGCGGACGCGAATTCGACCGGCACGTTGGGCGCGCCGTTCGCCGCAGCGCCCGGCGTGTCGGTTGGCCCGTTGCCTAAAGGCTGGCTCGGTGGCATGCAGGTCGGCAATAACTGGGTCATTCAGCAATACCTGCTCGGCCTCGAAATCGACCTCGGTTATCTCGGCATCGGCGGGTCCACCGTCGCCGGCACGAATGCAGCTTCGGTCGATTACAGCTGGTACAGCGTCATCGCCGGCCGTTTCGGCGTGACCTTCGACAACGCGCTCCTGTACGCCAAGGGCGGTCTTGCACTGGCACGCATCGAAAATACCGCAGGCGCTATCGGCGCGCCGACGGATTTCACTTCGACATCCGGCTGGCGCACGGGTTACGCAATCGGCGGCGGTCTCGAATACGCATTGTCGCGCCAGTGGAGCATGAAGGGCGAATACCTCTACATGGATTTCGACAGCAACAATTCGACCAACCTCGACGGCGATACGTTCCGCCACTCGAATGCGATCCATACCGCCAAGCTCGGCCTGAATTACCGCTTCGGCGGAATGGGCGGGTTCCCGATCAGCGCGAAATACTGATCGCTGGTTTTGGAATTGAAAAAGCCCCGGACAATGTCCGGGGCTTTTTTTATTTGTCAGTTCGCCAAAGGCGCGCCGCTTACTTGAACGGCACGACCTTCTGCTTCTGCTCGCCCATGCCCGCGATGCCGAGCGTCACGACGTCTCCGGCCTTCAGGAATTTCGGCTCTGGCTTCATGCCGAGGCCGACGCCCGGAGGCGTGCCGGTGGTGATGAGATCGCCCGGTTCGAGCACAAAGAACTGCGAGCAATACCAGACGATGTGCGGGATATCGAAGATCATGGTGCGGGTATTGCCGCGCTGCATCTTCTGGCCGTTCACGTCGAGCCACATGTCGAGATTCTTGTGGTCCTTGATCTCGTCCTTGGTGACCATCCACGGGCCGATCGGGCCGAACGTCTCCGAACCTTTGCCCTTGGTCCACTGACCGCCGCGCTCAAGCTGGAAGTGCCGCTCCGACACGTCGTGGCAGACGCAATAGCCTGCCACCACGCTCATCGCCTTTTCCTTCGTCAGGTAGCGGCCGCGCGAGCCGATGACGATACAAAGCTCGACTTCCCAATCGAGCTTCTTGGATTCTTTCGGGATCATGATGTTGTCGTTCGGGCCCGAGATGCAGCTCGGCGCCTTTTCGAAAATGATCGGCTCTTTCGGGATCTCTGCGTTGGTTTCTTTCGCGTGGTCGATGTAGTTCAGGCCGATCGCCACGAAATGACGCGTGCCGCTCACGCACGGCCCAAGGCGCGGATTGCCGGGCACCGGCTTCATGCGCGCAACATTGAGCTTCTTGATCTTGGCAAGGTTCGACGGCGAGAGCGCATCCGCGTTGATGTCTTTGACGACCTTGGAAATGTCGCGGATCTTGCCGTCGGGACCGATGATGCCGGGCTTTTCCTTGCCGGCGGAGCCGTAGCGGACGAGTTTCATGTGGGTCGTTTTCCCTTAGGTCGGTTTCTTTGGGTGGAATGGAGCGCGACTATGCTTGTCCCCGCTCATGCGGGCAAGATGGCCGCGCGCATAGCTCCGCAACTCTCCTGGCGCACCAAAGACTACCCAAGAAAAAACCCCGCTTTCGCGGGGCTTCCTCGCTGTCAGGAGTGCGGGGCGATCAGGTGCCGTTTGCGCGGCAGCGCCCGCCCGGTCCGATGTGATATCCGCGCGGGCAGGCATGAACGGTGCCGGGTGCGAAATTCCGGCGGCAGCCGCCGTAAGGTCCGCGATGCCAGCCGGGGCCACAGCCGCCGGCGACACGAATGATGGAATCGGCAGGCGCCCGATCCGGAGCGATCGGCATTGCGTGAACCGTGGTGACCGAAAGTCCCATCGCGAAAGCCAAGGCAATAAAACGGGTCATGATTTCCCTTTCATCGTGAATCGCCCGGCGCGACCATGAGCCGCTTCGCGGGTAAGCGCAAAGGGTGGCGGGACTTTTGTGTTTATGCTGCAATTACATTGCGCGCGCGGCGTATTTCGCTCTCGCCGAACACGCTTCAACCGCGCCGCAAAATGCCCGTGATTGGCCATGATTTGTGTTCAATAGACCCTTGCGATTCCACGCCGGACGGCGATAGAAAACCACTATGAAAAAAGCATCGTTGATCATCGCGGGTTCCCTCGTTGCGGCTCTCGCGAACGCGGCGCAGGCGCAGGACGCCACGACGACCTACGGACCGATCCATTTCGGGGTTTCGTCCAATGCGCCTAACACGAGCCCGTTCGGATCGAAGTTCGGCATGCCGGATCAGAGCAACCCGATATACCAGTCGCCGCTCCGCGATCGTGCCAGCGTCGCCGATACTACGGCTGCGCCTTCGTTGGGTCAGGAGGGCGGGGGGACGCCGATGTCGCGGGGTGGTGTCAACGACACGTTGACTGGCGCGCAGCGCGGCGTGTTCGGTCCAGCTCCTACCGCAACGCCCGGCAAGTCGACAGCGAAGCAGGCCGGCAAGTCCGCCGAAATCAACGGGCACGTCGGGACGCCGTCGAAGCCCTGACGAGAAGCCCTCATTAGACACTTCAGAAAATAACGGCGGCGCAATGAGCCGCCGTTATTCGTTTATCAGAACGCCGTCGGCACCATGCCGCCGTCGAGCAGCAAATTCTGGCTCGTGATGTAACCGGCCTGCGTCGAACACAGGAACGCACAGGCCGCGCCGAACTCTTCCGCTGTACCGAAGCGCTTGGCCGGGATGGTTGTCAGGCGTGCAGCCATGGCCTGATCGATCGAGATATTCTGTTTCTTGGAAGTCATCTCCAGATTCGAGCGCAGACGGTCGGTGTCGAACGCGCCGGGCTGGATCGAATTGATGGTGACGTTGGAATTCGCCACCGTGCGCGCGACGCCCGCGAGGAACGAGGTCAAGCCAGCGCGCGCGCCGGATGAAAGGTCAAGACCGGGGATTGGCATCTTCACCGAGCTTGATGTGATGTTGACGATGCGGCCGAACTTCTTTGCCACCATCGGATCGATGCATTTCTGGATCAGCTCGATGGCCACCACCATGTTGCCGATGACGCCGTCGATGATCTTCTGCCGGTCGAGTTCGCGGAAATCGCGGAACGGAGGCCCGGCATTGTTGTTCACGAGGATGTCCGGCTCGGCGCAGGCGGCGAACAAAGCCTTTTGTCCTTCTGGCGTGCCGACGTCGGCCGCGACCGGGATCACCTTCGCGCCGCTGGCCTTCTTGATCTCGTCGGCGGCTTGCGCGAGCCGCTTCTCGTCGCGTCCGTTGATGACGACTTCGCAGCCGGCCTGCGCCAGTGCCATCGCGCAGCCATAGCCGAGGCCGCGGCTCGACGCGCAGACGATGGCCTTGCGGCC
>CAMBBO010000292.1 GCA_945862935.1 Pseudorhodoplanes sinuspersici | reverse complement strand
AAAGGCCAGCGTATCGGGCGCAATCCCAAGACCGGCAAGGAAGTGCCGATTTCGCCGCGCCGCGTGATGGTATTCAAGCCCTCCGCGATTCTTAAAGTGCGGATAAACGGCGGCGAGCCGACCGAAGAGATGAAGCTCGCGGGCGAATGAGAAACGGACAGCTTTGACCTTGGACAAGGCGCCGGACGCATTCAGAACGATCAGCGAGGTCGCCGAGGACCTCAACGTCCCTCAACATGTGCTGCGCTTCTGGGAAAGCCGCTTTGCCCAGATCAAGCCGATGAAGCGTGCCGGCGGGCGGCGGTATTATCGTCCCGACGACGTCGATCTTCTGCGCGGCATCCACCATCTGCTTTATGGCGAGGGCTACACCATCCGCGGGGTGCAACGCATCCTTCGCGATCAGGGCATCAAATTCGTGCAGACGGTTTGGCAAGCAGGCGCAGCACAACCCGCGCCCATCGACGATGACGACCTCCCGGACGAGAATTCATTCAACGACGAAAATTCAGAGATTGAATCGTCCGCACCGTCATCCACGCCTGCGCAGCGTGCCGCCAGTGCTCCCGTGCGTCAGGAAATGGGGCGAGACGATTTTCGACGGCTGCAGGTGACGCTCTTCGAGCTTGGCGAATGCCGCCGGTTGCTTGATGAGGCGATGAAGCCGGGCTGACGTTATCGGCCGAGCCACTGGACAGCGGCGGCGAGCCAAAGCAACCCTGCGATCGCAATCGCGATCATCACGGCAGCGGAGCCCAGATCCTTCACCGCCTTGATCGCCGGACTGCGTTCCGGCGTCACGTGATCCGACAATACTTCAAACGCGGTGTTCAGAACTTCGGTAAGCATCACCAGCAAGATGGACGCGATTAAGATTGCTCGGCTTGAGAAATCGGTCCCGATTACAAAGCTACAAGGAATGGCCAACGCGAGTACGCAAAGTTCTTGGCGAAATGGCACTTCGTGCCGCGCCGCGAATGCGAGACCGGCAATCGAACTCAAGGTCGCGTGCCACAGGCGTTTCATGTTTTGCTGGGTTGTGAGGGTTGCGCTAGCCCGATTAAATTTATCAGGCTTGGCATTCTAGCAACACGATTCTTTGCCGAACCTTAAAAACGCCCTCGGTCAGCGCTTATCGAGCCAGGCGGCAAACTCGGTTGCCGACGGGAAAAGGGCGTCGGCATGTGGGGCTAGGCTTGCCGCTACCGCAGGTCCGGTGAGGACGCCGATCGCGATTGCTCCGGCCGCGCGCGCTGCGGCGAGGTCATGAACCGTGTCTCCGATGACGGCGACTTCCGAAGGTTTGACACCGACGTGCCTTGCGAAGGCGAGTACCGGCTCCGGCGCGGGCTTTGCTCCGTAGCCTGAATTGTATCCTGCGATGAATTCGAGATGCTGCTCGATCCCGAGCTTGCGCGAATGGGCGCGAGCCGGAATTTCGGCATCGTTGGTGATCATGCCGAGCCGGTAACCGCGCATGGCAAGGTTAGCGAGCAATGTTTTCGGATCGCCGATCGGTGCGAGGTTTTCGGTCGTCGCCTTGAGAAACAGCCGGTCGATCTCGGCGAATAGCTCACTGTTTGCGTTGCGTCCGAGTGCTGCGGCCCAGAGCACGCCGTAAACATGCGTCGGCTCGCGGATCAAAATGGAATCGGGAAGGAATCGTTGTTCGGAATCGACAAAGCCGGTGACGGCGGCGAGGCGCTCATAAGCCGCGTCGTCGCCATTCGCGAGGTGCCGCATCACCTGCTGCGCCGAAGGCCCCCAAGTGCGCTGGAAATCGAGTAGCGTGCCATCCTTGTCGAACAGGATGGCACTTACGACAGGACGTTCGCCAGAATGGGTGAGGCCGGATTGCGGTGCGCCCGAGAGGTCTGTCTTCATCCGATCATCGGCGCTTGGGTCTTTGACGCAATCTCTGGTGCGCTCGTCGCGGGTGATCGGGAAAATGGTCGGAGCGGCGGGATTCGAACCCACGACCCCTAGTCCCCCAGACTAGTGCGCTAACCGGGCTGCGCCACGCTCCGACGCGGGCGGACTATAGTCAGGCGAGTTCGCGGGCGCAACAAAATGAAAACTGCAGGTGCGCAGGATTTCTAGGCTGCGGCCGGCCGTGCTCGGGCGGTCTGGATCGGTCCTTTTAGCGCGAGCACAACGAAGGCCACCGCACCGCAGACATAAACACAGGCATAGCAGGCGAGGAAGCCGACGATGTCGAGCCCTGCCCACATGGCATAAACGCTCGCCAGCGTCATCGCGGCCGCTATCGTCATCGCGAGGCGGGATATTTCGCGGAAGAATCCAGTGTGGATCATTAGCGAGGTCGCGGTGTTTTGTACGAGGTTCGCCGCCATCATTGCGATCAAGAGCGGGCCTGCACTCTTCGGCATAGTCGCCGCCGGGCCGAGCAGAAAAGAGAAGATTGCGTCCGCGCTGAAATAGAGCGCGAGGCACAGGATCGCGGTAGGCGCGGCGGAGATGGCCAGTGCCATCAGCGTCACCCGGACTAGCGTTGGAGCATCGCCTTCGGCGTAGGCCCGCGTTTGGCGCGGTACCGCGATGTCGCAGCCGACACCATAGATCAGTGCCGCGCCACGGAAGACCTTGAATGTCGTGTCGAGAATGATGGTCGGTGCGCCGAGCCCGAAGACGAAGGGGACGATCATGTAGGGGAAGTTGTAGATGTAGAGTTCGCTCGCTGCGAAACTGCCGCTGCGCAGAAGTTCGCTGCGGTTGTCTCCGAAGAACATGCGCAGGCATTTCGGGATGCCGCGTAACGAACCTGCAAGCGCGCCGCGTGCTATGAGGCGCCGGACGCTCAGCGCGATCAGCACCGCCCAGATCGCATTGGCGAGTACAACGAACGCGATCAGCGGCAGGCCGGCGAGCATCGCGAGCAACACTGCGATATGGCCAATGCGCCGCGTGGCCTCAAGGCTTTCGAAATAAACGAACTCGTCGATCGCGATGCTGACGTTTCGCAACACAAACCAGACGAGATTGAGCGCGGAGAACACGAAGAACAAACCGAACTCGCTCGCCTGCAGCGCCGAAAATTGCGGACGTGCGGCCATGGCTCCGTAGCAGAGCAGGCCGCCGGCGACGACAATTGCGCCGTAAAGCCAGACAACGGACGACGCCTGCGCTGCAATCTCGCGGTCGCCACCGGGTTGCAGATGCGTTGCGCGCATCCGCACAAACAGGATTTTCGCGATGCCGAGGTCGAACAGCCAGAGCGCGAGGCCGAGCGTGCCGACGAGGATGAAGATCGAGAAAAAATCCGGCGTAAGGACGCGCGCAAATACGAAGGTCTGCACAAGCCCCGCAATCACTGCGCCGGCGGACGTCGTCGCGCGCAGCGCGAGATAGCGCAGGGAGAAATAGCCGAAGGATCGGAATAGGGCCATGCGCAGCGTCCAGGCCACCCGGTTTACAGCGCGGTGCCTAACGGGTCGGCAAATTCCGGCGATTAGATCAAGCATTGGTTAACGCCGGCCAAGCGGGCACCAGTTTGACCGAAATTCGTACAACCAACGCCGCTTTTCGGCGGTCATTCACACCGAAC
>CAMBBO010000291.1 GCA_945862935.1 Pseudorhodoplanes sinuspersici | reverse complement strand
TGTTCCTGACCAGCGACCCGGCCTCGGCGCCGACCGCGCTGATGCACAACCTCAAGCACAACAAGATATTGCACGAGCACAATGTTATCTTGACGATCATCACGACCGACACGCCGCGCGCGAGCGAAGACGAGCGCGTGACGATGACGCCGGTGACCCCGCATTTCAGCCGGGTGACTCTGAAATTCGGCTACATGGAATCGCCGAATATCCCGAAGGCGCTTGCGGTTGCGCGCAAGCTCGGCTGGAGTTTCGACATCATGTCGACCTCGTTCTTCCTGTCGCGCCGCTCCCTGAAGCCCGCCGCACATTCCGGCATGCCGCGCTGGCAGGATCGGCTGTTTATCGGCATGGCCAAGAGCGCCAGCGACGCCACGGACTTCTTCCAGATCCCGACCGGACGCGTGGTGGAAGTCGGCACGCAGGTCACGGTTTAGTGAGCCCTTGCCGGAAAAGTTGATATTTATCAGCGCGTTACGACTGCGGAATTTTGCGAGCCAAGCCTGCGCTGCATGGCTGGCGAGGCAAACGATCACGCCGATTTAAGGGACACGGCGACGGCAACGGCGTTATGCCCCGGTGCGTTTTTGCACTGCACAAAAGGGGCATTTCATGGCTACGACCAGTTTATCCGCCGAGGCGGAACCGATAATGCACGCCAATTCCCAAGCCAAAGCGGGCTTCTGGGGATTGGCGCTCGGAAGCATCGGTGTCGTTTACGGCGACATCGGCACAAGCCCGCTCTACGCACTTAGAGAGTCCGTTCTTGCCGCCGTCGGCGCCGGAAATCCTGCAAGCGAAACGATCGTGCTTGGCATTCTTTCGCTCATCATCTGGGCGCTGTTGATTGTCGTTACCGCGAAGTACGTACTGATCCTCCTGCGCGCGGACAATCACGGTGAGGGCGGAACTCTCGCGCTGATGGCGCTTGCACGGCGTGCAATAGGCGGCCGCGCAACGATCCTGATCCTGCTTGGAATCATCAGCGGCGCGTTGTTCTACGGCGATGCGATCATCACGCCCGCCTTGTCGGTGCTGTCCGCTATCGAGGGCCTCAAGATCGTGACACCGGCTTTCGAGCCGTACATCGTTCCGATCACGGTCGTTATTCTGATCGTGCTGTTCGCGGTACAATCGCATGGCACTGCGCGGGTTGCGGCATTCTTCGGCCCGATCACGCTTGTCTGGTTCGCGGCCCTTGCGGCTGCGGGCGTTTGGCATATCGCAAGTAACCCGTCGGTGCTGCTCGCGTTCAACCCGGTTTACGGCGTGTCATTCATGCTGACGCACGGGCTGATCGGATTTCTGACCCTCGGCGCGGTGTTCCTTGTCGTGACCGGCTCCGAGGCGCTCTATGCAGACCTTGGTCATTTCGGGCGCGGTCCGATCCGCTTCGCGTGGCTCGTCGTCGTCCTTCCCGCGCTGACCATCAATTATCTCGGACAGGGCGCGCTAGTGCTCGCCGATCCCAAGGCCATCGAGAATCCATTTTTCCTGCTCTATCCCGAATGGGCGCTCGTCCCGATGGTGGTCCTCGCGACGTGCGCGACCGTGATCGCGAGCCAGGCCGTGATCACCGGGGCTTATTCACTGACGCATCAGGCGATCCAGCTCGGCCTCCTGCCGCGTATGGAAATCCGCCACACCTCTGAGGCGCTGGCGGGGCAAATCTACATGCCGCGCATCAACACTCTACTGCTGCTGGGCGTATTGTTGCTGGTCGTGCTCTTTCGCTCATCGAGTGCGCTCGCTTCGGCTTACGGCATCGCGGTGACGGGTACGATGGTCGTAACCGCGCTGATGGCGTTCATCGTCATCCGCAAGGTGTGGAAATGGTCGCTCGTTGCGACGACACTTCTGATCGCGCCGTTCCTCCTGATTGACCTGACATTCCTCTCGGCGAACATGCTCAAGGTGTTCGAGGGCGGCTGGATGCCGCTGGCCCTCGGCGCGACCGTAATGGCTGTGATGTATACGTGGCGACGCGGCAGCCGCATCCTGTTCGACAAGACGCGCAAGCACGAAATTCCGCTAGAAGGTCTTGTCGCGAGCCTGGAGAAAAAGCCGCCGCTGCGCGTGCCGGGAACAGCGGTGTTCCTCACCAGCGATCCGCAATCCGCGCCGACCGCGCTGATGCACAGCCTGAAGCATTACAAGGTGTTGCACGAGCATAACGTCATCCTGACGGTCGAAACCGATCCACGGCCACGCGTGGTGGAGGCCGAACGGGTTCACATCGAGCCGCTCTCGCCGACCTTCATGCGAGTGACGCTGCGCTTCGGCTTCATGGAGACGCCGAATGTGCCGGCGGCACTCGCCATCGCGCGCAAACTCGGATGGACCTTCGACATCATGTCGACGTCGTTCTTCCTGTCGCGGCGAACGCTGCGTCCGGCGAAGCATTCCGGCATGCCGCGCTGGCAGGACCGGCTGTTTATCGGACTTGCCCGCTCGGCGAACGACGCGACCGATTACTTCCAGATCCCGACCGGGCGCGTGGTTGAAGTCGGCACCCAGGTTACGGTGTGAGCAAACGCCGCGCCCGGTTGACGGACCGGGCGCGGCAAGGCTTCCTGTGCGGCAGGAGCATCTCATGAACACCCGCCCGCCGATTGTCCACGATCTCACGCCTGAAGACGTCGCGCGCGGCGTGACCGAAGGAACCATGCTGCTCGTCGACGTGCGCGAGCCGAACGAAATGGCTGTGGAAAGCTATCCCGATGCGGTCGAGCTGCCGTTGTCGCAATTCGATCCCGCCGACATACCCGATCCGGAAGGAAAGCAGGTTGTGTTCGCCTGCCGCTCCGGCAAGCGTTCGGTCACGGCAGCACTTGCCGCGCAGGAGGCTGGCTTTGCTTACGAGAGCCATCTCGCCGGAGGGCTGATCGCGTGGAAGGCTGCGGGACTGCCGACCAAAACGTAACAGGGGATCGACGATGTTTCGGATTTTCGGGCGCGTCGCTATCGTCGCGGCATTTGCCTTACTGGCGGCAGCGCCATTGCAGGCGCAGAAACAGCGCATTCTCAACGTCTATAACTGGTCGGATTACATCGACCCTGCGGTGCTTGAGGATTTCACCAAGGAAACCGGGATCAAGGTGAAATACGACACCTTCGATTCTAACGACATTCTCGAAACCAAATTGCTGACCGGAAAATCCGGTTACGACGTTGTTGTTCCAACAGCCTATTTTCTCGAACGGCAGATCAAGGCCGGCGTGTTTCAGAAGCTCGACAAGTCGAAGCTGCCGAACCTGCAATATGCGTGGCCGGAGATTGTCACGCGGCTCGCGGCCTACGATCCGGAGAATACCTACGCGGTCAATTACATGTGGGGCACGACCGGGATTGGTTACAACGTCAAGAAAGTGAAGGAAGTCTTCGGCGGCCCGATCGATTCATGGGACGTGGTGTTCAAGCCGGAGAATCTGGCAAAATTCAAATCCTGCGGCGTGATGATGCTGGATTCGTCCGACGACATCATGCCCTCGGCGCTACATTATCTCGGCCTGAACGAAAACACGACCGCGCAGGCCGATCTGGACAAGGCAGCGGAGCTTCTGATCTCGGTGCGGCC
>CAMBBO010000290.1 GCA_945862935.1 Pseudorhodoplanes sinuspersici | reverse complement strand
ACGTTCTTTTGTGCCTCTGGCGCACGCGCGGCCGTTTCGGCCTGCGGCGCTCCGTAGTTGAGACAGTTTCGATCGAAATAGGGCCAGGTCTGCTCGCGGCATTCCGGCCCACGCGGAGCAGCATCGATCAATTTCACCGCGGTCGGCGCGGGAGCGAGAGGCGCGGCACTTGTTTGCACGGGCTGGCTCCGAAGGTCGGGATGCCAGAGGGACGCCGCAATCACGACCGTGAAAATCAAAATCATGTTGAAGGTCGCGGCGCTCTTGGCATTCACCTGCGCCAGATGGTCTGCCGCGATCGACACCTGTGTCCTCAACCAGACCAATGCCCCCCGATCGTTCGAATGTGCCTGAATCCGCGAGGGCATGAACTTCTCCTCCAACCACCCGCGCTGACAACGCCCGGCTCGGCCATGCGTTCCCAGACCGGCTGGCGCAGCGGAAAATCATAGCGGAAATCAAGTGCTTGCCGGGCATGGCCGGGCATGAAAGAACCGCGCAAAACCGGGAGGCGACTAGTGGCAATTATCTTTCTGACGCACAGCCCTGACATGCTGAAAAACTATTATGGCGAGCGCGCGGTTGCCGAACTGCGCAAGCTCGGCGATTTGCGGATCAATTCCACCGGACAGGTGCTTGATGCTGCGGCCCTCGTCGCGCAGTCGCGCGGATGCGACATCGTCGTGTCGGATCGTCAGACCGCAGGACCTGGCGAAGCCCTCGAGCAGATGGATTGCGCGGCGTTCCTGCGCTGCGCCGTCGACATTCGCAACATCGACGTTGACGTCGCGAGCGCCAACGGCATTCTCGTCACGCGCGCAACGCCGGGGTTTATCGCTTCTGTCGCCGAACTCGGGATCGGCTTCATGATCGATCTCGCACGCGGCATGACCAGTCATGCGGTCGGTTATCATGCGGGCGCACAGCCGCCCGCTATTCCCGGACTGCAGTTAAAGGGATCGACCGTCGGCATCATTGGCTTTGGCGTGATCGCGGAGAGCCTTGCACGGCTTTGCATCGCATTCGGCATGACCGTGCTCGCAAGCGACCCATTTAAAAAGATCACCGAACCGGGCGTGAAGCAGGTTTCATTTGAAGACCTCCTGGCCACTTCCGATTTCGTCGTCTGCCTTGTGGTCGCGACCGAGCAGACCGAGAACCTGATGGATGCAAGCGCGTTCGCGCGCATGCGCCGCTCGGCCTATTTCATCAATCTCTCGCGCGGCAATCTCGTCGATGATGCAGCGCTGATCGCTGCCCTCGACAGCAAATCCATCGCGGGCGCTGCGACCGATGTCGGCCGCGCGCCGGATCAAATGCCGACGGTCGAAATGGGCCGGCGTCCGGATATGATCGCAACGCCGCATATCGGCGGTCTCACGCCGCAGGCAATCGAGCATCAGGCCTTCGACACGGTTGGTCAGGTCGCCGACCTTGTTGCCGGGCGCGTTCCGAAAGGCGCGGTCAACACAGACAAGGCGACGAGGCTCAGCCGTCTGCGCAAAGGCTAACCAAACACCTACTTGGTTAATGCGGGAACCGGCGAAAAGGCCCGTAAATGACGTGTTGTGAGGGGCACAACCGCTGTCGAACAGCGCCGCAATCTTAAGGTTCCGTTGACTCTTCGCGGTCGGTTGGGCCTCATTGGATGAGCTTTCCGAAAAGCTGATCATTGTTGCTTACAGGGGTTTCCCAATGCGTGCGTCAGTCACGGGTATTCTCGTTCTTTCCGCCACTCTCGCCGCTGCCGCCGCGCAGGCCCAGACGTCGTCGCGGGCACTGACCACGGGCGCTGCGGCCACTCCGGCCGCCGCTTCTGCTGCCCCAGCGAGCACCTGCGCCAATCCGAACGCGCTTGGCCTCACCCGCACCGTCGAAATCGACACCACCGGCGGACCGGGCTTTGGCTTCGAGCATTTCAAGCAGCATGACTTCCTTCGCACCGGCGAAGTCGTCCTGACCTTCGATGACGGCCCCTGGCCGACCAACACGCCCGCCGTGCTTAAGGCGCTGGCGGATCATTGCATCAAGGCGACGTTCTTCCCGATCGGCAAACACGCGACCTATTACCCGGAAATTCTCAAGCAGGTCGCCGAGGCCGGCCACACCATCGGCAGCCACACCTGGTCGCATCAGGACCTTTCAAAGAAGGGCATGACGGTCGATCAAGCCAAGGAAGAAATCGAAAAGGGCATTAGCGCTGTGGCGATGGCTCTGGATAGTCCGCCCGCGTCGTTCTTCCGTTTCCCGGCGCTGCGTCATCCGCCGGAACTCGTGACCTATCTCGGCGAACGCAATATCGCGAGCTTCTCGACCGATCTCGACTCTTTCGACTTCAAGGCGCGCAAGGGCGAGCAGATCGTGAAAGCTGTGATGTCGAAGCTGGAAAAGCACGGCAAGGGCATCGTGCTGATGCACGACTTCCAGCATGCGACCGCCGAAGCGCTGCCGGCGCTTCTCGCCGAGCTAAAGGCCAAGGGCTACAAGATTGTGCACCTGAAGGCGAAGGATCCGGTTAAGACGATTGCGATGTATGACGAAATGGTGCGCAAGGAAGACAAGTCCTCGCTGCCGACCGTCAGCCAGCGCCCGACCGCGAGCGTCGTTCGCACGATCGAAGGCAACTAAGCGAACTATTCGTTATCGAATTCAGGCGCGCGGTTTTTCAGCCGCGCGCCTTTTTCTTTACGCGCAGGACTGGTGAATGCCTCTACCCCGCATCGAAGGTTATGCGATCGTCTCCTCCGACGGCATGCTGGCAAACGCGCAGGGCGTGATGCCGCCTGAACTGGTGTTCGAGGCCGATCAGAATTTCTTTCACGGCGCGCTCGAACAAGCGGACGCCCTCGTGCATGGCCGCCACTCGCACGAGCGTTATCCGCCGACCGGACATAAGCCGCGCCTGATTGCGACGCGTTCGATTACAGCGCTTGAGCACGACAACGAGAATGCGAATGCGTGGCTCTGGAATCCGTCCGGGGCGAGCATTGAAGACGCCTGCGCGGCATTGAAAATCGCGGGTGGCACGCTCGGTGTGATCGGCGGCACTGATATTTTCGGGCTATTCCTGCCGCTTTACGACACGTTCCATCTCTCGCACGCACCGTCGGTGACGTTGCCTGGCGGACGGCCGGTCTTCCCGCAGGTCCCTGCTCTCTCGGCCGACGAAGTGCTGAAGCGATCCGGCCTCGCGGTGAAAAAGACCCGTGTACTCGATCCGTCCGCAAACATTACGCTTTCGACGTGGGAACCGGAAAATCGTACCGCGCGTTAGACGACGAAATTCGTTATGCGCGAAATTACGTATTTATTGGGAGATCACTCATGAACCGGACGAATTCGCTTTATCTCGTGATCGGCGCGCTGATCGTTGTTGCAGCGGTGCTTGGATACTTTTTGGCGCAGGAACGCCAGAAAAAAGATGGCTTTCAGATCAGCGTTGGTAGCCAAGGTATCTCGGTCGAGAAGAAATAACGTGACGCCACTGGAGAATCGACGGAGAATTATCCCGACACGATTCTTATGCGGGCCGTGCCGGGGGCGACCCGTTCGATGTTCCTCCCGCGTGGCGTAAACAACTGGGCGGCCTC
>CAMBBO010000289.1 GCA_945862935.1 Pseudorhodoplanes sinuspersici | reverse complement strand
CCGGGATGCGGTTGCCGAAGTGCTTCCGAAGCGCTTTGAAGATGGCGTTGCCGTAGGTTTTCACCGTCGGCACGTTCTTCAGGTACTTCGTCGGGAAGCCGCCGCCGAGGTTGACCATCGACAGGTTCATGCCGCGCTCGCCGCATTCCTTGAATACCGACGCCGCCGAGGCGAGCGCACGGTCCCAGGCATGCTGGTTGCGCTGCTGCGAACCGACATGGAACGAGACGCCGTAAGGCTCAAGGCCGGACCGGAGCGCATGCTCCAGCACGTCCACGGCCATTCCGGGCTCGCAGCCGAATTTGCGCGACAGCGGCCATTCGGCGCCTGCGCAGTCCGACAGGATGCGGCAGAAGACCTTGGAGCCGGGCGCCGCGCGGGCGACCTTCTCGACTTCGGGCTTGCAGTCCACGGCAAAGAGACGGACGCCGAGCGCATAGGCGCGCGCGATGTCACGTTCCTTCTTGATCGTGTTGCCATAGGACACCCGGTCGGGGCTCGCGCCCGCGGTCAATGCCATTTCGATCTCTGCGACCGAGGCGGTGTCGAAGCACGAGCCGAGCGAGGCGAGGAGCGTCAGCACCTCGGGCGCAGGGTTCGCCTTCACCGCGTAGAAGACGCGGCTATCCGGCAACGCCTTGGAAAAGGTGTTGTAGTTGTCGCGGACGACGTCCAGGTCGACAACAAGGCACGGCCCCTCGTCGGAGCGATAGCAAAGAAAGTCACGGATGCGCTGAGTCATGGCGCTCTCCCCTTACAGCGTGGGCCACGGGGGGCCCGGTTTGCGTGAGGTTCGAGGTTCACATGGTTGCGCCCGGTGGATACGCGCTAACCAAGTGACACTCGTCACTCACTCAAGAGCTGCCTTGGCTTGGAAGGGAAAACCCCGTTCCGCACGGCCGGCGGCAAGGATGAACAAGCCTCGTCCAGAATTCGGAGCCGGCGGTGGAAGGCCGGCTGAGACCAGAAAGGCCCGGTTCGTCGTTGCTTCAAGGCGCGTCCCCTGCTGAGAGCAGGGTTTGCCGGTTTCGCCTCCGGCTGCCGGTCAGATTTCTTGGCGAAGGTTTTTGGATCCTTCACCAGGCGGCTGGCGGGCCTCTTGTCCCGCTACCTACCGACCGACACACGCCCACAGGCACGTGCGAGTTTGGGCAAGCACGCACTTAATGCATTCTCGCGGTGCGTGCAAGAGTTTCTGCAAATGGAATCGAATCGCGGAGAGGATTTCCACTCCGCTGACTCGTTAACGACAATTTAAGAGCGCGCGTCGTGCCGCGCGAGCGGCGACGCTGTGTCAGTCCTTCGCGGTGAACGGCTCGACGCGCTGCGCGAAGCGAATGAACTGCGCCATCACGACGAGGCCGATGCCGAACAGGATCACGTCGAGCACTCTCGCGCCGATGACGCCGATGCCGAACAGGTTGGCGATCGCCCAGGAGCCGGCAAAAGCCGCGCCGAATACCTCAGCACCGATCAGGATCGCCGCGCTCACGACGGTGGTGACGTGAAGCCAGATGATACGGCGGCCGGATTTCGGCTGGGTGTTGGTCTGATCCATGGCGCTACTCCTTCAAGCGGGCGCAATCTGGTCGATCGGAGCGGCGCGATCAAGGCCGCAATAGAAGTCAAATTGCCCCATATTCGGCTGGGTTAAGCGGTTGCCGTGGCCGCCTGCGTCGTCGATATAGGAATTATGAACAGCCAAGCCCCCAAAACCTCGCCGGCCGGTCAGGCCAACCCGCTTCTCGCTAGCTGGACGACGCCGTTCGAGGTGCCGCCCTTCGAGCAGATCGAGCCGGAACATTACACGCCAGCCTTCGACCGCTCTCTCGCGGCTCATGACGCCGAGATCGAGGTCATCGCCTGCGATCCGGCTAAGCCCTCCTTCGCCAACACCATCGAGGCGCTGGAGCGGAGCGGCGACGCGCTGAGCCGGGTGTCGGACGTGTTCGACTGCCTCGCAGGCGCCCACACCAACGATGCCTTGCAGGAGATCGAGCGGGAGATGTCGCCGCGGCTCGCCGCCCATTACAGCCGCATCTACCTCCACGAGGCGCTGTTCAAGCGCGTGGAGGATCTGTGGGAGCGCCGGTCGAGCCTCGGTCTGACGTCCGAGCAGCTGCGGGTGCTGGAGCGTTACCGCACATCCTTCCGCCGGTCGGGTGCCCATCTCGATTCGGTCTCGCGCACCCGCCTGAAGGCGATCAGCGAACGGCTGGCCTCGCTCGGCACGGCCTTCAGCCAGAACGTGCTGGCTGACGAGCGCAGTTATACGCTGGTGCTGGAGGGCGAAGACGACCTCGCAGGGCTTCCCGATTTTGTCAGGGCGGATGCACGCGCCGCGGCCGAGGCGAGGAAGCTTCCGGGCAAGCACGTCATCACGCTGTCCCGCTCCAGCACCGAACCGTTCCTGCAGTTCTCAAAGCGCCGGGATCTTCGCGAGAAGCTGTTTCGCGCCTTTGTCGCGCGTGGCGACGGCGGAGGCAAAACCGACAACAAGGCGATTATCGCCGAGACCGTCGCGCTGCGCGCCGAGCGGGCGCGGCTCCTTGGATATGACAGTTTCGCTGCCTTCCGCCTCGAGGATTCGATGGCGAAGACCCCGCGCGCCGTGCGCGATCTCCTTGGCAAGGTCTGGCCGCTCGCGCGTTCGCGCGCGCTCGTCGACCGCGACGACCTGCAAAAGCTGGTTGCGGAGGAGGGCGCCAATTTCAAACTCGCCCCGTGGGACTGGCGCTATTACGCCGAGAAGCTGCGAAAGCGCCGTCATGACCTCGATGAAGAAAAGCTCAAGCCCTATTTCCAGCTCGACAGGATCATCGAAGCGTCATTCGACACCGCGCAAAAGCTGTTCGGCCTCTCCTTCAAGGCGCGTAAGGACGTGAAGGGCTGGCACCCGGATGTTCGCGCCTGGGAGGTGACCGGCAAGGACGGCCGTTTCGTCGGTCTGTTTTTCGGCGATTATTTTGCGCGCGACTCCAAGCAAAGCGGCGCTTGGATGACGTCGCTGCGTAATCAGGAGAAGCTTGCGGGTGACATCCGCCCGATCATCATCAATGTGATGAATTTCTCCAAGGCGGGCGAGGGCGAGCCTTCGCTTCTCTCCTATGACGATGCGCGCACGCTGTTCCACGAGTTCGGGCACGCGCTGCACGGACTTTTGTCGGACGTGACCTATCCGCGCATTTCCGGGACCAGCGTGTTCACCGACTTCGTGGAATTGCCCTCACAGCTTTACGAGCATTGGTTCGAGCGGCCGGAGGTGCTGAGGAAATTTGCGCTGCATTCGAAAACCGGCGAGCCGATCCCGGAGGAATTGCTGAAGAAGCTTCTGGCGGCGCGCACGTTCGATCAGGGCTGTGCGACGCTGGAATACGTGTCGTCGGCGCTGATCGACATAGAATTCCATTCGCTGAAATCGCCCGATGCGCTCGACGTCGCGGCCTTCGAGCGCGACGAACTTGAGCGGATCGAGATGCCGGACGAGATTGTGATGCGCCATCGCCCGACGCATTTCGGGCATATCTTCTCCGGTGGCGGCTATGCTGCCGGCTATTACAGCTACATGTGGTCGGAAGTGCTCGACGCCGATGC
>CAMBBO010000288.1 GCA_945862935.1 Pseudorhodoplanes sinuspersici | reverse complement strand
GTGTGGAGGACGCATGTGGCCTGACGCCAAGGCCCGCCTTCATCTCGGCGGAAACTGCCTGGCGCATGATGACGCAGCGCGACGCAAACGTGAACATGTTGCGCACGACCATTGCAGCGCTCGCAGCCGGGCTTGGCGGCGCAGATGCGATCAGCATCCTTCCACATACCATCGCACGCGGCCTTCCCGATGCTTTCGCACGGCGCGTCGCGCGCAATACGCACCTCATCCTGCAGGAAGAATCCAACCTTGCAAAAGTATCCGATCCAGCAGCTGGCTCCGGCGGGATCGAGGAACTGACCGACAAGCTGTGTCTCTCGGCATGGGCATTGTTTCAGGAGATCGAAGCTGCGGGCGGCGCGGCCTCGGCGATCGAGAGTGGTATGATTCAGGAAAACGTTGCTGCGGTACGCGTGGAACGCCAGGCAGCGATTGCCAAACGCATGGACGCCCTCACCGGCACAAGCGATTTCCCCAATCTCGCCGAACGCGTTATGGACGTGCTCGACGTGCCGGAAGTTTCTGTGCCGCCGATGCCAGCGCTAAAGACATTTGCGCCCCTCGCCCCGATGCGCCTGTCGGAACCATTCGAACATTTGCGCGACGCGTCGGATGCGGTTCTTGCATCCAGCGGCAAGCGGCCCACTATCGCGCTGGTCGAACTCGGCAGCGCCGCGGATTTCACCGCGCGCACGATCTTCGCAAAAAACCTCTTCGAGGCAGGCGGCATTGAGTGCGTCCCCATAGCTGGGGGCGAAGGTCTTGTTGAGGCTTTCAAAGCATCTGGTGCGACGATCGCGTGCCTTTGCTCCTCTGACGAAATTTATGAGCGCGAAACGTCCACCGCCGCAAAATCGCTCACCGACGCCGGTACCAAGCACATCTATTTGGCCGGGCGGCCGAAAGACCCCGCCCCATTCACCGAGGCTGGCATCGGCGGATTTGTCTATGCCGGGTGCGATGCGCTCGCGATCCTGCGCGAAGCCCATGCTATCCTCGGGACGAACGCAACGAGGTCAGGCGCATGATTCCTGATTTCAGCAAGATCGGCTTCAAGGAAGCCGGCGCGGATAGCGCCCCGGCCAGCGGAGAGTCTTGGCTCACGCCGGAGGGCATCCCGGTGAAGCCAATCTATGGTGCCGGAGATAGCGCGGGCCTCGACTTTCTCGACACCTATCCGGGCATCGCGCCCTATCTGCGCGGCCCCTACCCGACGATGTACGTCAATCAGCCATGGACGATCCGGCAATATGCTGGCTTCTCCACGGCGGAAGATTCCAACGCCTTCTACCGGCGCAACCTTGCCGCCGGGCAAAAAGGTCTTTCGGTCGCCTTCGACCTCGCCACACACCGCGGCTACGATTCCGATCATCCGCGCGTGTCGGGCGATGTCGGCATGGCAGGAGTAGCCATCGATTCCATCTACGACATGCGCACGCTGTTTTCCGGCATCCCGCTCGACCGCATGAGCGTGTCGATGACGATGAACGGTGCGGTGCTGCCTGTGCTCGCGCTCTATATCGTTGCCGCCGAGGAACAGGGCGTACCGCCGGAGAAACTTTCAGGAACGATCCAGAACGACATCCTGAAAGAATTCATGGTGCGCAACACCTACATCTATCCGCCCAAGCCGAGCTTACGCATCATCTCGGACATTTTTTCTTACACGTCGGCGCACATGCCAAAGTTCAATTCGATTTCGATCTCCGGCTACCACATGCAGGAAGCCGGCGCGACGCAGGACCTCGAACTCGCCTATACGCTCGCAGACGGCGTCGAGTATGTCCGCGCAGGATTGAAAGCAGGGATTCCAATCGACAAATTCGCGCCGCGCCTCTCCTTCTTCTGGGCGATCGGCATGAATTATTTCATGGAGATTGCAAAGCTTCGCGCCGCGCGGCTGCTCTGGGCCAAGCTGATGAAGCCGTTCGATCCGAAGGATGCACGCTCGCTGTCGCTGCGCACCCATTGCCAGACATCGGGCTGGTCGCTTTCAGCGCAGGATGTGTTCAACAACGTCTCGCGCACCATGGTCGAAGCAATGGCGGCGACGCAGGGGCATACGCAGTCCCTGCACACTAATGCGCTCGACGAGGCATTGGCGCTGCCGACCGATTTCTCGGCGCGCATCGCCCGCAACACTCAGATTGTGCTTCAGCAGGAAAGCGGCACTACCCGCATGATCGACCCGTGGGGTGGATCGTTCTATGTCGAACGCCTCACTTACGAACTCGCCGCCAAGGCATGGGGCCATATCCGCGAAGTGGAGGATATGGGCGGCATGACCAAGGCGATCGAGGCGAACATTCCAAAACTTCGCATCGAAGAAGCCGCGGCCAAAACTCAGGCGCGCATCGATTCCGGCGAACAATCGGTGATAGGCGTCAACAAGTATCGTCCACGCGAGGAAGCCGCGATCGACGTGCTGAAGGTCGACAATTCGGCTGTTCGCAAACTGCAGATCGATAAGCTCGCGCGGCTACGCAGCGAGCGCGATGCGAAGGAACTCGCGGCAAAGCTCGAAGCCCTCACCAATAGCGCATCCGGCGGCGGCAACCTTCTTGCGCTCGCCATCGATGCCGCGCGGTCGAAGGCAACCGTCGGCGAGATTTCATTGGCGCTGGAAAAGGTGTACGGACGCCACGTCGCCTCGATCAAGACGATCTCGGGCGTCTACAAACGGGAGGCCGGCGGAATGGCCGACACCGTCGAACGCGTGCAAAAGACGATCGCGGAATTTGAGGCCAACGAAGGCCGCAGACCCCGCATTCTCGTCGCGAAGATCGGCCAGGACGGACACGATCGGGGTCAGAAGGTGATCGCATCGGCCTTCGCCGATCTCGGCTTCGACGTGGATATCGGGCCGCTTTTCGCGACGTCGGCGGAAGCCGCCCGGCAGGCGGTCGAAAACGACGTTCATATCATTGGCATTTCCTCGCTTGCTGCCGCGCATCTCACCGCCGTGCCTGAATTGAAGGCCGAACTTGAAAAGCAGGGCCGCCCGGACATCATGATCGTTATTGGCGGGGTCGTGCCGCCGCAGGACTACGACGCCTTGAAAAAGGCGGGCGCAGAGGCAATCTTCCCGCCCGGAACCGTCATCGCCGAAGCCGCCGAAGATCTGATCCGCAAGCTCAACCAGCGGCTCGGTCATGGGCAGCGCGCAGCCGAATAATCACACTCATACCTGAAAGCTCTGAAATGAATTTGCAGCGCACGTCATATGCGGGCTTCGTCGCCTTGTTGCTCGGCCTGACCCTTTCCGGGTGCATAACCTCGAAAAGCGCAAAGTTTCCGGCATCGACGGCAGTCGCGCTATTCGGCGACGGAGGACAATACAAAGTCTTCGATCGTGTCGAAGGCAACCAGTATATGGAAAACGATGCTGCCGAAATCAAAAAGCGCCCCGATGGAGGATACGATTTCAGCCAGCAGGGCAACGAGCCGACAGCGGTTGACCTGCTCCCCTTAAACGCCCCCATTTTTGGGTAGAGTCCGTTCCATCTGGAGACGGACATGCGTAAGAGCAGATTTACCGAAGAGCAGATCATCAAGGTTCTGAAGGAACATTCTGCCGGGTTATCGGCAGGTGAACTTTGCCG
>CAMBBO010000287.1 GCA_945862935.1 Pseudorhodoplanes sinuspersici | reverse complement strand
GATCGCCATGATGTCGGGGGAAATGCCTTCCTGTTCGCAGGCGTGAAGCGTTCCAGTGCGCCCCATGCCGCACATAACCTCGTCGAGAATGAGCAGGATGCCGTGACGGTCGCAGATTTCGCGCACGCGCTTGAAATAGCCGGGCGCCGCCGTCACCGCACCGAGCGTTGCGCCAACAACCGTTTCCGCGACAAACGCCATGACGTTGTCGCCGCCGAGTTCTGCGATCTTGGCTTCCAGTTCCTGCGCGAGGCGCTCACCGTAGGCTTGCGGCGTTTCGTTGGCACCGCGCTCGCGATATTCGAACACTGGCGACACATGATGCGTCTCGATCAGCAGCGGCGCGAATGCCTTGCGCTGCGCCATGCGCCCGCCAACCGACAATGCACCTGCGGTGATGCCGTGATAGCTCTGGCGACGCGATATGAGATGACGGCGCTGCGGTTCGCCGCGCTCGACAAAATATTGCCGCGCGAGCTTCAGTGCCGCCTCAATCGCTTCCGAGCCGGAACCGACGAAATAAACGTGCCCGATGCCTTTGGACGCATTCGCGATGAGGTCATCGGCAAGCTCCTCGGCCGGACGCGACGTGAAAAAGCTCGTATGGGCGTAAGCAAGTTTGTCGAGTTGCTCGTGCATTGCTGCGAGCACATCCGGGTGCGAATGGCCAAGGCACGACACTGCAGCCCCGCCTGAAGCATCGATATATTCCTTGCCGGTCTCGTCGCGGATCGTAATTCCCGAGCCCGCGGCAGCGGATGGATAATCGCGGCTGGTTTGGCGATGAACGATATGAGTCATGAGCGTATCCGTTTTTTCTGCAAGGGCAGGACGTAGGTATCGAAGCTTGCAAGCTGTTTTTCGCTCGCGGCCAGCGCGGCCAGCGTTCGCTCTCCGCGCCGCGCGGCGACGAGTGCCGCGAGACATTCCATCGCGGCGAATGCGGGCGACATGGTGTCGAAGAACGACGGCGTCTCGGTGTGGACGATGATCGTTTCGCTTGCGGCCGATGCGAGCGGCGAAACTTCGCTGTCGGTGATGACGATGACGCCAGCACCCCGTTCGGCTGCGTAGCACGCGACCTTCGCCGTCTCGCGCGCATACGGCGTCATCGTGATCGCAAGCAGGACGTCCTTCGGTCCGATGGCGCGCAATGCATCGATGCCGGTGCCGCCCGGACCGTCAACCATGACCGAAGCATCGCCGAACAACGTCCGCAGATAATGAAAGATGTGCGCCACGGAAAACGTCGAGCGCGCACCGAAACAGAACACGCGCTGTGCGCCCGCGATGCGCTCCGCAGCGGCGGTGAAGCGCGCGACCGCCTTGGGAGCCGCGAGAGCCTGCAGATGATGCGTCAGCGATGCGAAAATGTCCTGAACCAACGCCGCATCGCCTTCGGTGTCGCGCCGGTGAAGCAATTCCTCGGCGCGGCCGCGATAGCTGCGCGGATGCCGCCGCACGTCCTCGGCATGGAGCTTGCGAACGTCGTCGTATCCGCCAAGTCCGAAATGCTGCGCGAGGCGCGTCAGCGTCGCCGGTGTCACGCGCGCACGCTTGGCCTGTTCACGCGCGGTCAGCAGCGCAACGTCTTCGGGATTGTCGATGACCCAGCGCGCCGCAGCTTTAAGCTGCGGCGACAACGTCTCGAAACCGGCTTTCATCGCGCGCACGAGCGCAGCTGTCTGCATCGGTCATTCCGGGCTGGCGATGGGCAATCTTGGCCCATTTGTTTCAGAAAGGCCAGAGTGAAATAGATGTTTCAGTTGGCGAAAAGGCCCGCAGTTCCTGGAGATTTGGCAGCGGGGAAAGCCGTCAGCGGCCGATCAGCAGATGCGGAAGCCACAAGGTAAGCGGCGGCCAGACCGTAATCAGCGCAAGCACAATGACCAGCGGCACAAGCCACGGCAGGATCGCACGCGACATTTTCTCGAAGCTGATTTCGGCAATGCGCGAGGTGACGAACAATACGACGCCAATCGGTGGATGAATCGTGCCGAGGATCAGGTTGAGCACCATGATGACACCGAACTGAACGGGGTCGACGCCAAAGCTGATTGCGGCCGGCACCATGATCGGAATGAGGATCAGCAACGCCGCCAATGCCTCCATGAAGCATCCGACAACAAGAAGAATGATATTACTGACGAAAAGGAAAACGAGCGGGTCGCTGATCGTGCTGACGATCCACGGTGTCACGGTCTGGGGAATGCGCGAGATCGACATGCACCAGCCGAGCGCGCCTGCCGCCATTACCAGCACCATCACGATGCCAGTGGTCTCCGCCGACTCCACGATGATTTCGGGAATCATCTTCCAGGTCAGCGTGCGATAGACGACAAAGCCTAAGAAAAGCGCATAACAGGTCGCGACCGCAGCGGCTTCGGTCGGCGTGAAGATTCCTGAGAACATTCCAACCAGAAGAATGATCGGGGCGAGAAGCGCCCAGAAGCCGTCGAGAAACGATTTCCAGATTCCGAGAAAACCAACAAATGGATGCGACGGCAGCCCTTCCCGCCGCGCAACGAATGCCACCATGATCATGAGCGAAGCGCCCATCATCAGTCCGGGAATGAGGCCCGCCATGAAAAGCCGGCCAATGGAAACGTCGGCGGTCACGCCGTAAATCACCATCGGCAGGCTTGGCGGAATGATCGGCCCTATGGTCGCTGCCGCAGCTGTAATCGACGCGGCCGTTTCCGGCTTATAGCCGACGCGGCGCATCGACTTGATCTCGATCGCTCCAACGCCCGCGGCATCCGCCACGGCCGAGCCGACCATGCCCGCAAAAATAGTGGACGCGACGATGCTCGCATGAGCGTAGCCACCGCGCAGCCAACCGACAATCGAAGTGGCAAAGCCGATGATCTTTTCGTTAATCCGCGCAGCGGCGAGAATGTTTCCCATCAGCACGAACAACGGCGCCGCGACGATGGGAAAGGAATTCATCGCCTGCGCCATCTTCTGCGGCACAATCGACATCGACAGGCCGCCGAGGCCGACAAACGCAAATGCAGCGAGGCCCATCGCAGCGAAAAGCGGAATTCCCGCCAAAATTGCGCCGAGCCAGACGATCGCGATCTGGATCATCAACTGGGTCATTCGACGAGACCCTCGTCCTGCGCGGATGGCCGCGTGCCTGTCAGGCGCTCGATCAGTTCGGCCATTGCCTGCCCGGCCGTGAGCAAACCGGCCAAGACAATCGGCGCATACATCCACGACAGCGAAATCGGCAGCGTGAGCGCATCCATGTCGTGATTGCGGATCGCGATGTAGAGGCCGTACCAGGCGAGCAACGCGCCGAAGACGACAAGGCTGCATTGAATAGCGATTTCCCATCCGCGCCATGCCGGATTGGGCAGAAGGTCGTGAAAGAAACGGATGCGGATATGCGCGCGGCGGCGGCTCGCGAGCAGCCAGCCTGCAACCGCCGTCCACACCATCAGAAAACGAGAGATCTCGTCGGTCCAGATCAGCGGGTCGTTCAGCGCGCGCGTGATAACGCCGAGCATGACCACGATAAGCAATGCGAGCGTGAAGCCGATCGCGCTCCATCGGATCGCGCCGTCGAGCGCGCGCTGAAATCCAGCAACCATTAAACGGGAACCTTGTGCCCCGAGGGGAAATCAGGCGGCC
>CAMBBO010000286.1 GCA_945862935.1 Pseudorhodoplanes sinuspersici | reverse complement strand
CTCGGTGGCCTGTTCGCCTCCTATGCGCGCAACGAACTCGGCTTCAAGACCGATATCACCTACGCGCTGCTGGCCAGCGAAATCAGCGGTAGCTGGGATTGGGGGCGTGGCGGGCGCAGAGGCGGGCAGGGCGTAAGCGATGACATCCGCGAAATGCTGGCGCTGACGCCGTCATTCCGCTTGCTGGTCGCCCATGGCAGCTCTGACCTCATTACCCCGCACATGGTGTCGCGCTATATTCTTGACCATATTCCAACGATTGGTGCGCCGGGACGGGTGCGGCTCAAGGTCTATTCCGGCGGACACATGTTCTATCTCGCAGACCCTTCGCGCATTGCGTTTACACAGGACGCCAAGGCGTTTTTCCAGCGCGCGGAATAGGCGTTTGAACGCTTCTGCGGCGCGTTGGCTTCACCGGGGCGCTGGACTATAGTCCGCGCCCATTCCTGCGGCTGCCCGCATCATTTTCATAAAACCGGGAACGACATATGACGATCCATCAGAATTTCATCGCCGGCGACTGGTCGAAGGCGAGCGCGGGCGCACCTGACGTCAATCCGTCCAACACCAAAGACGTGATCGGCGAGTATGCGCGCGCTAGCAAGGCCGACGCGGAAGCCGCGATCAAGGCGGCGAAAGCCGCATTTCCGGCTTGGTCGCTCGCGACGCCGCAGGTTCGCTACGATGCGCTAAAGAAGATTTCCGACGAAATCCTCGCCCGCAAGGACGAGCTCGGAAAGCTGCTCGCGCGCGAAGAAGGAAAAACCCTGCCGGAAGGCGTCGGCGAAACGATCCGCGCCGCGCAGATTTTTGCGTTCTTCGCGGGCGAAGCCCTGCGCGTGACTGGCGAAAAAGTTGGTAGCGTCCGTCCAGGCGTCGATGTCGAAATCACGCGCGAGCCGGTTGGCGTCGTTTCTCTCATCACGCCGTGGAATTTCCCGATCGCCATCCCGGCGTGGAAGATCGCTCCCGCGCTCGCTTACGGAAACTGCGTTGTGTTCAAGCCGGCCGATCTCGTGCCGGGCTGCGCGCATGCTCTCTCCGACATCATTGCGCGTTCAGGTTTGCCTGCGGGCGTGTTCAATCTTGTGATGGGCCGTGGCTCGGAGATTGGTTCGGTGCTGACCGAGCATCCCGATATTTCCGCTATTTCGTTCACCGGCTCTGTCGGGACCGGCCGCAAGCTCGCGGCGACCGCCGTGTCATCGACGCCGATGAAGAAAATCCAGCTCGAAATGGGTGGCAAGAATCCGATGGTCGTGCTTGACGACGCGGACCTCAAGATCGCGGTCGAGGCTTGCGTGCAAGGCGCTTACTTCTCCACGGGCCAGCGCTGCACGGCGTCTTCGCGCCTGATCGTGACGCAGGGCATTCACGACAAATTCGTCGATGCCGTCACCGAGCGTCTGAAATCACTTGTCGTCGATGACGCACTGAAAGCTGGCACGCATATCGGCCCGGTGGTCGATCAGAGCCAACTCGACCAGAATCTGAAATATGTGAAGATCGGAAAGGACGAGGGCGCGAAGCTCCATTGGGGTGGAGATTTGTTGAATCGGGAAACTCCCGGCTTCTACATGCAGCCCGCTTTGTTCACTGGCGTTACGAACGCGATGCGTATCGCGCGCGAGGAAATCTTCGGCCCCGTGGCCACCGTCATCAAGGCGAAGGATTACGACGAGGCGTTGGCGATCTCGAACGACACCGAGTTCGGGCTGTCCGCCGGCATCTGCACCACGAGCCTGAAATACGCGAGCGACTTCAAGCGCAAGTCTGAAGCCGGAATGGTGATGGTCAACCTGCCAACAGCGGGCGTCGATTATCATGTGCCGTTCGGCGGACGTAAGGGATCGAGCTACGGTCCGCGCGAGCAGGGCAAATACGCGGTTGAATTCTACACGACAGTCAAAACCGCCTACACGCTGCCCTGATGCCGAAGGTTCAGGTTTTCAATCCGCCCGAACTCGGCAAGCCGCATTCTCCCTATTCGCGCGCGCTGCGCGTGGATGGGGCGACGAGCTTCGTCTACGTCGCCGGCATGGCGTCCTTCGACAAGGACGGCAAGCCGGTCGGCGGCGACGATTTCGAGGCGCAGTGCCGCCAGGTGTTCCTCAACATCGAACACGCTTTGAAAGCGGCCGGAGCCGACTGGGACAACGTGGTGAATTTCACGTCGTTCCTGAAGGACGCGGCGGACATTCCGCTCTATGCCAAATACCGGCAGGCGCATTTCCCCGGCATGTTCAAGCAGGGCAATTTCCCGCCGAACACTCTCGTCCTCGCCGCGCGCTTCTCGCACGAAATTTTCCGGCTTGAAGTGCAGGCGGTCGCGGCGCTCTAGCAAAAGTTACTGTGCAACAAAAAAGGCCGGGCATTGCCCGGCCTTTTCCATTCCGTGAGCAGTTTTCAGCTCACACCATCGACGACATGCCGCCATCGACCACGATCTGCTGGCCGGTGACGAAGCTCGATGCGTCGGATGCGAGGAACACGGCGGCCGGGGCAAGTTCGCGCGGTTCGCCCCAGCGCTTCATCGGCGTGCGTCCGTTGACGAATTCGACGAAGGCAGGATCGTCGAGGAGTGCCTGGTTCAGCACCGTCTTGAAATAGCCCGGCAGCACGCCATTGACGGTGATGCCGTCCGGCGCGAGTTCGGCGGCAAGCGAGCGGCACATGCCGACGAGGCCGGTCTTGGCCGCGACATAGGCATGGATGCCGGGGCGTCCGCGCAACGCGGTTAGCGAGGTCGTGTAGATGATGCGGCCATGCTTGTTGACGCGCATGTGCTTCACCGCCTGCTGGGTCATCACGAAGCACGAGGTGAGGTCGGCGTTGAGAACCTTGTGCCATTCCTCCATCGTCCAGTCCGCGATCGGGCGGCGCAGCGTCATGCCGGCATTCGCGATCAAAATATCGAAGCGGCCATGCTTGGCCATCACGTCGTCCACGCCCTTGCGCGCTGCCTTTTCATCCATCACGTCGAAGGCGAGGAAGTCGGCCTTGTAGCCCTTGTCGGTCAGTTTCTTGACGCATTCGCCAAGCGTCTTGGCATCGCGGCCATTGAGCACGACCGTCGCGCCGTTCTCGGCAAGGCCTTCGGCCATCGCAAAGCCAAGGCCGCGCGATGCGCCGGTGACGAGCGCAACGCGCCCGGTCATTGAAAACATTTTCGACATTTGAAAAATCTCCCGAGCGTTTCCTGATTTTTGTGATGGCGACTTAAAGCGTCGCTTCGATGATCGTGCGCAATTCCGGCGTGACCTCAGGATCGACGCCAAACCACGCTTTGAATGCGGGGCGTCCCTGATGCAGCAGCATGCCAAGGCCGCCGACGGTCGCGTTGCCGCGCTTTTTGGCGGCAGCGAGCAGCGGTGTTTCCAGTGGATTGAAAATTATATCGGAGACGTAAGCCGATTGCGGCAGGCGGTCGAGCGGAAGATCGAGCGGCTCTTGCCCGATCATACCCTGACTCGTGCAATTGACGAGAAGATTGGCGCCTTCAAGCGCGTCGCCGCGCTGTTCCCACGGCACCACGCGAACCGGCTTTCCGCAATCGGCGGCAACCTTGTCTGCGCGTTCTTGGTGGCGATTAATCAGCCGGATTTCCGGCGCGCCTTCGTCGGCGAGCGTAAACACGATCG
>CAMBBO010000285.1 GCA_945862935.1 Pseudorhodoplanes sinuspersici | reverse complement strand
TCCCGTCGGCGGGCAATTTGTACTTGCTGGTGCTGGCCAGCAGCGCCTCAGGCGCAACGTAAAATTGCGCGCACATCCCACCGTCGGCATGCATTTCGCTGAACCGTTTGCCTTGCGATTCCACATCGATCAGCACGGGCGGAAATGCGCCCGGAATGCTTCCGGCCGCGAGCAAAATCTGGCGGAATAGCTTCAGCGCGTTTTCGCCACCAGCTGACGCGATCGCGCCCATGTTCCAGACCATCGGCCGCTCGCTGTCGATATCCGTGGTGACGACAATCAGCCGGCGCCCCTTGGCGTGCTCGGCGGCAACATCAACGAGCAATTCCGGGGTGACCTGTTTTGCGATCAGGTCGCGCAGCGGCCATGTGTCGAAGAAGCTTTCTCCGCCCTTCGGGCCAAGTTCGAACACGTCTCCCGCGAAAATGGTGGTGTAGGCCGCGCGCAATTGCGGATCGTATTTCGATCCGGCGAACACGAAGGGCGCCATCAAAGCGCCCGTGCTCACGCCGCTGACCATCGAGAACGCCGGCCGCTTGCCAGCCTGGCTCAGGCCGATCAGCACGCCCGCGCCGTATGCGCCGTCCGCGCCGCCGCTGGAGAGCGCCAGCCAAGGCCCGGTTACAGTCGGCAGGGCCTTCTGGAAATCCGCCTCGGAGTCGCCCCAGAAGCGTCCGCCCGGAATTCCGGGGATGCTCGCACTAGCCGCTTCGCTGGCCGAATAGGCGGTGCGCGGCGGGGCTTCCAGTTGCTTCTGCTCTTTGGCTTCTTTGGGCTGCGCAACCGACCGCTGGCCTTTACGCCGATTGGAGGCCGCAGACGAACGCGTTACCTTATCGCGGTTGTCCGGGGCTTTCGCGCCTTCCGACAGGGCCGTCGCCCCTCGGCTCAGGAATTCCTCGACTGCAGCGCCAGGGTTTTTCACGTCCTGCGCCATGGCAGGAGAATCCGGCCACGGCATCGCCGTCCCGGACAACAGCAAGAGCCCCATCGTCAGGGCCAAGATTGGATCAATACGCCGCCGCATCATGGGTGAATTTGGAACAGGCCGCGCAACATAGCAATTCTCGTGTCGCGCGATCTTGATCCGGGCAGCACGCGGCGCCTTTGCATTGCCTTTCTGCAACGGATGGCACTTGTCACATGTCCCGATCCGGCACGCTTGCCACTTTAGAACTGCTGCGGTAAGGCTCGATCACTCCCGCCGCGTCGCCAAATCGCACGATTCTAAGGGCTAATACCGTGCAGGCGCCGTCCGACCGACCATACGGGTCGAGGACGGGATTGCGCAAAGATTGCGCATGTCGGAATGCGCGCTGGAGGATCGGTTTTGAGCGAGCTTTTGCAGGATTATCTTCCGCTCGCGGTCTTTATCGCCGTGGCACTAGCGCTCAGCGCCGTGTTGCTGATTTCGCCGTTCCTCGTTGCCTACAAGAACCCGGACCCGGAAAAGCTGTCGGCCTACGAATGCGGATTCAACGCCTTCGACGATGCGCGCATGAAGTTCGACGTGCGCTTCTATCTCGTGGCGATCCTTTTCATCATCTTCGATCTCGAAGTCGCATTCCTGTTTCCGTGGGCGGTCGCATTCGGACAACTCGGATTGTTCGGTTTCTGGTCGATGATGGTTTTCCTCGGCGTACTCACCATCGGTTTCGTCTACGAATGGCGAAAGGGAGCGCTCGAATGGGATTGAGCGCAAACGCATGATCGTTGCACCCGCTGCACGAGGCATTATCGATCCGCGCACCGGCAAGCCGGTCGGCTCGGACGACGCATTTTACGTCGGACTGAACAACGAGCTTGCCGACAAGGGCTTCCTCATCACCGCGACCGACGATCTGATTACGTGGGCGCGCACTGGCTCGCTCATGTGGATGACATTCGGTTTGGCATGTTGCGCGGTCGAGATGATGCAGGTGTCGATGCCGCGCTACGACGTCGAGCGTTTCGGTTTTGCGCCGCGCGCGTCGCCACGCCAGTCCGACGTGATGATCGTTGCAGGTACGCTCACCAACAAGATGGCGCCGGCGTTACGCAAGGTTTACGACCAGATGCCGGAGCCGCGTTATGTGATCTCTATGGGATCATGCGCGAATGGCGGCGGCTATTATCATTATTCGTATTCGGTGGTGCGCGGCTGCGATCGCATCGTGCCGGTCGACATCTATGTGCCGGGCTGCCCGCCGACTGCGGAAGCGCTGCTTTACGGCGTGCTGATGCTGCAGAAAAAGATCCGCCGCGTCGGGACAATCGAGCGGTAATGCGATGACCGAGCAACTCGAAAAAATTGGCGCGCGGATTGTTTCATCGCTCCAGGGTGCGGTGACCGGCCATTCCATCGCGTTCGGCGAATTGACGATTACGGCGAACGCCGCAGACATCGTGAAGGTCGTGACGTTTCTGCGCGACGACGCGCAATGCCAATTCTGGAATTTTATCGACGTGACCGCGGTCGACTGGCCGGCGCGCGAGCGGCGCTTCGATGTTGTCTATCACTTCCTTTCCCCGAAACAGAACGCGCGCATTCGTGTGAAGGCGGAAACCGACGAGACGACTCCAGTGCCGTCGATCATCGGCGTGTTTCCGGGGGCTGACTGGTTCGAGCGCGAGACCTACGATCTCTACGGCGTGCTGTTTACTGGTCATCCCGACATGCGCCGCATCCTCACCGATTATGGATTCGAGGGGCATCCGCTGCGCAAGGATTTCCCGCTGACCGGATTTGTCGAAGTTCGTTACGACGATGAACAAAAGCGCGTCGTCTACGAACCCGTGCGCCTGACTCAGGAGTTTCGCAATTTCGATTTTCTCTCGCCGTGGGAAGGCTCTGAATACGTGCTTCCCGGCGACGAGAAGGCTGGCAAGGCTTCCTGATGGCCGAAGCCCAACGCAATTTCACGATCAATTTCGGGCCGCAGCATCCGGCGGCGCATGGCGTGCTGCGTCTTGTGCTCGAACTCGACGGCGAGATCGTCGAGCGCGTCGATCCGCATATCGGTCTGCTTCACCGCGGCACGGAAAAGCTGATCGAGCAGAAAACCTATTTGCAGGCGATACCGTATTTCGACCGGCTCGATTACGTCGCGCCGATGAATCAGGAGCATGCCTTCTGCCTCGCGGCGGAGAAGTTGCTCGGCCTCGAAGTACCGAAGCGCGCGCAGATCATTCGCGTTCTGTTTTGTGAAGTGGGTCGCATCCTGTCGCATTTGCTCAACGTCACGACGCAGGCGATGGACGTCGGCGCGCTCACTCCGCCGCTCTGGGGTTTCGAGCAGCGCGAAAAGCTAATGGTTTTCTACGAGCGCGTTTCTGGCTCGCGCATGCACGCAGCTTATTTCCGCGTCGGCGGCGTGCATCAGGATATGCCGCCGCAACTGATCGACGATATGTATGCGTTCTGCGATCCGTTCCTGCAGGTTGTAGAGGACCTCGACACGCTGCTGACCGGCAACCGCATCTTCAAGCAGCGCAATGTTGATATCGGACTCGTGACCATCGAGCAGGCTTGGGCATGGGGTATGTCAGGCGTGATGGTGCGCGGCTCCGGCGCAACATGGGATCTGCGCAAGAGCCAACCTTACGAATGCTATTCGGAAATGGATTTCGACATTCCGATCGGCAAGAACGGCGATTGCTACG
>CAMBBO010000284.1 GCA_945862935.1 Pseudorhodoplanes sinuspersici | reverse complement strand
TTCGCGCGCGCGATGTGATCGAGGATCATGAAGGTGCCGAGCGAGCGCTGTTCCTCAACGGGATCGAAAAACGAATACACCATCGATAACCCGTCGCTGAGCACATCGGTCAGCGACACGCCGAGGAGCGGGCCGGTGCCCCGTCCATTGATGCCGGTGTCCACGCCGCGTGCGCGATATTCAATGGTCTTGGTTTCGACGTGGCTGTCTTCAACCATCATCGCGTAGTCGAGTACCGTCATGTCGGCCATCCCGCCATCGCGATGACGTGCATCGAGATAGCCGCGGAACACGGAATACTGCTCCGAGGTTGGCGTCGCTTGCCGCATGTCGCCGACTATGTCGGTATTGCGGTCAGCGATCCGGCGCATCGAGCGGGTCGGGTAGAAATCTTCGGCGACCACGCGCACCGAAACGCAGGCGCGGCATCCTTCGCATGCCGGCCGGTAGGCGATGGATTGGCTCCGGCGGAATCCACCATGGGTCAGGAGATCGTTCAGTCCCGGTGCGCGCTCGCCGACAAGATGTGTGAAGACCTTCCGCTCTTCCTTGTCCGCCAGATAGGGGCAGGGGGACGGGGCGGTCAGGTAAAATTGCGGGGTATCGCGCGAATGCTGGGTCACGGTCGCTCTCGTTCCAGCCGATGTTCCCCCGTCACGCGGCTTTCGTCAAAGGCAGATCTTTAAGATCCGGCCTGCGTGCCGCGCAATGCCGCAGCCCGGCTTTCGTTATTGATCATCACAGTGCCGACCAGAATATCGTGAAGGAGCCGCCGCCGCTCGTTGAAGAGCGCTGCCGCTAGAACAATCGGCGTGAGGTAAGCGCGCATGGAGAGCCAGAACACGATGGCGTGGACGGCCCCAAGCACGAAATAGCAGGGTGCGCCGTACCAGGTGCGCAATTCCAGGTCCATAACGCGCATGCCGATGGTGGCTGACGCTGGGCTGCCAAGGGTGAAGCCGTAGTAGCAAAGCGACCACACGATGGAGCCGGGGAACAGGAACCAGAACAGAAGCCAGCCAAACCCGAAAGTCACAAGCCCGAACAGCACGATAAACATGGCGACCCCTGCGACCGGCGCAAGGATCACAATCACGTCTATGACAAAGGCAACGACGCGCCTTGGCAGCACGCCCTCGAACAATTCCGGCTGGGTGACCGGATCGTAGGCGTGTGGTTTGACGTCGACGGAAAGGCCGATCCGCTTGGGGTCGAAATTGCTCATTCCGATATTGTAAGCATCGAATGGCCCGAAGAAAGCCCCGGCTCAAACTGAATTCCGTCGGTGATTGGGTTGTCCGGCCGGGTCGCGTAACATGATGGGATGCGCGCGATTTACTTCGCATTTTCCGTGGGTTTGAGCCTTTTGGCGGCCAGTTGCGGGTCGTCGGTCGATAGCGGTCAGCTCGATCTGTGCCGCCGTGTGCTCGGTGCTCTGCATCCTGACGGCACCGAATTGCGCGAGACGCGATTCGCGCCGGCCGGACAGCGCGGCGTTCTGCTCGCCTATTCCGCGCAGGAGCCTAGCGAGGCGACGCGCATGCATTTCGTGACATGCGAGTATTCAGGAACGCGTTACGACAAGGATAGGCTTGATCTTGCCTCCGTCATGATCGATGCGGCACCGCTCGGCGAAGCGCGGCTTCTCTACCTGAAGCGATTTTGGCTCGCGCCGGAAAACGACACGCAGGCGCTGCCGCCGACGGTTGTGCAAATCCCCGCCGGGGCCGCATACGCACTTCAGCAATCGATCAATGCAATCGCACTTGCTGCGATCTATGGATTGCTCGCAACGGCTTATTCGCTGATCTACGGGCTGGTTGGGCGGATCAATCTTGCTTTTGGCGAGATTGCCGTGATTGGGGCTTATGGTGCGATTGGCGTGGTCGGTGCCATTGTAACGCTTGGCCTGGACAATCCTATTGCGGCGCTTCTCAGCGCTTTGCTGATGGCGGCATCGCTATGCGCTCTGTGGAGTTGGTTTCTTGGTCGCGTGGTAGTGGGGCCGCTTCATGCGCGCCACCGGCAAGGGCAGCCTATCCTCGTCGCGACGGCCGCCGCCGCAGTATCGATCCAGGAATTCCTCCGGCTGTTTCAAGGCGCGCGCGAACGCTGGCTTCCGCCATTCTTTTCCTCGCCATACCCGGTTGCGCGATCAGGCAGCTTTGTCGTGACGGTGACGCCGATGCAGCTAGTCATTGCTGGCGCCGCACTTTGTTCGGCGGCGGCGCTGTTGTACGTCATGATGCGAACGCGATTTGGACGCGAGTGGCGAGCATTCGCGGACGATCCCTTGGCGGCTTCGATGTTTGGTGTTGCTCCGAAGCACATCCTTGCCGGAACATTCCTGCTCGCAGGTCTGGCTGTCGGTCTCTCCGGATGGATGGTCGCCGTCTACTACGGCAATGTGTCCTTTTCGATGGGAACGATGCTTGGATTGAAGGCGCTGCTTGCAGCGATCGTCGGCGGTATCGGGCGCATCGAAGGTGCCTTGCTCGGCGGTCTTCTGATCGGATTGATCGAGGCCGCGTGGTCGGCCTATTTCGATATCGCGTCGCGCGATCTCGTGCTGTTTTCACTGCTGGTCGTGATGTTTGTTCTTCGGCCCGGAGGCCTGCTTGGATTTGCAGGTCCTAATCCACGAGACGTGTAATGGAAAAGCTCGCCATATCGCTTGCCGACATCGAAGCCGCACGCAAGGTCATCAAGGGCCATGTGATGCGAACGCCGATGTTGCCTGCGCCACGCCTCTCCGCGATGACGGGTGCGAGCGTGTTCGTCAAATACGAGAATCTGCAGGTCACAAATTCATTCAAGGAACGTGGCGCGCTGACCAAGCTTGCCTCGCTGTCTGCGGAAGAGCGCGCGCGCGGAGTGATTGCAATGTCGGCGGGCAATCACGCGCAGGCCGTCGCCTGTCACGCGGCCAAACTGAAGATCGCGGCAACGATTGTGATGCCGGTAACGACCCCCGTGGTGAAAGTCGCCGCGACCAAGGCCTTCGGCGCGGACGTGCAGCTCATCGGCGAAAGCGTCGGCGAAGCGCAGGAGCGCGTCGAGGAACTCGTGCGCATGCACCGCTACACCCAAGTCCATCCTTACGATGATGCGCGTATCATCGCAGGGCAGGGGACGGTCGCTATCGAGATGCTCGAGGACGTGCCGGAGCTTGATTGCCTTGTCATCCCGATCGGCGGCGGCGGACTGATTTCCGGGAATGCTATTGCCGCGAAGGCCATTAAACCCGGCATCGAAATTATCGGGGTGGAAGCTGCGCTCTATCCATCGATGTGGAATGCGATCAACGGCGGCAGCAAGGAAGCGGGCGGGCCGACACTGGCAGAGGGCATCGCGGTGAAAGTCGTAAGCGGCTCGACGGTTCCGCTCGTGCGCGCGCTGGTGTCGGATATTCTGCTGGTTGATGAGCCGCATCTGGAGCGCGCGGTGAATGCTTTCGTCACTGCTCAAAAATCGGTCGCGGAAGGCGCCGGTGCTGCGGGACTGGCGGCGCTTCTGGCAAATCCGGATCGCTTTCGCGGCAAGCGCGTCGGATTGATCCTGTCCGGCGGCAATATCGATCCGCGTATTCTCGCGTCGATTACCGTGCGCGAACTTGAGCGCGAGGACAGGATCGTATCGTTGCGCCTAAGCCTC
>CAMBBO010000283.1 GCA_945862935.1 Pseudorhodoplanes sinuspersici | reverse complement strand
AAAGCGCGGGCGGCGCTGTTGGAGGCGCGGATGCTGCTGGGGCAAACGCCGGAACGATTATGGCCGGCGTTCCTGCATCTGGCGCTGATACCCGCGACGCTGAAGCGAGGTCCGCTACCACAATGGCGCAAACAATGGATATTGTGGTGGGCGGCGCGGAATTTAACCGCTGCTCTCGCGGACTAGAACGAGAAGCGGTCGCGCAAATTCTGCCGGCCAGCCACAATGCGCGTCACCAGGGCTTTCTCGGCCTCGTTCGCGATCAGTGGATCAATCAGATCAATCTGATTCATGGCGACAAGCTGCAGGATTTCGCCGCGAATTTCATTGTTGCCGCCACGCGGGAGGGCATCGACCACCTGCAGGCGTTCTGGAGCAGCGATCAGGCCTTGATTGAGAAATTCCATCAGGGTGGCGTCGGTAGTGCCTTTTGCTTCGACAAAAGCATAAAGCCCGGTCCCTGTTTTCCGGTCGGGAAAGGCAACGATTGTCGCGTCTCGCACCGCCGGATGCGATTTCAGCCGCGCTGTCAGCACAGGTGCGTCGTTGACGAGACGCGGCCCGCCGCCTTCGCGGTCGGTGAAATTCAAAAGCCCGCGGGTGACGAGGTAATAGACACGCTTTCCGGTGGCCATCCAGATGCGGGTCGGCCAGCTTTTGCGCGACAGGATGCGTTTTTCAGTGGCGGTCAATTCGGCAGGCAGATAGCGCCGTTTGTGTTTGAGCAGGTGCCGTAAGTCTTCGTAGGCTGCGAGGCGGCAGAGGCCATGCCGACGTGAAAATCTGGTCGCGAGCTGGAAATCGGTCAAGCGAGCCTGTCCGTCCGGCGTGCGTAGCCAGTTCTGTTCCTTGGCGAGATCGTTGTGCGTGATCGACACGCTATGCAGCGCCCGCAAGGCGCGTTTGGCGGAACGGAAATAACCCGCGTCGCCGTGTGGCTTTGCGATGTGCAGCGGAAGCGCATCGATCCAGCTTCGCACAAGTACGCGGCGGCCCCTGAAAAGCAAGAGCGGCGCGATGCCAAATTCACCGGCGCGTTCCAGCGCGTTCGCTTCACGCTTCAGAAAGTGCAACGCGATCCCAAACGTCCACCACGGCACGCCGTCGATACGGCGTAACACTGCTTCGCGCGTGCCAGCATCGGTTGTGAAATGACCGCGCTCGACCGTGGAAAACACGTCTTGCTTCAGCACCACGTGGCTTTGCCATCGGCCTGCAATCTCGGCCGGGATCGTGTCGGCATCGTTCATGGGAATGTCTTACACGCTTGCCCGCATCGCGGGCTACTCCGCAGCATCAAGTGCGCCGTTTCCGATCCACTCGGACAGGTCGGCGAGGGCGCGATCCGTCAGCGCCCGTTTGCGCGCAATCGTCTTGTCCGAATAACGTCCGTCGCCGTGCTGCTCGCGCGGAGGCTTCGCAATCGGCGGAAACAATCCAAAATTCACATTCATCGGCTGGAAGGATCGCGGTCCGGCGTCGATTGTTTCGATATGGCCGCCGGTAATGTGACCGAGGATTGCACCATGCGCGGTCGTCGGCGGGGGAGGCGCAAACGCTTCACCCTTGCGCTCGGCGGCGGCGAAACGGCCAGCGAGCAACCCGATGGCCGCGGACTCGACATAGCCTTCGCATCCGGTCATTTGCCCAGCAAAGCGCAGGCGCGGCATCGCCTTCAGGCGCAACGTCGTATCGAGCAGGCGAGGCGAATTGAGAAATGTATTCCGGTGCAGGCCGCCGAGACGGGCGAACTCCGCGTTCTGCAATCCGGGGATCGTTCGGAATATCCGTGCCTGCTCGCCGTGTTTCAGTTTGGTCTGGAAGCCGACCATGTTGAACAGCGAGCCAAGCTTGTTGTCCTGACGCAACTGAACGACAGCGTATGCCTTGACCTGCGGATCGTTCGGGTTGGTCAAGCCAAACGGCTTCATCGGACCGTGACGAAGCGTTTCGCGGCCGCGCGCCGCCATGACTTCAATCGGCAGGCAGCCGTCAAAATAGGGCGTCGAGGATTCCCATTCGTGGAATGAAACTTTGTCGCCCGCGAGCAGGGTATCGATGAAGGCACCGTATTGCTCCCGATCCAGCGGGCAGTTGATGTAATCGGATCCCGTGCCACCCGGGCCTGCCTTATCGTAGCGCGACTGAAACCACGCGACCGAAAAATCGATGCTTTCGCGATGAACGATCGGCGCGATGGCGTCGAAAAACGCGAGCGCGTCCTCGCCGCTCAGCGACCTTATTGCATCGGCCAGCGCAGGCGAGGTAAGCGGACCCGTAGCGACAACCACGCTGTCCCATTCTTCCGGCGGCAAGCCCGCGATCTCTCCGCGCTCAATGGTGACTAGCGGATGGCTCCGCAGCGCTTCGCCGACGCGAGCGGAAAACTCGTCCCGGTCAACCGCGAGCGCGCCGCCAGCTGGAACCTGGCTCGCATCGCCCATGCGCATGATCAGCGACCCAAGCCGGCGCATCTCCTCGTGCAGCAGGCCGACCGCGTTGGTCTGGCAATCGTCGGAGCGGAACGAATTGGAGCAGACGAGTTCTGCAAGCCCATCGGTCTTGTGCGCGTCGGTCATCCGCACCGGACGCATCTCGTGCAGGATGACGGGGACGCCTTGGGCAGCAATTTGCCAGGAGGCCTCCGAGCCTGCGAGGCCGCCGCCGATAACATGGATGGGTTGCATGGATATTCTGGTCGGCCAAGTCATGATAAGTGTCAACCGCCGGTGTGAATGTGCGTCAGGGGTTCGACATGCGCGGGCGGTTTGCGGGAGTTGTCGTTACGGCTTTGCTGCTCTCGTGCGGCATTGTTCAGGCGGCGGATCGGCTCGATCCCGACGTCGAAGCAGCCTTGCGGGGCTGGTCACTTCCGGTTCCAAGCCCGAGCCGGATCATTGTTTGCCACGGCTATAATTGCCTGTTTCGCACGGAGATACCCTTGAGCGGGGCGGATCACGCGCGCTTCGCCCAATTCATGGCGGCGGGGGCAGCGTCGGCACAGGCCGAGCGCAAGCAGATAGGGCATCTGGAGGCGTGGTACGAGAAGCGGGTTGCCCCGATCTCCGGGACCGGCAGCGCCAAGGCGCGGGCAGGCGGCGGATTTCATGTCGGCGGAACGAAAGGACAATTCGACTGCATCGACACGACGGCCAATACGACCTCGCTGATGGTCGTACTGAGCCAGCTCAAGCTTCTCAAGCACCACAAGGTCTCGACCCCGATCTCACGCCTTCTGACAGGCGGCGGACCGCATTTCACGGCGACGATCTCAGAGACTAAAACCGGCAAGAAATGGACGGTGGATCCTTGGCCTCACGATAATGGCCAATACCCCGACATCATCGCGGCCGAACACTGGCTCGATGGCAAGGGCACTTAACCCCTCCCAAATGAAAACGCCCGCACGAGGCGGGCGTGTTCATGGAGGTTCGCGTTAAGGCGCTTACTCGGCGCCTTCCCAAGCGACGCGGGCGATTTCCGAGCGATTGATGCCGATATCGGCCAGCTCGCGGTCGCCGAGACGGGACAGCTCGCGCACATTGGCTTCGTACTGGCGCCAGCGGCGGAGCAAGTGGATGATCTGAGTGACGAACATGGCTTAAGTCCTTCGATGCGTTCAGTGATTCTCGTATCTCAATAGCGAGGAACATAAGCTTGTTTGGTGCAATGCAAAAGATTTTATG
>CAMBBO010000282.1 GCA_945862935.1 Pseudorhodoplanes sinuspersici | reverse complement strand
GTTCCAGCATCGCGGGCTCGGCGCCGAGCGCTCCCCATTTCTCGACCATGTCGGTCAGTACAATCAGCTGATGCTCGTTCGACAGGCTGCGCAGGAAGCGATTGATCACGCGCGGCTTGAAGGAATCGGCTTTGCCGTCACGCACGAATTGCCGGATGCAGTCGAGGATGAACCAGCGCGCGGAATCGCCTGTCGCCAGCAGGTCCGGTTCGCGAATGTAATTAACGAGCGGCTGCAGCGCGCCGATCTTTTCCTCGGCGAGCGCGCAGAACACCGCAGCGTCCTCCGGCGACAAACGGCCGAAAGCCAGCGCACGGCGCGTTTCATCGTTCAACAGGCCGGATTTCTCCGCGATGTCGAACGCGCGTGAAAGCAATGCCCATGCGCGCGGTGTTGAAAATGGCACGGGGTCCGAAGGCACGGGCCGCATGAGTGCATCCGGAACGGTTGTAATGAAACTGCAAACTTCGTTTCGCACCCCGCTGCGCCGCGCCCATGCGAGCCACTCGTCCACGTCGATGCGTAACTGGAGAATTGTGACGCGGTTGACCAGCGCGGAACTCATCGCGCGAACTAGCGCGCGGTCCTGCATGCGGTTGCCCGCAGCAACAACCCACGTTCCCGCTGGCAGAGCGTGCTCACCAAGGCGTCGCTCCAGCAGCAGCGAATAGAATGCCTTCTGGACATCCGGCGCGCAGGCCGGAAGCTCATCGAGGAACAGGCAGAATGGCTCCGGGCGTTCAGGAAGAAGAATGCGCGGCGGACAAAATACCGACCGCTCCCCCACGATGCGCGGGATACCGCTGACATCCTCCGGCGCGATCTGCGTGCCGAGCAGCGAGCGGCAAGGCAGGCCTGCCTCGCGCGCTGCTTCGTAGACCATCTCGGATTTGCCCATGCCGGGTGCCGAAAGCAGAAGGAAGCTCTGCTCCTGCGCCATGCACTGGATCAGCTTCTTAGCCTGACGAAGCGTCACGACCTCGTTGAACATGCTCTGACCGCCCTGCATGGGACGCTCCCTCGTTTGGCCGGCACATGGCACAGCCGCCCGATGTAGGGAGATGATCCGCTTCGCCTAGGGTGGGGCGGGGAAATACATTTTTGTCAGAGGGAGTGCCGGATACGCATTCATTCATAATGCGTTCATCTGGCTATTGCTGGCGCGGGTATGTGTTTTGGCGGCGCTAAACCTCGAACTTCACGCCCTGTGCCAGCGGCAAGGTTGTGCCGTAATTGATGGTGTTGGTGGCACGCCGCATATAGGCCTTCCAAGAATCCGAACCGGCTTCGCGGCCGCCGCCGGTTTCTTTCTCGCCACCGAACGCGCCGCCGATTTCCGCCCCCGACGGGCCGATATTGACGTTGGCGATGCCGCAATCGGAGCCTTTCGCCGAAAGAAACATTTCCGCTTCGCGCATGTCGAGCGTGAAGATGGAGGAGGCGAGGCCGGCCGCGACCGCGTTCTGCATCGCGATGGCATCGGTGAGTTTTGAATAGCGCATGACGTAAAGGATGGGCGCAAAGGTTTCGCGCAACACCGGGCCGTCATGGGTTTTCATCTCGCACAAGGCGGGGCGCGCGTAATACGCTTCGGCATTCGGCGTGTCGTAGCGTTCGCCGCCCGTGACGTTACCACCAGCGGCACGGACTTCGCCGAGCGCCTTTTGCATCCCTTCGAATGCCGCGCGGTCGATCAGCGGGCCGATGAGCGTATTCTCGTTGCGCGGATCGCCGATGGTGGCCGAGCCATAGACCTTTTTCAGTCGCGGAACGAAATCGTCGTAGATTTCATCGGCAACGAAAAGTCTCCGCAGCGTAGTGCAGCGCTGTCCCGCCGTGCCCATCGCGGAAAATGCGATGCCGCGCAGCGCAAGATCGAGATCGGCGGAGGGGCAGACGATGGCGGCATTGTTGCCACCGAGTTCGAGGATCGCGCGTGCGAAACGCTGCGCGAGGCGAGGGGCGACGGCACGTCCCATCGCGGTTGAGCCAGTCGCGCTGACGAGCGCCACGCGGGGATCGTCCACCAGCATTTCGCCAACGTTGCGCCCGCCGATCAGAACTTCGGACAAGCCTTCGGGCGCTTCGCCAAATCGCGAAGCGGCGCGCATGAAGATCGCTTGCGTCGCCAGTGCGGTGAGGAACGCTTTTTCCGAAGGCTTCCACACCACAGGATTCCCGCAGACCAGAGCAAGGGCCGCGTTCCACGACCACACCGCGACCGGGAAATTGAATGCGGAGATAACGCCGCAAACGCCGAGCGGATGCCACGTCTCCATCATACGGTGATCGGGCCGTTCGGTCGCGATCGTCAGTCCATGAAGCTGGCGCGACAGCCCGACCGCGAAATCGCAGATGTCGATCATCTCCTGCACTTCGCCAAGGCCCTCGGAGAGGATTTTCCCGGCTTCCAGTGTGACAAGCCGGCCAAGATCGCTTTTCGCTGCGCGCAGTTCCTCCGCAAACAGCCGCACGAGCTCGCCACGGCGCGGGGCAGGAACGCTTCGCCAGCCCACAAAAGCATTAGCTGCACGGCCGAGGGCTTTGCTGGTCTCGGCGGGGGTCGTGGATGCCAGATGCGCGATGATTTCGCCGGTGATCGGTGAATGCGCGGGCAGGCCTTCCGCCGCGAACGCCGAATCGCCGACGCCAAGCCGCTTGAGGAGGGCGAGAGCGTCGGCCCGCACCGAAGTCACATCGTCTTTCATTGTGGTTTCACACTATTCGAGCGCCGGAACGGCGTGGAAAAAGAAATCTGCCGGGGTATATTGCATCGCAACATAAACGGGACTATATCGCTGGCAACAATAGCAAAAATGGAAACGTTCCTGGATCGCGCAACCTCGTTTTTGGAGCAGGATCCATGGCCAGCCGTACCGCCACTTTCGATCGTTCGTTCGCCACGCAAGCATGGTCGCTTACCTCGGCCCCGCTCAAGGTGTGGTCGATCCTCGTCATGCTGCACGAAGCCTATGGTGAGGCGATGAATCTCGCCAGCAAGGCGCAGCGTAACGGCGTGTTCGTCGAGTAATTTCCCCGTCGTCAACGCATGACACCCGCGCGTCCGGCGCCGTTTGCCGGAGCGCGCGCGGGGTATAGGCATTGGCCAGATCATTGCCGGATTGTGCACGATGTCATCGAAGCCTGCCCCGAAGGCCGCCGCCAAAACGGATGGCGCCACGAAGCCTGCGAAGACCAAGGCGCCTGTCGAGAAGCAACTTCCGCACGCCGAAATCCGCAGCATCCTCGTCGGCATCATGCTGGCGATGTTCCTCGCCGCTCTCGACCAGACCATCGTTGCGACAGCGCTGCCGACCATTGGCCGCGCCTTCGGAGACGTGGAAAACCTGTCGTGGATCGTCACGGCGTATCTTTTATCGTCGACGGCGGTAACTCCGCTCTACGGCAAGCTTTCCGACATCTACGGCCGCCGTGTGCTGATGATCGCGGGCATCGTCATTTTCGTCGTTGGTTCGATAGGCTGTGCGCTTGCGCCGAGTATTACCGTGCTCATCATCGCGCGCGGTGTGCAGGGCCTCGGCGGGGGTGGTCTGATCTCACTGGCGCAAACCATTCTCGCGGATCTCGTCTCACCGCGCGAACGCGGCCGCTATCAGGGTTATTTCGCAACCGTCTTCGCGACCGCTTCCGTCAGCGGGCCGGTGCTTGGCGGATTTCTGGCGCAGCATCTGCA
>CAMBBO010000281.1 GCA_945862935.1 Pseudorhodoplanes sinuspersici | reverse complement strand
CGAGATCGGACCCTGCGATCTTCACATCGAGGCCGTTTTCCTTCACGGCCGTGACTTCGCAGGTGACGACGTCGCCCTTCTTCATTTCGCCCGGAGCAGAGGCTTCCCCAGCGCCGCCACCAGCTGCGGCGGCAGCGGCTTCGCCACCTTCCTGAAGCTGCTTGATGCCAAGCGAGATGCGCTCCTTCTCGACATCGACGTCGAGAACGGTCGCCTTCACCATATCGCCCTTCTTGTATTCCTCGATCACCTGCTCGCCCGGACGTTTCCAGTCGAGATCGGAGAGATGGACCATGCCGTCCACGTCGCCGTCGAGGCCGATGAACAGGCCGAACTCGGTCTTGTTCTTGACTTCGCCTTCGACGATCGATCCCGGAGGATATTTCTCGACGAACACTTCCCACGGATTGCGCATGGTCTGCTTGAGACCGAGCGAGATGCGGCGCTTGACCGGATCGACTTCGAGGATCTGCACTTCCACTTCCTGCGAGGTGGAAACGATCTTGCCCGGATGCACGTTCTTTTTGGTCCACGACATTTCGGAAACGTGGATCAGGCCTTCGATGCCCGGCTCCAGTTCGACGAACGCGCCGTAATCCGTGATGTTGGTGACGCGGCCCTTGAACTTGGCCTGGATCAGGTACTTGGCCTCGATGCCCTGCCACGGATCGTCGAGCAGCTGCTTCATGCCAAGCGAGATACGGTGCGTCTCGTGATTGATCTTGATGATCTTCACTTTCACCGTCTGACCGATGTTCAGCACTTCGGTCGGATGGTTGACGCGGCGCCACGCAATGTCGGTGACGTGGAGCAGGCCGTCGATGCCGCCGAGATCAACGAACGCACCGTAATCGGTGATGTTCTTGACCACGCCGTCGATCACCTGACCTTCTTCGAGGTTCTGGACGAGCTCCTGGCGCTGTTCGGCGCGCGTCTCTTCGAGAACCGTACGGCGCGACACCACGATGTTTCCGCGGCGGCGATCCATCTTCAGGATCTGGAACGATTGCGGCGAATTCATCAGCGGGGTGACATCGCGGATCGGACGGATGTCGACCTGCGAACGCGGCAGGAAGGCCACGGCGCCATCGAGGTCGACCGTGAAGCCGCCCTTGACCTGATTGAATATCGTGCCGGAGACCTTCTCGTTGTTCTTGAATGCGCCTTCGAGCTTGCCCCAGCTCTCTTCGCGGCGCGCCTTGTCACGCGACAGGACGGCTTCACCGAGCGCGTTCTCGACGCGCTCCAGATAAACCTCAACCTCGTCGCCGACCTTGATCTCGTTGCCCCGGCCGGGGCCGGTGAATTCGCGGATCGCAACCCGCCCTTCGGTCTTCAGACCGACGTCGATGATCGCAACATCCTTTTCGATGCCGACCACGATTCCCTTGATGACGGAACCTTCCTGCAGATTGCCCGAGACAAAAGATTCTTCGAGCATCGAGGCGAAATCTTCTCGCGAAGGCGAGGTAGCAGCTTGAGCCATGTAGTCTCCTGAAACGTCACCGGCAGCCTGAGTTAAGGGTGTTCCGAACGCACGGGCCGAAAGTCCCATGGACCTTCGGCGTCTGCCGCAAAACGGCAGGCCGGTGCGAATACCGTTCGATCGGAACGATTGATTTCAGTCCGGCCGGTTGAGGCAGGAAGCGGGGCTTAGGTCCTCCAACCGCGAGGGCGGTCTAACCGCGTCCTCGGCCCGCTCGGACGGCCTCGACAATGTCGATGGCGGCCCGGACTGCGGCGTCTATATCCAAATGTGTCGTATCCAGCAAGTGCGCGTCCGGGGCCTGCTTGAGGGGGGCGACCGCCCGGTTGGTATCGCGCTCATCGCGCTGGACGATATCGGCGAGGATCGCCTGTTCGTCGACGGCCTGCCCCCGGCCCTTGAGTTCCAGCGCCCGCCGCCGCGCCCGCTCCTGCGGGGTGGCTGTGACGAAGATTTTGACTTCGGCTTCCGGCGCAATAACGGTCCCGATGTCGCGTCCATCGAGCACGGCACCGGGAAGGGACTTTGCGAAATCACGCTGGAAGGCGAGCAACGCCGAGCGCACCTCCGGAATCACCGAAATGACCGAGGCGGCCTTGCCGACCTCGTCGGCCTTCAGGTCATCCTCGGCAAACCGGAACGGATCGAGCGATTGCGCAGCACGGATCGCATCGGCCGGATTGTCGAGCGCACCGTCTTCCAGCACGGACTTTGCAACCGCGCGATAGATCAGCCCGGTATCCAGATGGCGAAAGCCATAATGTGCGGCGACCCGCTTGCCGATCGTGCCCTTGCCGGACGCGGCCGGCCCGTCGATTGCGATAATCATGAATAGTTCGCGCCAAGCCCGCGCATCATCGAGACAAAATCGGGAAAGCTCGTCGCGATGAAGCTCATGTCGTCGACCCCGACCGGCTTCTCGCTCGCAAGCCCCATGACAAGCGCCGACATTGCGAGGCGATGATCCATGTGCGTCGCGACGAGGCCGCCGCCCTGCGCGCGGCCGCGCCCATGAACGATCAGGTCGTCGCCGGAAATTTCCACGTCGATGCCGTTGACGCGCAGCATGTCGGCGGTCGCGGCGAGACGGTCGGATTCCTTCACGCGCAATTCATGCAGGCCGCGCATGCGCGTTTCGCCTTGCGCGAACGATGCTGCGACCGCAAGGATCGGATACTCGTCGATCATGGTCGGCGCGCGCGCGGCGGGCACATCGACGCCCTTCAGCGATGACGCACGGATGCGAAGATCGGCTACTTCCTCGCCGCCCTCGTCGCGCGTCGCGATCGTTTCGATAGCGGCACCCATTTCACGCAAGGTCGTGAACAGGCCGGTGCGTAATTCGTTGGTCATGACGCCTTCGAGCATGACATCGGATTGCCCAACGAGCAGCGCGGCAACCATCGGGAAAGCCGCCGAAGATGGGTCAGCCGGGACCTGAACGGTCGCGGGCGAAAGCTCCGGCTGGCCTTTCAGTGTGATGTGCCGCCCATGCGTGCCGTGCGGAACGACAGTCACCTGTGCGCCAAAGTGACGAAGCATCCGTTCGGTGTGATCGCGCGTTGCTTCTTTCTCGATCACGATTGTCTCGCCCGGCGCGCCCAATCCTGCGAGCAGCACTGCCGATTTCAGTTGCGCGGATGCGGCCGGCGGCTCGTAAATAATCGGCAACGGATCGCGCGCGCCCTGCATCGTGAGCGGCAGGCGTCCACCCTCGCCGATCTTCAAAGCCTTGGCGCCCATGCGCTCGAGCGGATCGAGAACCCGCTTCATCGGCCGTTTGCGGAGCGAGGCATCCCCGTCGAAAGTGGTTTCGATCGCACAGGAGGCGACCGCACCCATCACGAGGCGGCAGCCCGTGCCGGAATTGCCGAAATCCAGCGCATCTTTTGGCTCGGCGAATCCGCCGACGCCGACGCCCTTGATGCTCCAGGCGCCTTCGCCGGTGCTGGTCACGGTCGCCCCGAGCGCGCGCATCGCCTTGGCGGTATTCAGGACGTCCTCGCCTTCGAGGAGGCCAGTCACGCGCGTCTCGCCGACGGCCAGCGCACCGAAAATGAGCGCACGGTGCGACATGGATTTGTCTCCCGGAACGCGCACGCGGCCACGCAAATGCTGGGCACGGCTAGCGGTCAGGGGCGAAACGGTCGAAGCGTGGGACACGTTGAAATTCCAGCGTCAGGGTGCCCTCACCTAGCGCATGGCGGCTCGAAGGGAAAC
>CAMBBO010000280.1 GCA_945862935.1 Pseudorhodoplanes sinuspersici | reverse complement strand
TGATGATGATGCTCACCCCGGACGAATTGCAGGGCGACATCTATCGCGACCACCTGCACGCCAACATGAAGCAGGGTGCCGCGATCATGTTCGCGCACGGTCTGAACGTGCATTTTAACCTGATCGATCCGCGCGCCGACATCGACGTGCTGATGGTCGCGCCGAAAGGCCCCGGCCACACCGTGCGTTCCGAATATGCGCGCGGCGGCGGCGTGCCGTGCCTCATCGCGATCCATCAGGACCCGTCGGGGAACGCGCACGATCTCGGCTTGAGCTATGCCTCCGCCATCGGCGGCGGGCGCGCCGGCATCATCGAGACGACCTTCAAGGAAGAATGCGAAACCGACCTGTTCGGCGAGCAGGTCGTTCTCTGCGGCGGCCTCGTGGAACTCATCAAAGGCGGCTACGAGACGCTGGTGGAAGCAGGCTACGCGCCGGAAATGGCGTATTTCGAATGCCTTCACGAGGTGAAGCTGATCGTGGACCTGATCTACGAAGGCGGCATCGCCAACATGAACTATTCGATCTCCAACACGGCCGAGTTCGGCGAGTACGTCACCGGCCCGCGCATCATCACCGACGAGACCAAGAAAGAGATGCGCAAGGTGCTGGCCGACATTCAGGGCGGCAAGTTCACCCGCGACTGGATGCTGGAGAACAAGGTCAACCAGACCTCGTTCAAGGCGACCCGCGCGCGGCTTGCCGAACATCCGATCGAGCAGGTCGGCGCCAAGCTCCGCGAGATGATGCCCTGGATCAAGAAGGGCGCTTTGGTCGACAAGGCGCGGAACTAAGCGGCCCGGTCGGCAAAGCGCGGAAACTGGCTTTCCGCACCGCAATAACGAATGGCCGGGCCTGTCCCGGCCATTTTCCTTTTCAGGAACCCGCCTGAATTAACCAGCGTTCAGTTTCGTAAAATAAATCAATGACCTGCGACTACGCTGTGCTTGCCATGACAATTTAATTACAGTTTGATGACCTCTGTCCGTCGCGTGGCTCTCAGGGCGAATTGAGCCTGACGCATGCGGATGTGTGTCAGGGTCATGTCGTTTTCGGATTACCTTCCTCGTATCGACGACGGCGCCGCCGCGAGCCTTCCGCCGCGTTCGCGCCGTATCCGCCTCGCCATCATCCTCACTCTGCATGCGCTCGCGCTTATCGCGATGGCGCGCACCGAAGTAGGCCCCATCGCATTCGCGCTCTACCTGTTGACGTGGGGTCTGCTGAATTTCTTCTGGCTCGCGGTTTTGCGCAGGCCCGCGATCGCGGCGCTGATCTCGCTCGCCATGATCGAGACGATCATCCAGCTCTCGTATTTCAAGTTCGAAATCACATGGATGACGATCTCATTTCTCGATCTGCTGATCGTCGATACCGATACATTCAAATTCCTGCTGTCCGTTTCGCCCACATTGCGGCTCGGCATCGTGATCGGCGCGGTCATTGCTGTGCCGCTGCTGGTGCTGATCTGGCGCGGCGATCCGTTCCGCCTGCGGCGCAAGGTCTGCACCTTGGGTGCTGCGGGCTGCATGACCGTGATCGCGATCCTGTCCATTCTCGTGCCGGAACAGCCGAGCGATCCGTTTCAGGGCGTCAATCACGTTTCGAGCTTCATGCGTTCGGGCATAACTGCAGCGTTTCAGTTATCGACGCACGGGTGGCTCGATTCCGATCGTGAACTCGCGGTGCATCTGAAATCGACCGCGGGTGCCGCCTGCGCGCCGGAACGCAAGCTGCCGCACATCGTGATGATCCTCGATGAATCAAGTTTCGACATCACTGCGGCGCCGGGCATCAAGGTGCCGGAGGACTATCACGAGCATTTCCGTTCGTCCGACGGCAAGATCCGCAAATTCATGGTGGAGTCGACCGGCGGCCCGACCTGGTACACCGAATACAACGTGCTCGCCGGGTTGTCGGTAAAGTCGTTCGGCAAGCTGATGTTCTATGTGACGCGCATTGCCGCCGGCCGTGTCGAACGCGGCTTGCCGCAAGCGTTGCGCCATTGCGGCTACAACACCTTCAGCCTCTATCCGGCCTATGGCGCATTCCTGAATGCGCGCCGCTTCCAGGCCTCGACCGGCGTGCAGAAGCTTTACGATCAGGAGGAGATGGGCGCGCGCGATGTCGAACCCGACACCTTCTATTACAATCAGGCCGAGAAGATCATTGCGCGCGAGAAGGGCAAAGGCCCGGTCTTCACGTTCGTTTATACGGTCGCGAACCATTTTCCGTGGGACGATCCGTACCGGCCCGATCTGACGCCGGACTGGAAAGCGCCGGGCAACACGCACGAGATTGACGAATATATCCGCCGTCAGGCCATCAGCGCGGTGGAGTATCAGGATTTCAAGAAGCGCCTCGCGCGCGATTTCCCCGGCGAGCAATTCCTGATCGTGCGCTTTGGCGATCACCAGCCTTACATCTCGTCGAAATTCCTCGAGCCGGGGCAGAAGATCACCGACATCGCGCACAACATCATGGTCGGCGATCCGCGCTATTACACGACCTATTATGCGGTCGACGGCGTGAACTATAAGCCTGCCGATCTTTCCTCCGCGCTCGACACGCTCGACGCGCCTTACCTGCCGTTGGTCGTGCTCGAAGCCGCAGGTTTGCCGCTTGATCCGACCTTCGCCGAGCAGAAGGCCGTGATGAAACGCTGCGGCGGGATGTTCTTTCGCTGCAACAACGGGGCCGAGGCGCGCCGCTTCAATCGCCTTCTCATCGACGCAGGTTTGATCAAGGGGCTTTGACCGGGCGACCGGCATTGGATTGCAATGTCGGCGCTGGTCTCCCGCATCTGGTTCGCAGCGACGCTCGCTACGCGCGCCCGTCTGGTGTGGATGGCGTTGAGTCTTCCGCATCTTGCAGCGTTCGCAATTTTGCTCTGGTCGGAAGGTGATGCGGTATCGCGCGCAGCGTTTGTGCTCGCGTGGGGAGTGCTCAATTTTGCTTTACTGGCCCTGACCCGCCGCCCGATCCCGGCCAGCGCGCTGGCGTTGGCGCTCCTGACGATCCTCGTGCTGCTTTCGCGCTTCAAGCATAGCGTCGTGCAGATGACCGCGAGCTTCATCGACGTGATGTTGATCGATCACGACACCATTGCGTTTGTATTCACGATTTTCACGTCGCTGCGCTGGTACGTGCTCGGTGCCGTCTTGATTGGTGGTCCGATCCTGTTTGCGTTGTGGCGGCTCGATCCGTTCCGCATGCGGCGGCTGCCTGCGGCCGCATGCATGCTTGCCTGCCTTTCCGCGCTGACCGGGTTGTCGTTCGCGTGGCCGGAGGCGAACTGGCAAGCCTACAATGACAACGGCTATCTCTCGAAATTCTCGCGCTCGGGCGTCACGGCGATCTACGACTTCGTCAATGGCGGGTTCATGGATTCAGCCGCTGCATCCGCCGACCGGCTGCGCATTCCGCTGGAAGATTCCTGCCAGCCGGGCCGTCCGCGCCCGCACATCATCCTCGTGCATGACGAATCCAGCTTCGATATTCGTCAGGCGCGGGGAGTCAAAGTGCCCGGCGGCTATGGAAGTCACTTTGTCTCCTCCGACGGCAAGTCGAGACGCTTCGTTGCAGAGACGACCGGCGGCTGGAGTTGGGTCACCGAATACAACGTGCTCACTGGATTGTCGGGGCGGACCTTCGGACGGTTCTCGTATTTCCTGACGCGCATCGCCGCAGGGCGCGTGGAGCGCGGGCTT
>CAMBBO010000279.1 GCA_945862935.1 Pseudorhodoplanes sinuspersici | reverse complement strand
CGCGCGTCCGCCCGCCGGACGGTGCGATACGCTCCACCAGCAACGAGCAGCGCCGCCGGCGGTTCTTCGGATTGTTAGGATCGCAGGCACCCCAGCCCAGCGCCGGCCGCGGCACACCGGCCGACGAGCCGCACCCCAGAATGGTGAATGTCAGCGTCATACCTCAGCCGGTATTTCACGCGGCACTTTATAGAACAGCCGGAAGAAATTATCCGTCGTCTGGTTTGCGATGTCCGTTTCGCTGACACCGCGCGTTTCGGCGAGCACACGCGCCGTTTCGACCACGAAAGACGGCTCGTTGCGCTTTCCCCGGCGCGTTGCCGGCGCAAGATACGGCGCGTCGGTTTCGACCAGAATGCGATCGGCTGGAAGTGCTGCCGCGATGTCGCGCAAAGCACCGGAGTTCTTGAATGTCAGGATGCCGGTGAACGACACATAATGGCCGAGAGCGACCGCCCGCATGGCGAGATCGCGCCCGCCGGTGAAACAATGCAGCACCGCCGGAAACGTGCCCTTCCCCGTTTCCTCTTCGAGGATGCGCGCCATATCGTCGTCGGCTTCGCGCGAGTGAATGACGAGCGGCAATCCCGTTTCGCGCGCTGCTGCGATATGAGCGCGAAAACCTTGTTCCTGCGCGTCGCGTGGTGAATTGTCGTAGTGATAATCGAGACCTGCTTCGCCGATGGCTACGATCTTCGGGTGCCGGGCATGCACCACAAGATCGGCGGCACTGATATCAAGTTCTTCGTGCGCGTGATGCGGATGTGTGCCGACGGAGCAAAACACGTCATCGAACCGCTCGGTGATGGCGAGCAATCCCTCAAGCTTTCGCACGCGGGTCGAGATCGTCACCATGCGCCCAATTCCGGCCGAACGGGCGCGATTGACCACGTCTTCAAGCTCGTTCGCAAAATCGGGAAAATCGAGATGACAATGGCTGTCGATCAGCATGGTCAGGCAGCGGCGTCCGGCTCGATGTAACGGGGAAACACGCCGCTTGGCGCAGGCAGTGGCGTACCCGGCGCGATCCGCGTGCCGAGCGATGCAAACGTGCGTTGATCCGCGGGAATGCCGAGCAGATCGAGAAGTTTTCCGCCGGATGTCGGCATGATCGGCTGCACCAATATTGCAACCTGCCGGATGACTTCCGCTGTGACATACAGCACCGTACGCTGACGTACGGGATCGGTCTTGGCGAGCGCCCACGGCGCCTCCCCCGCGAAATAACGGTTTGCTTCCGCGACAACGGTCCAAATCTGGTTCAGCATCACATGCAGTTGTTGCGTCGCCATAGCATTGCGTGCGTCCTTGAGCATGTCGTCCGCCCCGTCGAGGATCGCTTGGTCATTGGCCGAGAACGCACCTGGCTCCGGCAGCGTTCCGCCAAGCTGCTTGCCAATCATGCTCAAAGAGCGTTGCGCGAGATTGCCAAGATCGTTGGCAAGATCGGCGTTGATGCGGTTGACGATCGCTTCGTGGCTGTAATTGCCATCCTGCCCGAATGGCACTTCGCGCAGGAAGAAATAACGCAGTTGATCCACGCCATAGCTATCAGCCAGTGAAAATGGATCGATCACATTGCCGACCGATTTCGACATCTTCTCACCGCGATTGAACAGGAAGCCGTGGCTGAAAATACGCTTGGGAACGGCAATTCCGGCAGACATCAAGAACGCCGGCCAATAGACCGCGTGGAAACGCACAATGTCCTTGCCGATGACATGCAGATCGGCGGGCCAGTATTTCTTGAATTGCGCGCAGTCGGTGTCGGGAAAGCCAACGCCGGTGATGTAATTAGTCAGCGCATCGACCCACACATACATGATGTGCTTGTCGCTGCCGGGCACCTTGATGCCCCAGTCGAAGGTCGTGCGTGAAACTGATAAATCCTGCAGCCCGCCTTTGACAAAACTTGCGACCTCGTTCAGCCGTTCCTTCGGGAGCACAAAATCAGGAACGGTCTTGTACAGATCGAGCAATTTCTCGGCGTAAGCGGAGAGCTTGAAGAAATAGCTTTCTTCCTCGACCCACTCGACCGGCGTGCCGGTCTTAGACGCAACACGGACTTTTTGTTCGTTCAGGTGCGTTTCGTCTTCGGAGTAATACGCCTCGTCGCGCACCGAATACCAGCCGGCATATTTATCGAGATAGATGTCGCCGTTCTTTTCCATCCGCTGCCAGATCGCTTCCGACGAGCGGTGATGACGCTCCTCGGTCGTGCGGATGAAATCGTCGTTCGAGCAGCCCATACGCTCGACCATCGCGCGAAAACGCTCGACATTGCGATCCACGAGGGCGCGCGGCGCTACACCTTCGCGTGTCGCGGTCTGCTGGATCTTCTGTCCGTGCTCGTCTGTGCCGGTAAGGAAATAGACGTCATAGCCGTCGAGGCGCATGAAGCGCGCGATGGCATCCGTTGCGATGACCTCGTAGGCGTGCCCGATATGCGGAGGCCCGTTCGGATACGAGATCGCGGTCGTGATGTAATACGGCTTAGGGGTCATGAGACCGAGGTTGGCAAAAACGATGATGGCCGGGTGAGCCGGCTATTATGGATTAGCTATCAACCGGCTGCGGCTTCGGCAAGTTGACCGAAGATACTGAAAATCAGCGGTTTTCGGTCAAGGTTGAACGCTTGCGCTTCGGCTGACGCCCGATTGGTGCGGTCCCAGGCTTCAGCGAGTCGGGCAAGCCGTGGTGCGTCCTGTGGACCTTTACGCAGCCGCGCCGAGAGCCATGCATTGACCGTATCGGTAAATGCGCTGAACGCCCGCTGGTCCGCGCCGCCCAGCGCATCGCCCAGCACATGCAGCGCGCGCGGATCGATCGCCGGGAGTTGTTCGAGCAGCGCCTCGACGCTTTTGCGCAGCTGCAGTGTGTCTTCGTCCAGCAGAGCGAGCGCCCGCGCGATGCTGCCTTCGGCAAGCGAAGCCGCTGACAGCACGTCGTTATCGTTCATGCCCTTGCCCGTCATGGCACCGAGCGCCTCAGCTACGACTGTGTCCGGCAAAGGACGAAGGATCAGCTTGCGGCAGCGCGACCGGATGGTCGGAAGAACGCGTCCGGGAGCGTGCGCGACGAGAAACAGAAGCGACCGGACGGGCGGCTCTTCCAGACTTTTGAGAATTGCGTTCTCGCCCGCAGCGTTCAATTCGTCGACTGAATCGACAATTGCCACGCGCCATCCGCCCTCGCCTGCGGTCGCACCGAAAAATCCGACACTACGGCGGACATCCTCGATCACGATGTTCTGCCGGAGCTTGCCGGTGTCACCAATCGTCCGCTCCATCACCAGAAGGTCCGGATGCGATTGCGAGGCGACCTTGCCAGCAACGGAGTGATCGGCAGGCACATCCAGTGTCTGTGCCTTTTGCACAGCGGACGCATCGGGGTCCGGGTGCGCCAGCACGAAACGCGCCATCCTGTAGGCCAGCGTCGCCTTCCCGATCCCCTCTGGCCCGCCGATCAGCCAGGCATGCGGCATTCGTCCACTGCGATAGGCATCGAGCAGCGTGCGCTCGGCGTCCTCGTGACCGAACAGGCGCAACGTTGCGCGCGGCTCGCCAATCGTGTCGTCAGGCACTTCGTTCATGGGGAGCATCGATAGATACCGGCGCGGTCAAGGGCGACAGGCGCTCCTCGACGGCGCGCCAGATCTGATCGGCGATGTAGTCTGGTTCTTCCGTTGCGTCGAGGAGCACGCAACGCTCCG
>CAMBBO010000278.1 GCA_945862935.1 Pseudorhodoplanes sinuspersici | reverse complement strand
AGATCGACGTGAACGAGCCGACGATCCCGGACGCCATCGAAATCATGAAGGGCCTGAAGCCCTATTTCGAGGACTATCACAAACTCAAATACACCAACGATGCGATCAAGGCAGCGGTGGAATTGTCCGCGCGCTACATTCATGACCGCAAGCTGCCGGACAAGGCAATTGACGTGATCGACGAGTCGGGCGCGGCGCAGATGCTGTTGCCGGAAAGCCGCCGCAAGAAAACCATCGGCATCAAGGAGATCGAGACCACGATCTCGACGATGGCGCGGATTCCGCCAAAAACGGTTTCAAAGGATGACGCGGAAGTTCTGCAGCATCTCGAACGGACGCTGAAGACGGTAGTGTACGGGCAGGACAAGGCGATCGAGGCGCTATCGGCGTCGATCAAGCTCGCGCGCGCGGGACTTCGCGAACCGGAAAAGCCGATCGGTTGCTATCTGTTTTCAGGCCCGACCGGCGTCGGCAAGACCGAGGTCGCAAAGCAATTGTCGCCGTCGCTCGGGGTCGAGCTGATCCGCTTCGACATGTCCGAATACATGGAGCGGCACACCGTTTCGCGGCTGATCGGCGCGCCTCCCGGTTACGTCGGCTTCGATCAGGGCGGTCTGCTCACCGATGGCGTCGACCAGCATCCGCATTGCGTCCTTCTGCTCGACGAGATTGAGAAGGCGCATCCGGACCTGTTCAACGTCCTGTTGCAGATCATGGATCACGGCAAGCTGACCGATCACAACGGCAAGCAGGTCGACTTCCGTAATATCATCCTGATCATGACCACGAATGCCGGTGCCGCCGATCTCGCGAAGGGCACGTATGGGTTTACCCGCAGCAAGCGGGAAGGCGACGACATCGAAGCGATCAACCGGATGTTTGCGCCGGAATTCCGCAACCGTCTCGATGCCACAATCACCTTTGCGCATCTGTCGCAGGCGGTGATTGCCAAGGTCGTCGACAAGTTCGTGCTGCAACTCGAGGCGCAGCTCGCCGACCGCGATGTCACGATCGAGCTTGCCGAGGACGCGGCCAAGTGGCTGATTGTTCACGGCTACGACGAACTGATGGGCGCGCGGCCGATGGCACGCGTGATCCAGGAGAACATCAAGAAGCCGCTTGCGGATGAAGTGCTGTTCGGCAAATTGAAGAATGGCGGGCATGTCCGCGTCATCCTGACCAAGGACGATGAGGGCAGGGAGAAGCTGGGCTTCGAGTATCTCGAAGGCCCGGTTACCCCTAAACCGGAGAAGGTGCCGGAGAAGCGAGTGCGTGCATCCAAGCCGCGCGCGCCGCGCAAGCCGAAATCGCCTCCGAAGGATTCAGGGCCTAAGGATTCCGGTCCGAAGGGTGGCTCGGTGCCGAAGGTGCCGCTGGTGAAGGCCTGAGAGCCGGGAACTCGCGCAGAAAATTGAAAAGAAGGCCGGCCTCGCGCCGGCCTTCTTCTTTTTGCGCCCCCACCATGCGTGTGAAGCGGCCAACGGCGATTGCGCTTGGACCTGCGGCATGAGAGAGGAGCCGCATGTCCAGCGAAACGGCATCGATCCGCCCGCCCGCGCAGGCGTTCGCTGCGGGATTGCGCGCTGCGGCGTTCTCCGTCTTCGCCTATGTGCTGTTCGGCACTTACATCGGCATTGGCGCGCTCGCGCATGACTTCGGCTTCGGGCTTGACTGGATGCTACTGTCGACAGTTCTTGTCTGGGCCGGTCCGGCTCAGGTGATCCTGATTTCCGCGCTTGGGGCCGGTGCCGCACCATTCGAAGCGGCAATCGCTGTGGGCTTGAGCGGCGTGCGGCTGTTGCCGATGGTTGTGTCACTGCTGCCGATCATTCGCACGCCAACGACCCGGATGACCGAGCTGATGCTGCCGACGCATCTCACTGCCGTCAGCATGTGGGTGGAGTCGATGCGCCTTGTGCCGCAATTGCCGCGCGAGGAGCGTATTCCGTTCTGCAACGGCCTTGGTGCTGGCTACCTGACGTCGGCACTGATCGCGAGCGCCGCGGGCTTTTATCTTGCCGCGAAGCTGCCGGTGCTGCTGACGGCAGGGCTTTTGTTTCTGACGCCCGTTTCATTTCTCGTTTCAAGCGCGCGCAACGCGCGTGAACTGGTGGATATGCTGGCCCTCGCGCTCGGTCTGCTGATTGGCCCTGCGCTCGCTTACGCGCAGGTCGAACTCGACATCATGTGGACCGGCATCGTCGGGGGAACGGTTGCCTATGCCGTGCATCGCTTTCGGAGACGGAAAGCATGACGGCGCTGGTCGGGGATCTTTGGTTTTATGTGCTGCTCGTTCTCGCAGGGTTCCTGCCGAACGAGATATGGCGCTGGCTTGGCCTCGTGGCGTCGCGCGGCATCGACGAGGATTCCGAAATTCTTGTGTGGGTGAGGGCGGTTGCGACCGCAATTCTCGCAGCCGTCATCGCAAAGCTGACCATCTTCGCACCGGGATCGTTAGCAACTATTCCCCTGTGGCTGCGGCTTCTGGGTGTGGCCGCGGGCTTTGCAGGCTTTCTTGCGATCAGGCGCTCGATCTTCGCAGGCGTTGTGATTGCTGAGATCGTTCTGATTGGCGGCGCGCTGCTTATCGGATTGTAGCGCTCAGGCGCTTTTCAAAGCCGTTGCGAGCTTTGCAGCATTCGCGGCAAGCGCCTCCGGTTTTTCCTTCTCGCTCGCGGGCGGCTTCATCGGCACGCCATCCTTTCGGGGAATGACGTGGACGTGCAGGTGAAACACCACCTGTCCGCCTGCGCTTTCGTTAAATTGCTGAACCGTGACACCATCCGCGCCAAACGCGCTTATCGCGGCTTTCGCAATTTTCTGCGCGACCCTCGAAACATGAGCGAGGTCGTCGGCCGACACATCGAAGAGATTGCGTGCGGGTGCTTTTGGCAGAACGAGGGTGTGCCCCGGAGCGCGCGGCATGATGTCGAGAAAGGCGAGTGCTTTGTCGTCCTCGTAAACCTTATGGCACGGCAATTCGCCACGAATGATTTTTGCGAAAATGTTGTTGGGATCGTAAGCGGGCATCGGTCAGTCTCCTGCCGCAGTCTTACGGAAAGGCGCGAGGGCCGCAAGTTCTTCACCTGCTGCGGCGACGTAGCGGCGCTCACGTTTGAGATAGTCGTCGATGGCGTGCCGCAATCCCGGATCGGCGATGTAATGCGCTGAATAGGTCGTGACGGGAAGGTAACCGCGCGCGAGCTTATGCTCGCCTTGTGCGCCCGCCTCGACGCGCTTCAGCTTATGCGCGATTGCGTATTCGATTGCCTGATAATAGCAGACCTCGAAATGCAGGAAGGGGTGCTCCTCTAGCGCGCCCCAATGGCGGCCGTACAGGATGTCAGACCCGATGAAATTGATTGCGCCTGCAATCCATTGGCCGTCGCGTTTTGCCATGACCAGCAGCACGCGGTCACGCATCGTCTCGCCGATGATCGAAAAGAATGCGCGTGTGAGATAGGGACGCCCCCATTTGCGCGATCCGGTGTCCATGTAGAATGCGAAGAACGCATCCCACACGTCTTCCGTGAGATCACTTCCGGTGAGCCAGTGAATGCTGATGCCGTTTGAAACGGCCTCGCGCCTCTCGCGCCTTACGAGCTTCCGCTTTCGCGCAGCAAGCACCGTGACGAAATCCTCGAAGGTCGTGTACCCGGCATTGTCCCAATGGAATTGCTGGTCGGTGCGTTTCAGAAATCCGCGCGCGGTGAGGA
>CAMBBO010000277.1 GCA_945862935.1 Pseudorhodoplanes sinuspersici | reverse complement strand
CGGATTTGGCGACATCGTCAATGCGATGTTCGTTCCCGCAGGCGGCGAGCGCGTTCGCACCGCGGCGGTCGAGGCAACCAGCGTCGGCGACAGCCGCGCCTCCCGCCTGTGCCGTGACGACGTCGCGGACGCGCCCAATCCGTTCGGCGCGATGCTGCGCGACAAGCTGGGCGCCAAGGACCTCAACGAGCCGCAACGCGCCGCCCTCGCCAATCTTGAAAACGCAATCGGCGAAGCGCTGAAAACCGTGCGAGGGGCCTGCGCCGATGTGGTGAATGCGGACGCTGGCGCGCGGATGCGGACACTACTCGACCGGCTATGGGCGATCCGCGTCGCAGGCTATCTCGTGCGCGAACCGCTGATGAAATTCTACGATACGCTGCCGCGCGAACAGAAAGCGAAGTTCGAACGAACTGCGGACGCCGCCGATACATTCGGCGTCTGCAGCGCGTCGTCGGCTGCAAAACTTCCCTTCGCCTATATCGAACGCACGATCCGGCCGACCGCTGCGCAGAAGGAACCCTTCAGCAATCTCAAGCGGCGCGTCGAACAGGCGGGCTTGTCGCTGCGCGCCTCCTGCCCCGGCCGGCCGCCCGCAACGCCGATGGCGCGGCTGGATGCAGCGCTCGATCGCGTGGACGCGATCACCTACACGGCAGGAACGCTCGCGCCGGTGTTCGGGGATTTCTACGCAAGTCTTTCCGACGAGCAGCGCGCGCGACTGATGAATTTCGGCGGCTAGAACACCGAAGTTCCAGAAGCATCGTCCAGAATTTGCCGCAAACGGTACGATAGCCCGGCTGCGCCGCCACGATTTTGGCGCTGAGCAAGCCCATACAACCCGGACGGGGACGGGTCGCGCGCCAACACTTCTCTGACGGCGCGCCGATCAACAACATTCATGGCGGCTCCATACGCGACCGTATCGGTAGATGCGGGCTCGTATGGTTGGGGGCTGACTATCGTCAATGTTGAGTGGAGTACATGGCGCGTAAGCACAGGTCGGGTGCAGCCAAGATCAAGTCACAGGGGACAAAGTCACATACACCGAAGCTGGACGCGCAGGCGTGGATCGACGCGGCGCTCGAAACGCTTGCCGATGGAGGGATCGAAGCCGTGCGGGTGGAGCCGCTCGCGGCCGCACTCGCCGTCACCAAGGGAAGCTTCTACTGGCATTTCGCTGATCGGCGTGCCCTGCTCGATGCCGTGTTCACTCAATGGGCGAGCGGACGGATCGAGGCGATCCGCGAACAGATGGCGAGCCCCGAACCGCCGCGCATGATGCTGACGCGGCTCGCGGACCTCTACACGCGGCACGGCAACGTGAAGGGGCTTGCGATCGAACTTGCGATCCGTTCGTTCGCGAGCGGCGACGAGAGCGCGAGCAAGCTGGTGCATCAGGTCGATACCGAGCGGCTGACGCATGTGACGCGATTGTTCGGCGCGCTCGGCTGGGAGCTTGTGGACGCGCAGGCGCGCGCGGTTTTGTTCTACAGCTATCTGTTCGGGCAGAGCCTGCTGGATGCAGAGATCGCGACGCCCGTGGTCAGCGCGCGGGCGCTCGATGCGCTGCTCGCGGAAGCGCCGGCGCAAGGCGCGTCACCAGATCCAGAACAGCAAAGCCCAGCTTAGATCGCCGATGCCGACCGCGATGGCGATGCACGCAACGGCAAGCGTATTCGCGGCCAAACTTGTGCCGTAACGCGCAGCGATCCGTCCCGCGAGCCACAGCGACCAGAGCGATGCGCCTGCAAGCAGCGCGATGCGCGCAGGATCGACGAACGGCAGCGCGAAGCCGTCGGCGCGCAGCATCGTCACGGTCAGCGCCGAAAGGCCGAGCACGACACCGCATCCGGCGAGCGGGATCAGGCTTTGCGCCAGATGATGAAAGCGCGGCCACGACCAGAACCCTGTCATGCGGGTTGCGAGCGCAAGGCAACCTGTCACAAGCACGCCGATAATCAGCGCGGTCGCGCCGATATAGCCGAGCAGCACCGTGCCATCGAGCAAGGTCAGCACGTCGTTCCTGTCGGGATAATTGGTCAAAATCCACCACGGCATCCGCGCATCGAGCAGAAAGACCAATCCGCGATCCACCAGCCATTCGGCGAGCGATTGCTTGATGTCGATGAACCACGGGCTTGCGCTCCAGTGGAACGCGCCGGCTGCGACCCCCATCAGACCGAACACGATCAGCAGCGTTTCGACCGGCTTTGGCGCATCGCCCGCGACGTTGACGATCTCGTCATTGGGCGAGCGGCGCGCGAGCGAAATCGCGCCACGGAAATTGTTGCAGCGTCCGCACATGTGGCAGCCGTGACTTCCCTCCATCACCGAAATCGGCACCATCGGCGCGCAATTCACCGGAACGATTGGATCGTGACGCTCGCGCGAAGCGTCATAGGCCTCGCGGTCAACGCGAAAATGAATCGGGGCGAGCTTCGTCAGCAATGCGAACACGCCGCTGACCGGGCACAGATAGCGGCACCAGACGCGCTTGCTGCGCCCGTAAAGCCAGCCGACCGCAATCGCACCCAAGGTCGAACCGCCGAGCACGACCAGAACGGGTCCGGGATATTGATAGACGCTGACCATCTGGCCGTAGACCGTCAGCAGCACGAAGGCCACAAACGGCCAATAGCGCCAAGTGACAAAGCGGCCCGCGGGCGCCCCTCGCCCGTGACGGCTGGCAAATTCAGCGAGCGCGCCTTCGGGACACAGCAGGCCGCACCACGCGCGTCCGACCAGCACCATGCTCGCGAGAACGAGCGGCCACCACAATCCCCAGAACACGAATTGCGCGAACAGCGTGAGGTTCGACCAGATATGTGCGGCATTGTCCGGCAGCGGCAGCAGCACGGGAACTGCGATCAGCACGAAATAGATCGCGACAACGTACCATTGCACGCGCTGGATGGCGCGCTGGTGTGCGGACAGCCAGTCACCTGTCCGCTTCAGCGCGCGATCAATCCACAATGGCGCAGGATGCGCCTGCGCCATGTCGCTCATTTTGCGACCAGCACCGCATGCGGCGCGTCGAGATGAAAGTCGTCGAAGAAATCGTATTCGCCCGGATCGAGCGTACGGAACACGATGAAGGATTCGCTGCCGGGAGCCACCACCTTCTCCTTCTTGAGCTGCGTGCTCTCAAATTCGATCGGCGTCTTGCCCTTGTTGACCAGTTCGATCTTGAAGCGCGTCTTCGCCGGAACTTCGAGCCGCAATGGCGTGATCTTGCCATCCTCGAATTCGAGGCGAAACACGGGATCGTCCGCCTGCGCCGCGTGAATGGCGGCACAGGCGAAGATCAGCGATGCGGCAAGCTTACAACACTCAATAGGTTCCCTTCTTGCCGATTCCGGCAAAGGTGAATTCGTAATCCACCGTGAAGGTCTTGAACCATTCGCCAACGCCGGTTTCCTTGTCGGTGTGGCGGCCGAAATGGGCGTGCTTGTTTTCGCTTGGCGGCGCGACCGTGAGCGTCAATTTGTATTTGCCGGCGCCATCGAGTTTGACGTTGTCGCCATAATGCGGACCGTCATTGGCAACCATTGGCATGAACTCGCCGCTCTGCGGCTTGCCGCCTTCTTTGGTGAGTTCATATTTCACCACGAGATAAGGAACCCAGTCGCCTTCGGCCATGCCGTTCTTGTTGTCCTTGGTCGCCTTGATGTCGGCTTCCAGATGCACATCGGAATCTTTCGCCGCCTTCATCATTCCGGGCG
>CAMBBO010000276.1 GCA_945862935.1 Pseudorhodoplanes sinuspersici | reverse complement strand
ACGCACTTCCGCGCCAAGCGCGCGCATGCGCATCACATTCGGCTCCTGCCGGTCGATGTCGACAGCGCCCATGAACACGATGCATTCGAGGCCAAACTTCGCGCACAAAGTCGCGGTCGCGACGCCGTGCATGCCAGCACCTGTTTCCGCGATGATGCGCTTCTTGCCCATGCGCCGCGCCAGCATGATCTGGCCAAGCACGTTGTTCACCTTGTGCGCGCCGGTGTGATTGAGGTCCTCGCGCTTGAAATAGATTTTCGCGCCACCAACCTGCGCGGTCAGGCGCTCGGCGAAATAAAGCGGCGATGGACGCCCGACGTAATTCGCGAGATAACCGTCCATCTCTTTCTGGAAGGAAGGATCCTTGCGCGCTTCGGCATAAGCCTTTTCGAGATCGAGAATGAGCGGCATCAAGGTCTCGGCGACGAAACGTCCGCCATAGATTCCGAAATGCCCGCTCTCGTCGGGGCCGGACTTGAACGTGTTGGCTTGCTGTACGGTCATGCGTTACTCGCAATTTTCGGCTTCGCGGCGTCCACCGCGCGCGCAGCCTGCACGAAGGCACGGATTTTATCTGGATCCTTCACGCCCGGCGCGCTTTCGACGCCCGAAGATACGTCCACAGCGGGCGCTTGGGTCACTCTTATCGCCTCGGCGACGTTATTCGCATCGAGCCCGCCCGACAGCATATAGCGCAAGGAAGGATCAAGGCCGCGCAGCAGCGTCCAGTCGAATGTCTTGCCAAGGCCGCCGGGGCGGGTGGCGTCGCGCGGCGGGCGGGCATCGAAAAGAAGCCAGTCGGCAACAGACTTATATTTCTCGACGGCCGCGAGGTCGGCGCGCGTTTCAATCGGCAGCGCTTTCATCATCGGCAGGCCATAGCGTTTTTTCAGTTCGAGGACGCGAGCGGGCGTCTCGTGGCCGTGAAGCTGCAGCATGTCGGGTTTCAGGCTTTCCACGACCTGCTCAAAAATCGCGTCGTCGGCATCGACCGTCAGCGCGACCTTCTTCGCCCGGCCGCGCACCTGTGCGCCGAGGCCGCGCGCGGCCTCAAAAGCAAGATTGCGCGGCGACGGCGGAAAAAAGACGAAGCCCACGAAATCGGCGCCCGCATCAAGCGCAGCGTCGAGCGTTTCGTGGGTCGAAAGACCGCAGACTTTGACCAGAACGGACATGGCGCGGGTTCTACCTGTTTCTCCTCCGCCTCGCAAAGCGGACGGATCAGAGGCTTTTCCAGACCAGCATGGCGGCGGCGAGGTCCTCGATCGCGGTGCCGACCGACTTAAACAAGGTGATTTCGTCCGCCTCGACGCGCCCCGGCGATACATCGCGACAAAGATTGAACAGATCGCCCTGTACGTCGCTTTCTTTGATGACACCTCGCCCCAGCGGATCGACCAGGTCGCCTGCCTCCTTCAGCGCCCCGCCGCGCGTATCGACAAACACTCGCGCCCGGCGCATTGCCTCGTCATCGGCCTCGCGCATTTTCGGCGTGAAGCCCCCAACGAGATCGACGTGCGTTCCGGCCTTCAGCCATTCGCCGCGAACAAGCGGCACCGTGGACAAAGTCGCGCAGGAAATAACGTCCGCCTCTCGCATCGCCTCAAGGTCGTCGGTGACATCCGCGACAAACCCCTGCTCGGCAAGCTTGAAGCCCATCTCGACCGCATGCGCCTGTGTCCTATTCCAGATGGTGACGCGCTTGATCGGGCGTACAGCCGCGTGGGCACGGACGAGATGCGGTGCGAGCACGCCCGCGCCAAAGATCATCAGATGCGAAGCATCCTTGCGCGAGAGATAACGCGATGCGAGTGCCGACGCGCAGGCCGTGCGCCATGCGGTGAGCGTGCGGCCTTCGAGCATTGCGAATGGCTCGCCGGTGTCACCGGACATGAGCAGATATTGCCCCTGCACCGCGGGCTTGTTTAGCTTTCCGTTGTCGGGAAACACCGTGACGATCTTGCAGCCGAGAAATCGCTGCCCGCCCGATGCGGCGCCACTCCAAGCCGGCATCAGCAGCAGCGTCGCGTCTGCGCCCGGCTGTCCGATTGTATGGTGATGGCGCACCGGCACTTCGATTTCGCCGCGGAATGCCTCGGCCAACGCATCGATCAGCGCCGGATAGGCGAGGATACGGCCCAGTTCGTCGGCGGTGACGATACGCACGGAATCCTCAAGGATTGGTGTGGTAAGGCAGCCGTGTCGTTTCCGGCATCAGCGGTGGCGAGACGGGGTTACGGCGTGCCAGCGCCTCGTTTTCGCCGCGCAGCACACGCACTTCGGTCTCAAGCAGCCGCACATGGCGCCGATACTTCGATTGGCGCAGCCATGCGGCGAACCCGCCAAGGATCACGCCAAGGATTGTCAGGATAAAGATCAGCACGAATAGCGGCATGGTGAACGACAAAGCCGGCTGCGTGGCGCTGAAAGGGTCGAAGGAAACCGTGATGATCTCACGGTTTGCCACAGCGAACATCAGGATGACGATCGCGAGCGGAACCAGAAGGAAGTAAGTCACCAGTTTGCGGGTCATCGGCGGCCTCTGGAACGATAATCGATTATGCCACGCCCTGCCGCGTCAGGGCACTTGGAATTTCGCAAGCGCCCGAAATGCAAACGCCCGCTTTCGCGGGCGGCAATGCTTCGAAGCTGACGCCAACGCAGCGCGTGAGACTAGGCGCCGCCGCCGTCTTCCTTGTTCAGCCGCTCGCGCATTTCCTTGCCGGTCTTGAAAAACGGCACGGATTTCTGATCGACCGAAACATGCGCGCCGGTGCGCGGGTTGCGCCCGGTACGCGCCGGGCGGTGCTTCACCGAGAATGCGCCAAAGCCGCGCAACTCCACCCGGTCGCCGCGCGCGAGCGCAGCGGTAATCTCGTTGAGGATTGCGTTGACGATGTTTTCGACGTCACGCTGATACAGATGCGGATTCTGGGTCGCGATCTGCTGAACGAGTTCCGACTTGATCATCGCGCCCCACCAACCCAATCAAAAAAACCAGCGGCCCCGCCAGAGCCGCACGCACCGCACAATCACAAGGCGGTAGGCTTCCGCGATCAATCGGTCGCTTGAGGGTGCCACAGCGCCAGAACACCGTCAAGATTAAGACGCTCGACCGACGTGACCCAACCGGACTCATCAAGCCTGCGGGCAAACGAGGTCAGACCCAGAACATCCAGCGCCCCGACCGCCGCAACATGCAGGAAAGGCAGGTCGCCGAAGCGGGGGGAGAGCCGGAAATCACGAACCGGCGTTTTCGGATCGATGCCCTTTTCTTTGGCAAGCCATTCGATCGCGGTTTTTTCGTTTCCGATTTCGTCGATCAGCTTCAGTCCGACTGCCTGACGTCCGGTGAACACGCGGCCGTCGCTAACCTGCGTCAGGGCCGCGTCATCGAGCTTGCGCCCCTGCTTCACCAGACCTTTGAACCAGTCGTAGGAATCCATGACGATCGCATTGATTGCTGCGCGCGCTTCCGGCGACGTCGGCTCGAAGCCGTTCGGCGCTGCTTTCAACGGAGACGATTTAATTTCCTCGACCTTCACGCCGATAGTTTTCAGCACCTCGCTGAAATTAGGATACTGAAACAGCACGCCGATTGAGCCGACCAGCGAAGCGCTTTGCGCGATGATGTGGTCGGATGCGACCGCAGCCATATAGCCGCCGGACGCGGCAAGGCCATCGACCACGACGACGATCGGCTTTTTCGATTTCAGTTCGAGCAGGGCATCGTGCAGCTGCTCCG
>CAMBBO010000275.1 GCA_945862935.1 Pseudorhodoplanes sinuspersici | reverse complement strand
CAGCGTCTCGCGATGATCCTCATCCTTGGGGAAAACGAGAACCGGCTGCGTATCATCCGAGCCGTTCTCGAACAGCCGCGCGTAGTGCCCCTGAACGATCTTGAGTTGCGAAAGAAGCCTCCGCCCAAAGGCATCGGTGTCGGGAAATCCGAGAAAGCGCGCTAGCCGTTCGAGCGCCTGCGGATCATCAGGCAGCGTATGTGTCTGCTCATCCGCAACCATCTGCAGGCGATGTTCAACAGTCCGCAGAAACCGATATGCAATATCCAGCTCGGACTTCGTTTCCTCAGCGATCCAGCCGCCGTCGGCGAGCCGTTGCAGCATCAAAAGCGTGCTTCGGTCACGCAGTTCCGGATGCCGTCCGCCCGCGATGAGTTGCTGGGTTTGAACAAAGAATTCGATTTCGCGGATGCCACCGCGACCGAGCTTGATGTTGTGTCCCGCGACCGCGATCTCGCCATGCCCTTTGTAGGCGTGGATTTGCCGCTTCATCGCGTGGATATCGGCGAGTGCTGCGAAATCCATCGATTTGCGCCACACGAATGGCGCGAGTTCGCGCAGAAATGCTTCGCCGGCAACGAAATCACCGGCGCAAGGACGCGCCTTTATCATCGCCGAGCGCTCCCAGTTCTGGCCGCGCGTTTCGTAATACTCGATTGCCGCTGGCGTCGAAATCGCAATGTGCGTCGAAGCAGGATCGGGGCGAAGACGAACATCGATACGAAAAACATAGCCGTCGGCGGTGCGCTCCTGCAGCAGCTTCACGAGGCCGCGCGATACGCGAATGTAAAGCGACTGCGAGTCGATTCCTGCGACAGCTTGAGACAATGGATCGAAGAAGATAATCAGATCGGCGTCGCTGGAATAATTCAGTTCGAAGGCGCCCATCTTGCCCATCGCCAACACGATGTAGCCCGAGTTCAGTTCTGGGTGCGCAGCGTCTGTGGCGAGAAGTTTCCCGCGTTTAACGACATCTTTCAGGAGGTGACGCACGGCGGCTTGAAACGTGGTGTCGGCGAGTTCAGTCAGGGCAAAAGTCACCTGCGTGATTGGCCACACGCCCCCGATGTCGGCGACCCCGATTAGAAGCGCCGCTTCCGCCTTAATCTGGCGCAGAACTCGCATCAGCGTTGCATCGTCCGCGCCGTTGATGTTCGCGGAGAACGCGCGTTCAAGGATCAGCCGGAAATGCGCTTCCGGTTCGCTTTGCAATACATCAAGCAGGCGGGCGGGATTGGCGCTGGAGAGATCCCAAAGATGCGGCGAATATTCGGCCAGTCCATTCACCAATGCGCGCGCTTTCGGGCACGCTTCAAACATATGCCGCAACGCATCCGATATTGCAGGTTCGCCGAAAGCGGACAGCCAGCCTTCGACCTTGTTGTGGGCGACTGAATCTGGCGCCAAATACGGCGATGACACTATTCTGCGCGCCAGCGAGCGATCGGATAGCAACCCAGCGGTCATTGGGTGGCCTGAACGTCTCCGCGCGGCAGCACTAGCACGGCGCGCAGGCCGGGGTTGTTGTCTTCGAGGCGCAATTCTCCGCCATGCAGGCGGGCGACGGCAGCGACGAGACTGAGCCCAAGCCCTGATCCGGGAACTGAGCGACTTGCTTCAAGCCGCACAAAGCGCTCGGTGACCTTGCCGCGCATCGCTTCTGGGATTCCCGGTCCGTTGTCAGTCACTGTGAAAAATATCTGCTCGCCATCGCGCGTTGCATCCACCTTGATAACCGGCTTGGCCGAGGACGCATCCTGTCTGGAATACTTGATTGCGTTGTCGAGAAAATTGGCAAGTGCCTGACTGATCAATTCACGGTTTCCGCGCATCGGAAGAGGCTGTCCCGCGCCCGCTTCCAGCGCGATCCCCTTGTCATCGGCAACCGGCTCATAAAGCTCGGCGACACCTGATGCAATTTCCACCGCATCGAAATCCGTCTGGTTGTCGCGCGCATGCCCGGATTCCGCGCGCGCAATCATTAAAAGTGCATCGAAGGTGCGGATCAGGCCAGCGGATTCCTCGATCGTCGCTTCAAGCGCCGCACGGTAATCGCCCTCGCTCTTTGCCAGCCGGAGCGCCTCCTCGGAACGGTTACGCAAGCGGGTCAGCGGCGTCTTCAGATCGTGCGCGATGTTGTCGGAAACCTCCTTAAGGCCGGCCATCAGCGTTTCGATCCGGGCCAGCATTTCGTTGAGGTGGGTCGCAAGCCGATCGAGTTCGTCGCCCGAGCCGCCGACCGGGAGCCTCCCGGTCAAATCGCCGTTCATGATGACGCGGGTTGTTTCAGTCATTGCATCGACGCGAACGAGAACGCGTCGCGCAACAAAGAAGCCGCCCGCAAGGCCCAGCACGATAACCAGCAGCAACGACCATTTGCCGGCCGCGACTACGATTTCATACAGATGTTCGCGCTCCTCCAGATCGCGTCCGACCAGAAGACGAAATCCGCTCGGTAGCTGGAAAACACGCACCAGTGCGCGGCGCTCGACAGTATCGCTCTCGTCTTGGCGGCGATAAATTGTTTCCTTCCACCCGTCGTCGTTAAGCAGGCCAGTTGGAAGCGAACCGACATTGCCGGCCAGCCCTTCGCCGCTGAATGTCGTGACAAGATAGAGACTGGACCCCGGCCGCCGCGCGCGATTTTCCACCACCGTTACAAGCCGACGAATACCGCCCTGATTGTATTGTTCGGAAAGACCCGTGATCTCGGCGTCAACAGTCTGGGTGATCTGATCTGTAATGAGCCGGCGCGTGTTGAACGCAAAATAGCCGAGCAGGAAAATTGCGAACACGGCAAAGACGACGAGATAGACCAGCGTCAGCTTGAACGCAGTCGTCCGGAATAGTTTACCGAGCGCCGTCACGGATCATGTACCCCGCGCCACGAACCGTGTGCAGCAGGGACTGATTGAATCCCTTGTCGATCTTGGATCGCAGGCGCGAGATATGAACATCAATGACATTGGTTTGCGGATCGAAATGATAGTCCCACACATTCTCAAGCAGCATCGTCCGCGTGACAACCTGACCGGCATGCTTCATCAGATATTCGAGCAGGCGAAATTCCCGCGGTTGAAGCACAATTTCGCCCTCGCCGCGCGTTACGCGATGAGAAAGCCGGTCGAGCTCCAGGTCGGCGACGCGGTAGACGGTTTCCTCGCCCCGGCCACCGCGGCGGCGGGCGAGAGCCTCCACCCGAGCGAGCAATTCCGAGAAAGAATAGGGCTTTGGAAGGTAATCGTCGCCGCCGGCGCGTAAGCCTTTGACCCGGTCATCGACCTGACCCAGCGCAGACAGGATAAGTACAGGTGTTTCGATTAACTTGTCCCGCAGCGTTTTGATGACGGAGAGGCCGTCCCGCTTCGGCAGCATCCGATCGACGATCAGCACATCGTAATCGCCTGCCAATGCCATCGCGAGGCCCTCCTCGCCATCGGCGACGTGATCGGCGACGTGGCCAACCTCACGGAAGGCGCGCACGATATATTCGGCGGCACCGGTATCGTCTTCGATTATCAGTAAGCGCATCGATTCGCGGTCGACCTGTCGTTCGCCGGATAATACCGAATTCTTGCGGTCGATGTGTGCGGGAAGGTTGGCCATGACGAGGGGGTGGCTACTTTACTCAGCCACCCCCTCTGTCGGCCCGGTACCGGCGGGGGCGACGGAAGCCGGTATCGGAACTCAAATTTGGGCGGGGACGGGCACGAGGCCCGCCCCCATGGTTCGTGTCACCGGCGGGGGCGACGGATGCCGGCGGC
>CAMBBO010000274.1 GCA_945862935.1 Pseudorhodoplanes sinuspersici | reverse complement strand
AGGTGCGGCAATTGCGGCGCTGTGCGCCGTCGGCGCTTATCTCGTTTGGCTGTCGGTCAAACCGCGAACGGTCGGGGCTAAAGGATTTAGGCTGACCCTCCCGGGCCCCGGCCTGACATTGTTGCAGATCGTGATCGGTGTTGCCGACCTGACGCTCTGTTCACTTGCGATGTTCTTCTTGATGCCCGATCAACCGCAGATCGAATTTCTCACATTCGTTGTGATCTTCGTTCTTTCGACGCTGCTGGGTTTCGTTAGCCATTCGCCAAGCGGGCTTGGGGTGTTCGATGCGGCGATGCTGGTTGGTTTGCAGCAATTTGCCACCAGCGAACTATTGGCCAGCCTTCTGTTGTTTCGGCTTCTTTATTACGTTCTGCCGCTCGCCGTAGCCTTGTCATCTCTCGCTGTCCGTGAGCTATTTTGCGCAGCGATGCGGCCCAAGCGATGAATAGTGGGCATGTGCTGATACGGGTATGACTCACTGAGTGCGGCCCAGTCAGGGGTCCGAATTTTCGGCGCGATCTTGAATTTGAGCAGAATGGCCGCTGTTGCGGCTACTGAGTTTCAAGTTGCCGATAATAGGCGATGGTTTTCTTGATGCCTTCGGCCAGTGGAGTGCGAGGAAGCGCTCCCAGAAGGCGCTCCACATCAGGATCCATGTCGATCGTTGCGCTCGAAGGCAGTTTTGGCCCGGCAGCATCGATCTTGGCTCCGGGCACATTTCGATGAATTTCCGCAACCACCTGCTCGGTGCTGGCAACTTCACCGACCAGATTGAAAACGTGGGCGCCTCCAAGAGGCTTGTCCAGCGCCGCCTCGAATGCCGCCGCGAGATCGTCGACATACAGCATGTCTGAAATGCCGGTGTAGGGGATCGTATAGTTTTCGCCGCGCGCTGCCGCGCGGCAGGCGAATGTCGGCCCTGCTGTCAGTCCGCTTTCTCGGCCCGGCCCATACACAACAAAGGGCCTGAATCCGATGCTGGACACCTTGTGATCTTCCCAATAGGCCCGCGCGCTTCCTTCGACGGCGAGCTTGAAGGCACCGTAATGTGTGATGGGATGCGGGGTGCTGCCATCGTCCGGCCCGTAAACGCCCGCAGAACTGGCGTACACTACATGGCGCAAATTATTCTGCCGCGCGGCTTCGAAAATGTTCAGCGCGCCGATCAGATTGATCTCTGCTCCGAGAATTGGATTTTTTTGGCAGTCGGGCGTCAAGATGGCCGCAAGGTGCGCGACGCCATCGCAGCCCTGCATTGCAGCTGAAACGCTTTTCGGATCGCGAATATCTCCGATCTGCCATTCAACCGATGCGGCCGATGGCCCGAGAATCTGACGAATCTCGGAACGATCGGCCCGAACGTCCAGCACGCGCACCGCGTGGCCGGCGGTCATCAGCCTGCGGATCACCCACGCGGCGATAAAACCTGTGCCGCCTGTAACGAGAATTTTCATTTTATCTTACCGCGTCACCAGTCCACCACTCGCGACGATTGTTCCGTCGGTGATGTATTGAGCATCTTTATCATCCGCGAGCCAATAGACGAGATCGGCAATCTCATCGGGTAACGCAGCTCGGTCGAGAGGGGCGGTTGATGCAATCTGCTCCAGACGGCCCGGGATCGCTCTCAATCCTTCGGTGTTGGCGATATGGCGCGCCAAATTGCGGGGCAGTCAGTGGACCACTCAGTGGCCCCCGGTCAGCCGTCGGACGCCGTTAATCAAGTTAAAGTACGGACTGCACCAACGTGATATCGGGCGCTCATCCATTGTGATAGAGTTTATTGCCCTAACATCCGTTCAGGGCGAAGCAACAGTTGGGAGTATACAGACGTGGCGACAGGTACCGTTAAATGGTTCAACCCGACTAAGGGATACGGCTTCGCAGCGCCGCAGGACGGCGGGAAGGATGTCTTCATCCACATCTCGGCCGTGGAACGCGCCGGCTTGAGCACTCTTAATGAAGGCGCTGTGATCGAATATGATGTCGTTGCCAACAAGGGCAAGGAATCTGCGGAAAACATCAAGGTGAAGTAAGAGCCGCATTCGATGCAGACGTGAAAGCCTCGCTTCGAGCGAGGCTTTTTCGTTTGTAGCTCAAGCCTTGATGTGTCGTCGCCTATCTCCATCGGGATCGTTTGGCACTATTTGCACTATATCGAGCCGCAATCTCGATCGGTAAAGTGTTACATTGAACGCGCCTAAGGAGTTCTAGCGAGGTGAATGTGAACGCCACTCAAGATCAAGCAGACATTGCCTTTATCGGATTGGGGAAAATCGGGCGACCGATGGCGCAGCGGCTTGTGGACGCCGGGCACAAGGTGGCGGTGTTCGACATCAATCCTGACGCGATGAATCATTTTTCGAAAAGCGCGTTCTTATGTTCATCCCCTGAGGACGCGGCGAACCGGGCTGAAGTCGTGGTCGGATGCCTCCAGACTGTCGCGCAATATTATGACGCATTTCTCGGTCCAAACGGTGCCATTAACGGCAAGCGATTTAAAACCTACATTCATGTCGGAACGACCGGACGCGAGTGCGTGCAAAAGCTTGAGGCCGGGCTTTCAGAGCGCGGCGTCAGATTTCTCGACGCACCGGTGACCGGCGGTGCCGCGGGCGCAGTCGCGGGGACTTTGGCAGTCATGGCTTCCGGTGACCGCGCTATTTTTGACGCGGTTCAACCCTTCTTATCCAGCTATGCGCGCAAGTCGGTTTATCTCGGATCGGAACCCGGCCAGGCGCAAGTGATGAAGCTCGTCAACAATATGCTGTCCGCGACCAACCTCGCTGCGGCGTGCGAAGTGATGGTGGTCGGGGCCAAGGCCGGGCTGTCGGTCGATGCAATGCTCGAAGTGATCAACAATGGAAGCGGGCAGAACAATGCCACCGCGACAAAAATCCCGGACAATATCGTGCCGCGCGGACTGCAATTCGGATCGAGCCTCAACAACGTGTTTAAGGATCTGGGCTTCTATCAGGCCGAGGCCAAAGCTGCGGGGATCGACAGCGATATCTATAAAACCGTCGTCGGATGTTACAAAAATGCAGCCAGCCAAGGCACGGCCGAAGATGACATCGTTACAGTTGTGCGCCCGTTCGAACGCGCTGCTGGGGTTGAATTAAAGCGGAGATAGATTCTGTTAGCTTGATGACGGAAAGCATCCATATTCTAACGCAGATGAGCGCTCTCAGCGAACATTCCAGATGGATCATCCGGTGGGCGCGGTCATCAGGTACGTAGCGGATTGGACGCGGCGGTGCGTCAGCCGCAACGCGTCTCGTTTTCGAGGCGATGAGTGAGCCTCCGAGTGTATCTGGGTATTCTGACCTCGCGCGTCCGAGCATCCATTTTCTCGCATCTCGATGCTGACGGCAATGGGTGTAATTCCATCGCGCGAAGGGCGGTCGAAAAATTGAAGGCCCCGGCGACTGACCGCTGAGCGATTTGCGTTGTCCGCCGACACCGCAAAATCCAGTTGCGTTTTATTTGAGCAACCGTCTCTTTGATGGGTTCGAAATGTTCCCAACGGGCTCGCGCTTTGGACGTCTCGCGAGATTCTAGGAATTATTACAAATTCCGATTGTCTTTTGATGCGGTAGAATTACACTCGCCGGCGCGTTAGGGGGCTGACGTGTTTCGGAATGCAATCGTTACTGCGTTTGCGTATTTGGACTGCCGCATTAAGTGATCCAGTTTGAATGTTATTGCATGATCGTTGATTGCGCCACGGGTGGTGTGGCCGGCGCAGCGGATGCCGGTCGCGTAGCCGGCCATTGGATGGCTTGTGGTGCGGGCGGCCGGTATCCGAGCGAGGAG
>CAMBBO010000273.1 GCA_945862935.1 Pseudorhodoplanes sinuspersici | reverse complement strand
GGGATGGATGGTGCGGTCGAATGCGGCGCAGTTTCGATATAGCCCGAGGGCTTCATCTTGAGCTGGCCGGCAACGAGATCGGTCGCGGGCGAATGACCGATCGCAATGAACACGCCGTCGGCCGCGATTTCGGTCGGCGCGCCGGTCTTGACGTTCTTCAGCCGCACGCCCGTCACCTTGTCGGGATTGGCGGAGCCGGTGTTTTCGTCGATCGCGCTATCCCAGATCACTTCGATTTTCGGATGTTTGAACAGGCGATCCTGCAAAATCCGTTCAGCGCGGAATGAATCGCGCCGGTGAACGACCGTGACCTTGGAGGCGAAGTTTGTGAGGAACAACGCTTCCTCGACCGCGGTGTTGCCGCCGCCGACCACGACCACGTTCTTGTTGCGGTAGAAAAATCCGTCGCAAGTCGCGCACGCCGAAACGCCGAAGCCCTTGAACTTCTGCTCGGAGGGAATTTCGAGCCAGCGCGCCTGCGCGCCGGTCGCGATAATCACGGCTTCGGCGAGATAGACCTCGCCGGAATCGGTTTCTAGCCGGAACGGACGGCTCGACATGTCGAGCGTGTTCACATGATCGGTGACGATCTTCGTGCCGACATGCTCGGCCTGCTTCTGCATCTGCTCCATGAGCCAAGGCCCCTGGATCACGTCGGCGAAGCCCGGATAATTCTCGACGTCGGTCGTGATGGTGAGCTGGCCGCCCGGCTGAATCCCCTGAATCAGGATCGGTTCGAGCATGGCGCGCGACGCATAGATCGCGGCCGTATAGCCAGCCGGCCCGGAACCGACGATGACGAGTTTGGTATGGGTCGTGGACATCGCACGTCCTTCAAGGGGAGCGTGCCAAGGTCGGCAGGCTGGCAAGGCAGCCCCCTGCTTGGCGGGTGGAATGTAGGGATTTGGACGAGCTATGCAAGTAACGCAACCCGGAATGCCTTTCCGGGGCCGATTCGTCGCGGTCTTTCCCCAGCCGAACCCAACCCGCGCAACTTTGTTTCGCGGCCGCCGGTTCGCCGGTATGGTCCGCGGCGGCGGCGAACGACGATTCGCCCCAAGTACGCTTTCGCGGAGTTCCCATGCTTGCCCGGCTCGACGCCATCGACTGGAAGATCCTTGCCGAATTGCAGGCGGACGGGCGCATGACCAATGTCGAGCTTGCGAGCCGGGTTGGTATTTCTGCACCGCCCTGCCTGCGCCGGGTGCGGGCGCTGGAAGAGGCCGGATTCATCCGCGGCTACCGCGCGCTGCTGAACGAAAAACTTCTCGGCTATGAGGTCGCGGTGTTCGCGATGGTGCACCTGTCGAGCCAGGCGGAGCACGACCTTGGCGAATTCGAAGCGTTTGTTCGCAGCGAGCCGCTGGTGCGCGAATGCTGGATGCTCTCGGGCGAAATCGATTTCATTCTGAAATGCGTGGCGCCCGACCTGAAGACCTTTCAGGCGTTCGTGGAGCGCCTCACTGCTGCGCCGCATGTGCGCAACGTGAAGACCTCGCTGACGCTGCGTAATTCCAAGGATGCGGCGATGGTACCGATGGAATTGCGCGAGGAATAAAAAAGGCCGGGGAAAATCCCGGCCTTTTGAATGCGGCGGCTGCGGCGCTTACCGCCAGTCGACCTTCGTCACTTCGTAAGCCTTCGCGCCGCCGGGCGTCACGACTTCGACCTGCGCGCCTTTTTTCTTGCCGATCAGCGCGCGCGCGAGCGGCGAGGTGATCGAGATGCGGCCGGACTTGGCGTCGGCTTCCGGTTCGCCGACGATCTGCCACACCTGTTTCTTGTCGGTGTCCTCGTCGATCAGCGTGACCGTAGCACCAAACTTGATGGTGTCGCCGGACAGCTTCGACACGTCGATCACCTCGGCGCGGGCGAGCTTATCCTGCAATTCGTCGATGCGGCCTTCGTTCAGCGACTGCTGTTCCTTGGCGGCGTGATACTCGGCATTTTCCGACAGATCGCCGTGCGTGCGCGCATCGGTGATCTGCTGGATGATGCGCGGACGCTCCACCGACTGGCAGTGCTTCAATTCGTTTTCGAGCGCGGAATATCCCGCCGCGGTCATCGGTAGCTTTTCCATCGTCTTTCAACCTTCTTGGCCCGTTGGGACTGGCCTTTCACCGATCCAGAGGGGCGTCAGAGACAAAAATTCAGATCGCAGGCCGACGAAATCGCACGGCACGCGACCTGACATTTATCCAAATACAACCGTCGCAAACGCCGGACCGGGGCTTTGGTTCAAGCCCGGCCGCTGAAGTAACTCTGCAGGGCACGGACCTCGAGATCTCCCGCGAGGAAGGCTTTTATTCCTTGCGCCGCAGCGACGGCACCTGAAAGAGTGGTGTAGTAGGGCACTTTATGCAAGAGGGCAGCGCGGCGTAGCGACCTTGAGTCCTCCAGCGCCTTCGACCCCTCGGTGGTATTGAAAACAAGCTGCACATCGCCGTTTTTGATGGCGTCCTCGATATGCGGGCGGCCTTCCAGCACCTTGTTGATCTTGGCTGCCGTAACGCCCTGTTCCTCAAGGTAACGCTGGGTGCCTGAGGTCGCGATGATCTTGAAGCCGAGGCCGACCAGCATTTTTAGCGTTTCGAGGATGCGAACCTTGTCGCCGTCCCGGACGGAGACGAACACCGTGCCAGCGGTCGGAACGCGCGTCCCGCCTCCAAGCTGGCTCTTGGCGAACGCCACGGCAAAGGAGCGGTCGAGGCCCATGATCTCGCCGGTCGAGCGCATTTCCGGACCGAGTACAGTATCGACGCCGGGGAAACGTGCGAACGGGAAGACGGATTCCTTCACGCCGACATGGTCGAGCTTCAGCGGCTTCAGGCCGAAGGACGAAAGCGTTTCGCCGGCCATGATGCGCGCTGCGATCTTCGCCACAGGCTTTCCGATCACCTTGGCGACGAACGGCACCGTGCGCGAGGCGCGCGGATTGACTTCGAGGACGTATATATCGCCGCCCTTGATCGCAAATTGCACATTCATCAGCCCGACCACATCGAGGCCGAGCGCGAGTTCGCGCGTCTGGCGTTCCAGTTCGGCGATGACGGCGGCATCGAGCGAGTGTGGCGGCAGCGAGCACGCCGAGTCGCCGGAGTGAATGCCGGCTTCCTCGATATGCTCCATGATGCCGACCACAAACGTATCCTTGCCGTCGCACAGGCAATCGACATCGACCTCCGTCGCGTCCGACAGATAGCGGTCGAACAGCAGCGGATTTTTCCCCAAGACAGTGTTGATCTGCCCGGTCTTGTCGTTCGGATAGCGCGCCTTCACGTCGCCCGGCACGAGTTCGGGCAGGGTGCCGAGGAGATAATCGCCGAGCTGGCTTTCTTCGCGGATGATCTGCATCGCGCGCCCGCCGAGCACATAAGACGGCCGCACCACGAGCGGCAGGCCGAGATCGGCTGCGATCAGCCGCGCCTGCTCGACCGAATAAGCGATACCGTTCTTCGGCTGCTTCAGCTTCAGCTTGTCGAGAATGCGCTTGAAGCGGTCGCGGTCCTCGGCAGCGTCGATGGCGTCGGGCGACGTGCCGAGAATCGGCACATTCGCTTCTTCCAGCGCGCGCGCAAGTTTGAGCGGCGTCTGCCCGCCGAACTGCACGATCACGCCGTGAAGTTCGCCATTCGTGCGTTCGGTATCGATGATCTCAAGGACATCTTCCGCGGTGAGCGGTTCGAAATAGAGCCGGTCGGCGGTGTCGTAGTCTGTGGACACCGTTTCCGGGTTGCAGTTGATCATGATCGTTTCGTAGCCCGCGTCATGCAGCGAGAAGCAGGCATGGCAGCAGCAATAATCGAACTCGATGCCCTGGCCGATGCGGTT
>CAMBBO010000272.1 GCA_945862935.1 Pseudorhodoplanes sinuspersici | reverse complement strand
TGGTTTATGGCGTCAACCACGACAAGCTGACCAAGGATCACATGGTCGTCTCGAACGCATCCTGCACCACGAACTGCCTCGCTCCGGTCGCCAAGGTGCTGAATGACGCGGTCGGTATCGACAAGGGCTTTATGACGACGATCCATTCGTACACCGGCGACCAGCCGACGCTCGACACGATGCACAAGGATCTCTATCGCGCGCGCGCGGCGGCCTTGAACATGATCCCGACTTCGACAGGCGCTGCGAAGGCCGTCGGCCTCGTGCTGCCGGAACTGAACGGCAAGCTCGACGGTGTGTCGATCCGCGTGCCGACGCCGAACGTCTCCGTGGTCGATTTCAAGTTCGTGGCGAAGAAAGCGACGAGCAAGGACGAGATCAATGGCGCTATCAAGCGCGCAGCCGAACAGCAGCTCAAGGACATCCTCGGCTTCACCGAACAGCCGAATGTGTCTGGCGACTTCAACCACGATCCCCGTTCCTCGATCTTTCATATGGACCAGACCAAGGTGATGGACGGCACGTTCGTGCGCGTCATGTCTTGGTACGACAATGAATGGGGCTTCTCCAATCGCATGTCGGACACCGCCGTCGCGATGGGTAAGCTGATCTGAGTACTGATCCTCATGGCATTGCTGCGATGGATCGGATTTGCGTTTCTGCTCCTGATGATAGTGGGATTTGTCTACGCGTTTGTCCGGCATGGCACCAAGATCAAGCCCGATCCTGAGAACAAGCCGGAAAATCCCGACGTCATCAGAGGCGGCGGACTTTAAGCGTATGCCGCATGTCGCACCGACTAGCGGGGCGGACAAGAAGAAGAGTTGAAGTTGCGATGAGCGAAAGTTTTCGTACGCTCGACCGGGCGGATGTCAAAGGCAAACGCGTTCTCGTTCGCGTCGACCTCAACGTCCCGATGGACAACGGCAAGGTTACGGATGCAACGCGCCTTGAGCGCATCGCGCCCACCATCATCGAAATCGCGGACAAGGGCGGCAAGGTCATCCTGCTCGCACATTTTGGCCGCCCGAAAGGCCGCGACGCGAAGGACTCGCTTAAACCCGTTGCGCAAGAACTTGCACTCATTCTCAAGCGCCCGGTCGCGTTCGCCGAAGATTGCGTCGGCGAAGCTGCCGAGAAAGCAGTCGCGGCGATGAAGGACGGCGACATTCTCTGTCTTGAGAACACGCGCTTCCACAAAGAAGAAGAAAAGAACGACCCGGCCTTCGTCGCAGCACTCGCAAAGCTCGGCGATATCTACGTCAACGACGCGTTCTCCGCCGCGCATCGCGCGCACGCCTCTACGGAAGGCCTCGGCCACAAACTGCCCGCCTATGCCGGGCGCACCATGCAGGCCGAACTCGTCGCGCTATCGAAGGCGCTGGAAGCCCCGCGCAAACCGGTGATCGCCGTGATCGGCGGCGCGAAGGTTTCGACCAAGCTCGAACTTCTGGAAAACCTGATTGCCAAGGTCGATGCACTGGTGATCGGCGGCGGCATGGCCAATACGTTCCTGCACGCGCAAGGCATCACGATCGGAAAATCGCTCGCGGAAAAGGAAATGGCCGCGACCGCACAACGGATTCTGGAAAAGGCTGAAGCCAAGGGCTGCGCCATCGTCCTGCCGGTGGACGCGATTGTGGCTTTTCACTTTGAGGCGAATACGCCCTCGCACGCCTACGGGCTCGACGCGATCCCCGATGGCGGCATGATCCTCGACATCGGGCCGCTGTCCATCGAGCGCGTGAAATCGGCAATCGACGACGCAGCGACGCTGGTCTGGAACGGCCCGCTTGGCGCATTCGAGCTAAAGCCATTCGATCAAGGCACGGTTGCCGCGGCAAAACACGCCGCCGAGCGGACCAAGGCCGGGCTGCTGGTTTCGGTTGCGGGCGGCGGGGATACCGTCGCTGCGCTGAACGCGGCCGGAGTCGCCGGGGACCTCACCTACTTGTCCACCGCTGGCGGTGCATTTCTGGAATGGCTCGAGGGCAAACCCTTGCCCGGAGTCGAGGTTTTGAGAGTAAAATGACGTCAAACGTAAGCGCATGGCGCTAAGGGGAGCGAAAGATGAATCTCGCTGAATTGAACAAGATCGCCGAAGCGATGGTCGCGCCGGGCAAGGGAATCCTTGCCGCCGACGAATCCTCGACGACGATCAAGAAGCGCTTCGATGCCATCAATGTCGAATGCACCGAAGACAATCGCCGCGATTACCGCGAGATGCTGTTCCGCTCAGCGGAAGGCATGAAGAACATTTCCGGCGTTATCCTGTTTGACGAGACGCTCTGGCAAAAGGCCAAGGACGGCACGGCTCTCGTCGACATCATCACCAAGGCGGGTGCCATTCCCGGCATCAAGGTGGACGAAGGCGCGCAACCCATTCCGAATTGTCCCGGCGAAGTCGTCACCGTCGGCCTCGACAGGCTCTCGGAGCGGCTTGCGAAATACCATAAGGCCGGTGTGCGCTTTGCAAAATGGCGCGGCATCATCGACGTCGGCCCGCACATACCGAGCTACACCTGCGTGAGCGCAAACGCGCACGCACTCGCCCGCTATGCCGCACTTTGCCAGGCCGCGCAGATCGTGCCTATCGTCGAGCCGGAAGTGCTGATGGACGGCGCGCACGACATCGACACATGCATGCAGGTGTCGGAATGGCTGCTGAAGGAAACCTTCCAGCAGCTTTACTATCAGAAGGTCGCGCTCGAAGGCATCGTGCTCAAGCCGAACATGATCGTGCCGGGCAAGAAAAGCGGTACGAAAGCCTCGGTCGAGGAAGTCGCCGAGAAAACCGTCAAGGTGTTGAAAGCATGCGTGCCAGGCGCGGTGCCGGGCATCGCGTTCCTTTCCGGCGGACAATCGGATGAAGATGCGACCGCGCATCTCGATGCGATGAACAAGTTCGGCAACCTGCCGTGGGCGCTCACCTTCTCTTATGGCCGCGCATTGCAGGCCGCGCCGCAAAAGGCATGGGCCGGCAAGAGCGAGAATGTGGCAGCCGCACAACGCGCCTTCACCCACCGCGCCAAGATGAACGGCCTCGCGGCGCTCGGCCAGTGGAAGCAGGATCTGGAAAAGAAGGCCGCCTGATTTTTCGGCCTTCCCTTTCCAGGGACGTTCTCACTTCTGCCGGATTGACGTTGCATCGGAAGCATCATGGCATCGCAACGGGAAGACGAACGCCCCCAGCCACGGCTTTATCTCGTGACCCCGCCGCTCGCGGATTCCGCGGGCTTTCCGGATGCGCTTGAAGCCGCACTCGGCGCAGCCGATGTGGCAGCTGTTCTCGTTCGCATCGCTGACGATTCCGAGAGCACGCAGATCAAGCGCGTGAAGGCGATTGCGACCGCGATCCAGAATGTCGAAGCGGCTCTGATCCTCGACAATCGGCCCGACCTCGTGGCACGGGCGCGCGCGGATGGCGCACATCTGCGCGGCATCGAAGCCTTCGAGGCAGCGGTCGGCGAATTGAAGCCCAATGGCATCGCAGGTGCCGGTGAAATGCTCACCCGGCACGACGCCATGCTCGCAGCCGAGCGCGGCGCGGATTACGTCATGTTCGGCGAGCCGGATTCGAGCGGCCATCGCCAACCATTCGATCTGATCCTTGAACGCATCGAATGGTGGCAGGACGTGTTCCAGACACCCTGCGTCGGATTCGCTGCGAGCCTCGACGAAGTGCCGCTGCTCGCGCGAACCGGCGCGGATTTTGTAGCCCTCGGAGATTTCGTGTTCGACGGCAAGCGCACGGCCTCCGATATTGTCGCCGAGGCTGCAGCGGCGCTTGTCATCCAGCCCGAGAGGACGGAATGACCGCACGGCTCGTCTATGCCGTTTCTGTTTTCGCGCTTGTCGCTTGCAGCGGGGCTTCC
>CAMBBO010000271.1 GCA_945862935.1 Pseudorhodoplanes sinuspersici | reverse complement strand
AGGCGGCTGCAAGGGCGGCCCAGATCAGCGGCCCCTTCGCCGATTTCATCCCCTTGTTCCTAAATCAATCAGACCGGCTGAAGGACGAAGTGCGCCTCAAGGCTGGTTTCTTTTGCGCTCTTCATCACGGGACGCAAGAATACGGTTTTGAATTCACCGCTGTCATAAGCAAGATGACCATGCGGTTGGCCGAAGATTGGAATGATCTGCGGCATCTCGAGTCGGAACGCCCCATTCTTGTCGGTGAGCGTGGCTCCGTGACTTTGCGGCTCGTGCTCCTGCCCTTCGGTCGTGTGCGCCCAGATTTGGATGCGCTGCCCGGCGAGCGGAGTGCCGTCGCCCGCGCGGCGCACAGTGCCACTCATCCAGAAGCCACCCTTGCCGATCCGCTCCACGGTCGGCGCCCCCTTGCGGTAATTGTTGGACCCGCCCGACATCGAAGGGGTGGCTGCAACGCCTTGCGCGTATGCGGGCAACAGAAGCCCGGAAACCCCGGTCGCAAGAACGGAGCCGCCAGCGGCGAGGAGATTGCGGCGGTTGAGTGCGAAGGTGGTCATGTCGATTCCTCTTGTCCTGGCGACCATGCATTTGCTGCGCCGATAAGGCTGCAACAGGCATGAGACACCCTGAATTTAGCGCTTTTGCGACCGATTTCCAATTGAGGGAGATGTAGCGCGCGATAGGCCGCAATAACAGTGTCGTGAACAGGTGCGCCGGCCCGTGACCTCTGGCTCTGGACTTCCGTTTTACCCTCTGATTGATGGCACCCATTCTTCATTGAACGGGTGCTTTCATGCGAATTGCGATCATGGCCGCTGGCGCGGTCGGGGCTTATTTCGGCGCGCGGCTGGCGGACGCAGGACATGATGTCTTTTTCATCGCGCGCGGAGCGCATCTCGACGCCATCAAGAAGAATGGCCTGAAGATCGAGTCCACGCTCGGCAACACCACGATCAAGAATGCGAAAGTAACCGACGATCCGAAAACCGTCGGGCCGGTCGAGATCGTCTTGTTCGCGGTGAAACTCTGGGACACCGAAAAAGCCGCCGAGCAGGCAAAGCCGCTGGTCGGGCCGAACACGCGAGTGATCTCGCTGCAGAACGGTATCGACTCCTATGACCGCATCGCGCCGATCGTCGGCAAGGACAACGCTGTCGGCGGTGCTGCCTATATCGCTACCGTCATCGCCTCACCGGGTGTCATTAGCCACACCAGCCCGTTCGCGCGGATGGTGGGCGGGCGCATGGATGGCAAGGACGACGCGCAGCTTGCAGCCTTCGCCGATGCCGCCAAGAAAGCCAATATCGACATCGCGGTGACGAAAGAGATCAATCGCGAGCTGTGGCAGAAATTCATTTTTCTGTCATCGCTCGCGAGCATCACGGCTGGCGCGCGCCAGCCGATCGGCGCGATCATGGCCGATGCCGATATGAAGGCGTTCTTCCGCAAGCTGATGGAAGAAGTGTTCGCGGTCGGCAATGCCACGGGCGCGGGAGTTCCCGGCGCATATATCGAAGAGCGCATGAAGTTCGCTGCGGAGACCGCGCCGAAAGGCATGAAGGCCTCGATGGCGCACGATCTTGAACGCGGCAACCGACTCGAACTCGAATGGCTCGCCGGCAAGGTCGCCTCGCTCGGGCGCGAATTGAAGGTTCCGACGCCCGCGAACGAAGCGGCCTACGCGCTGCTGAAGCCCTATCGGATGGGAAAATCCGCTTAAAGCGCGCGTTGACTTACCCCCACGTCGGCATAGATTACGACTCGTTCCGAGGGGTGCCCGCAAGGGCTGAGAAAAACCCTTTGAACCTGATCCGGGTCATGCCGGCGAAGGGACTGGGACTTGAAGCCCTCCGACAGCATGGCCGTCCGTATTTCGCTTTTTGCGGAGGCGCACGATGCAAACGTCCATCTTCCTCGCCCGGCTGATCGGCACGACGATGCTGATCGCAGGCATCGGAATTCTGCTCAACCAGAAATATTATCGCGCGATGGCGGTGGCGTTCATCAAGAGCACTCCGCTGTTCTACGTGATCTCGGTTGTCGGCGTGGTCTTGGGCCTTACAGTCGTTCTCTTCCACAATCTCTGGGTCGCCGACTGGCGCGTGATCATCACGCTGCTGGGCTGGATCAATCTCATTCGCGGCACCATCAGCCTGATCTGCCCGGAAACGGTGATCGGCTACGGCACGCGGATCAATCGTAACAAGAACGCGGTCGTCTTCGGCAGCGTCTTCGCGTCGGTCGTCGGTGCGATCCTCGTTTACTTCGGCTACCTGCAAGGAATGATTCGATGAACAAACCGCTCGGTGACGCAGACCTCGCAACGCCCAAGGTCACGACCGGACCGCTGCCCTCCTCGCGCAAGGTCTATTCCGCGCCGGAAATGGCGCCGGACCTGCGCGTACCGCATCGCGCGATCATGCTCGACGTGTCGTCGGGCGAGCCGCCTCTGCCGGTGTACGACACGACCGGGCGCTATTCCGACAACGATGTCGCCATCGACGTCGAAAAGGGCTTGCCGCGCAGCCGCATCGAATGGGTGAAGGAGCGCGGCGGCGTCGAGGAATATGAAGGCCGCGCGATCAAGCCGATCGACAACGGTAATGTCACCGGCAAGCATCTGGCGCGCGATTTCCCGAACACGCCGAAGCCGTGGCGCGCGCTCGACGGCAAGCCCGTCACACAGCGCGAATGGGCGCGGCTTGGCGTCATCACCAAGGAAATGATTTACATTTCCGAGCGTGAAAATATCGGCCGCAAGACGATGATCGAGGGCGCGCAGGCGATTGTCGATGGCGCGGAAAGCTTCGGCGCGTCGGTGCCCGCTTTCATCACGCCGGAATTCGTACGCGATGAAGTGGCGCGCGGCCGCGCGATCATTCCGGCCAACATCAACCATTCCGAACTCGAGCCGATGATCATCGGCCGCAACTTCCTCACCAAGATCAACGCGAATATCGGCAACTCGGCCGTCGCGTCGTCGGTGGAAGAAGAAATCGAGAAGATGGTGTGGGCGATCCGTTGGGGCGCGGACACCGTCATGGATCTCTCCACCGGCCGCAACATCCACAATACGCGCGAATGGATCATCCGCAATTCGCCGGTCCCCATCGGCACTGTGCCGATGTATCAGGCGCTGGAGAAAGTGAATGGCGATCCGGTCAAGCTCGACTGGGAAGTGTTCAAGGATACGCTGATCGAGCAGGCCGAACAGGGCGTGGATTATTTCACCATCCACGCGGGCGTGCGGCTCGGCTACATCCACCTCACCGCGAACCGCGTCACCGGCATCGTGTCGCGTGGCGGCTCCATCATGGCGAAATGGTGCCTCGCGCATCACAAGGAGTCGTTCCTTTACGAACACTTCGAGGACATCTGCGACATCATGCGCAAGTACGACGTCTCGTTCTCGCTCGGCGACGGCTTGCGTCCCGGCGCGATTGCGGACGCGAACGACCGCGCGCAATTCGCCGAACTCGAAACGCAGGGCGAACTGACGCATTTCGCATGGAGCAAGGGCTGCCAGGTGATGAACGAAGGCCCCGGCCACGTTCCGCTGCACAAGATCAAGGTCAACGTCGAAAAGCAGCTCGCGCTGTGCGGCGAAGCGCCGTTCTACACGCTCGGACCGCTCACCACCGACATCGCGCCGGGCTACGATCACATCACCTCGGCGATTGGTGCGGCGATGATCGGATGGTTCGGCACCGCGATGCTTTGCTACGTCACGCCGAAGGAGCACCTTGGGCTTCCGGATCGCGACGACGTGAAGGAAGGCGTGATCGCCTACAAGATCGCGGCGCACGCCGCCGATCTGGCAAAGGGACATCCTGCGGCGCAGTTGCGCGACGACGCGCTATCACGCGCGCGCTTCGAGTTCCGCTGGGTCGATCAGTTCAATCTGTCGCTCGATCCTGAGACGGC
>CAMBBO010000270.1 GCA_945862935.1 Pseudorhodoplanes sinuspersici | reverse complement strand
TCTCGTCAAGACGCCGCACCACACGATACTGATCGATACCTGCGTCGGCAATCACAAGCCACGACCGGCGCGGGCGTTCTGGAATATGATGACGTCGGATCGCTACGAGAAAAATCTTAGCGCCGCGGGTGTTGGCGTCGAGGACATCGACATCGTGATGTGCACGCATCTGCATGTCGATCACACCGGGTGGAATACCCGCCTCGACAATGGCCGCTGGGTTCCGACGTTTCCCAACGCGCGCTATCTGTTCGCGGACCGCGAACTCGATTTCTGGACGAAACGCTATAACGACGATCCACAGGCCTGCCCGTGGGTGGAGGATTCGGTCCTGCCGATTATTGCTGCACGGCGCGCAGACATCGTGAAAAGCGAACACCAGTTCAACGATCTGGTTTCGCTGATGCCGACGCCGGGCCATACCATTGACCACTTCTCAGTCCTCGTCGGCAAGCCGGGTGCGGACGCTTTCATCGGCGGCGACATGGTGCATTCGCCTCTTCAGATGCGTTACCCCGAAATCGGCATGCTGTCGGACTATGACTCGGCGCAGGCAGGGACCACGCGTCGCGCCGTGTTCGACCGGTTTTGCGGCACGCCGACACGATTTTGCACTGCGCATTTCCCGTCCCCATCAACGGGGCGGATCGTGCGCCACGGAAGCGCATTCGATCTTGCCGAAGACTGAGCGGGATCAGGTCTGATTTTCCGCTGTCATCGGAGGCAGCGGGCATGCGGCCAGCGCCGCTTCGATCGCAGCGGGGGCGCCCTGGACATTCATCTCGATGTTGGTTCGACCGACGATCAGCGAGTCCACGCGCATCACAAGCTTGCTCGCGCTCGTCAATTCGACAAGGAAGCGACGGACCTCGGAAGGATCGTCGATCACGATGGTGCTGAAGTCCCGGAGGAATCGCGCCTTCGGCTCGACGCCCTGATTGTCGTCGAAGCGGTAGGCGAGATTGGCGCTCTTGTTTGAGCCGACCTTGTAGTTGAAGCGCAACCGCACAAGCGGGCTTTTCTTGAAACACATCAAATCAAAGGCACCGGTGCGAATATCGCCCGTCGCCAGATTGACGTTGTAGTTCATCCGTAGCGTTGCGATGCGCGACTGCCCGAAAATGGCGTCGGAGGCGAGGATGACTTCCCAATTACTCAGCGGGCCTGCGGTCGCGGTCAATTTAGGTTCCGGCCCGACGCTACAGGCGGCGAGCGATCCCGCAATTAGCAATCCCGCAAAGCTACGCGCACACCCACGCACGTTACGCCCCCAAAAAGAACCCTTAGTCTGCCATCCTGCAATCGGAGCGCGCAATGGCGGCAATGCCGAAATTGGTCTGTGGCTTCGGGAGAACGTCCGGATGGAAATTGCCGTCCAAATCTGCTGTTAAAGGGTCGTGCGGTGGCGGCGATTCTGGGGTTACGGGGTTTGTGCATGAAAATTGTTGGTTTGGTCGCCGCTCTTTCACTGATCGGTCAGGCGCATGCAGCCTCCGCCGAGAGCAAGCTGGAATATCAGCTGCGCCTGCTCGATCCATCCGCTCGTCTGGAGCAGGTTTGCGACATCGAGGCGATGGCGCAGATCAGGCGTGAGGCCAAGGAGTTCCGCCCCGACCGTGCGATGGCGAGCGCGCTTGCCGAGCCGAAGGCCAGCGCGGCTTCGCTGGAAGCCAAGGGCGCCGCGTTCCGCAGCAAGGGCAAATGGTATCAACTCTCTTACGTTTGCCAGACCTCGCCGGACCAGATGAAGGTTCTCTCGTTCGACTACAAGATCGGCGCCGCCATCCCGGAAGATCGCTGGGACGGCTACGGTTTGCCGCGCTGAGGAAATGATGAGCATCACCTGGGATCACGTCCACATCCGCACGCCTGATCCCGAGGCGATGGCGCAATGGTTCGAGCGCATGCTGGGCGCGGAAATCATGCGCACGATGGAACAAGGCAAGCCGCGCGTCGATGTGCGGATTGGCGGACAAAAAATATTCATTGCGAAGGTAACGGACGGCGACGGTGTCAATTCGCCGCCGGTCACACCCTATCAGGGGCTTGAGCATATCGGCCTGACCGTGAAGGACATCGACACTCTTGTTGCCGGCATGAGGGCGAAGGGCGCGGAATTTTCCAAGGAGCTGCAAACGACGCGGCCGGGCATTCGCGTTTGCTTCCTACGCGGGCCGCAGGGCATTTCCGTCGAGCTGCTGGAACGCGACGCGAAATATCAGTGACCTTGCGCGCCGGACGGGCGCGTCGCTTCATCCTCGCAATCTCTTGTTAAGACAGCGCCGGAGCGATTCGGATTGGCTCCGATTCGTTCTTTTAGAACGTGGCGGGTACAAGCCGGATACAGAGGCGAACCTTGTCCCGGACCGGGACAGATTAGATGCCGCGCTCGCGTTTCAGCTTGTCGATCTGGGCGACGATGTCCGGCGGAAGCTGGCGGACCCCATTTTTTCCTGCGACCGAAAGAATAGGACGCAGCTTCGAATTGAGCAGGAATGACGGTTCGCGGTTGGCCGGAATGATGCGGTCAAAGATCAGCACGACGAGGATCGCGACAAGAAGAATACGCACGGCTCCGAGCGACGCGCCCGCGAAACGATCCGGCGCGCTGACCGTCTCGCCGACGGTTGCGTTCACCGCCGATCGCAGGAAAACGCTGAGCGCGATGCCGCCGAACAGGAATAGCCCGAACAGCACGATCCAGGACGGCATCTGCGCCATGTTGAAGGGTATGCCGGCAAGCCCCGCGACCTTCGGCGCGAAGGCGATCGCGATCGGGGCCGCGCAGAAATAAGCGATAATGGTCGCAAGGCTGCGGATCAGGCCCGCGCGCCAGCCCGCATACATGGCGACCACAAGGCAAATCAGAATGGCGGCGTCAAATTGGTTCATGGCGCGTCCCGGCGCGCCACGGATAGCGGCAAATCGCTAAAAGCGAAGCGGCAAATTCGCTACAATTTTCGCAATCAGCCCTTCACGTCGGTTTCCGGCCGGTCGCTGCCAAGCGCGGTCTCGGTGTGCCATTTGCCGTTCGCGTCCTCATATTCGATCACATGGGTCGCGCCGGGCGTGCGCTGCTCGCGCGCGACGCGCTTTGCGGCCGCGAGCGCAGCATCATGTGTCGGGAAGGGTTCGGAGAATACGCCGTTTGTCGTGTAGGCAAAACCACTGTCGTGCCGGACGACTTTATAGGTCACGTGAGACATCTTCGTTTCCTTCTTCTTGTTGTTTCAGGTTCCGCGCATGCCGGATTTTCGCCAGCAACTGCGGTGAACCGGCGGATAGCTGTGTTCAAGCTCGGATAGCGTTTCGAATTTTTGTTCGTTCCCGATGATCTCCTGCACGCAGGCGCAGTAATTGCGAACCGTGCTGGCAAGATTTTTCGTGCCCTTATGCAGACCGACACATTGGTCGGTCCATTTCGGATCGAGCGGAGGCAATTTCGCGGCCTGCGCGTTCGTGAAATATCCTCCCATCATCAAACCTGCCGCAACGGCCACAACAGACATCGCGCGGAAAAACGTGGAAGCCATCTGTCAGTTCCTGATCGCCAATCGATAAACGAAGGCGCTCAGGACACCGTTCCGAACGCGCCTTGTCAATCGCCCTCCGGCGACAAGCAAAATCCGCCACCTGCGAACAGGCGGCGGACTTTGCCTTGGGCACTTATTTTAGTGCGTTATGGGCAGAACCAGACCGGACCAATAGCCGTGCAGCCCCGGCGCTGCCAATCCCACGGACGGCTTTGATAGCGATGCCAGCCGCGCGGACCATCATGGTGGCGGCCACGCCAGTTGTTGTGATGGCGATTCCAGTTCCGGTTGTTGTTCGAGTGGCTGCCTTTTCTGTGCTGCACCTGAACGATGTTCTGCTGGTCGATGCCGGGCGCAGCCGCCTTGGGCGATGCCGGAACGGCAAAGCTCGCGGCAC
>CAMBBO010000269.1 GCA_945862935.1 Pseudorhodoplanes sinuspersici | reverse complement strand
TGATGCCGGAATCGGCCGACTACCGTCCGATGCATGGCCGCAGCAAAGGGCATGATCTGGCCGACGGTACGCATACGCGCGTGAAGATCGACCTCTTCCCGGAATACATCCGGCATCTTCCGGCCGAGAAGCGTTCGCTATGGGATGTTGTCGGGCGCGCGCTCACGTCGGAGCCTGTGAAGAAGGCGTTCATGCGCCGTCTCGCGCCGGGTCTGAAGAAGCGCTTCGGGGACAAGCATGCCGGCACCGGCATGTTTCCGATCCCGGTGCTGACCCGCGACGTGCCGGGATACCTCATCACGCCGCATACCGACACACGCTGGAAGGGCATGACCGTCCAGCTTTACCTGCCGCGCGACGACGCCAATACCAACATCGGCACCATCTTCCACGAGAAGAAACCGGATGGCTCGTTGCCGAAGGTTTCGCAGATGAAGTTTGCGCCGAATACCGGCTATGCCTTCGCGGTGGGCACCGACACCTGGCATTCGGCCGACCCGGTCGGCAAGCAAGTGAAGACTCGCGACTCGATCCTGCTGACCTATTTCGTCGACGACAGCGTCTTGCGCGTCCTGCGAAATCGCGGCAAGCGGCTGGGCAATTTTGTGCTCAACGAGTTCCGCAATCGCATGCCCTGACGCGGCGAGTCACCGCGTTAGCGCAGTCTTAACGCGGGTCGCGGCATCGTCGTCCGCATGGTTGCCCGCAAGCGTCTGAAATCCGTCACGACGGCCATCATCCTGTACGCGCTCGCTGCGCTGATGATCGGCTATTTCGGGGTCAACGCCTTCACCGGCAATCGCGGCCTCAAAGCCCGCCACGCCCTCGATCTGCAGACCGAAGAACTCACCACCGAGATCGTCCGCCTCAAGGCCGAGCGCGCCCAATGGCAGCGCCGTGTCGCGCTGTTGCGCTCGGACCGTATCGACCCGGACATGCTGGATGAGCGAGCGCGGGCGCTGCTCGACTACGCCGGTCCGCGCGATATCATTCTGGCGGTCACGCCGCGCTAATCGCCGAAATATTCCTTCGTTTTCTCATGCGTTTCCGCACGATTGATGCGACGGATGCGAGCATGCGTCCGCTTCCTCAGCGGCATATTTTCCGCTATGGGATAGGCCCAAAGGCCCACCCTAAATAAACGCCTGAGGAAACGCATGGCCGTGGCCAAGAAGACGCAACCGGCCCAAGGCGTATCGCGCGCATCGGAGGCAGGTGCCGTGACCGAATTTTCCAAGGATCAGGAACTCGCGGCCTATCGCGACATGCTGCACATCCGCCGCTTCGAGGAAAAGGCCGGCCAGATGTACGGCATGGGCCTGATCGGCGGCTTCTGCCATCTTTACATCGGACAGGAAGCCGTCGTCGTCGGCATGCAAATGGCGCTCAAGAAGGGCGATCAGGTCATTACCGGCTACCGCGATCACGGGCACATGTTGGCCTGCGGGATGGACCCGAAAGGCGTGATGGCCGAATTAACCGGCCGCCGCGGCGGATATTCCAAGGGCAAGGGCGGCTCGATGCACATGTTCTCCCTGGAAAAGAACTTCTACGGCGGCCACGGCATTGTCGGCGCGCAGGTATCGCTCGGTACCGGTCTTGCCTTCACCAACAAATACCGCGGCAACGACAATGTCGCACTGACCTACTTTGGCGACGGCGCCGCGAACCAGGGTCAGGTCTACGAAAGCTTCAACATGGCGGAACTCTGGAAGCTTCCCGTCATCTTCGTCATCGAGAACAATCGCTACGCGATGGGCACGTCAGTGTCGCGGTCTTCGGCGCAAACGGATTTTTCCAAGCGCGGCGTGTCGTTCAACATTCCCGGCGAACAGGTCGATGGCATGGATGTGCGCGCGGTTCATGCCGCTGCGGAAAAATCCGTCGCATGGTGCCGCGAAGGCAACGGTCCTTTCATTCTCGAAATGATGACCTACCGCTATCGCGGCCACTCGATGTCCGACCCCGCGAAATACCGCACACGCGAAGAAGTCGAGAAGGTGCGTAACGAGCACGATCCGATCGAACAGGTGCGCAATCGTCTGCTGCAGAAAAAATGGGCGAGCGAAGACGATCTGAAAAAGATCGACGCCAGCGTTCGCTCGGTCGTCAACGAAGCCGCTGAATTCGCGACCCACGATCCCGAACCCGATCCGTCGGAACTCTACACCGACATCCTTCAATGATCGCGGCGAAAGCCACGACCTGCGTGATCTGAAAAAAAACGATCCATGCCAACACCCGTATTGATGCCAGCTCTCTCGCCCACGATGGAAAAGGGAAACCTTTCCAAGTGGCTGAAGAAGGAGGGCGACAGTGTGAAGTCCGGCGACGTCATCGCCGAGATTGAAACTGACAAGGCGACGATGGAAGTCGAGGCGATCGACGAGGGCACGATAGGGAAAATTCTCGTCCCTGAAGGCACCGCCGACGTCGCGGTGAACACGCCTATCGCCGTGATCCTTGCGTCCGGCGAGGACAAATCCTCGATCAAGGAGAGTGGCAACGGTGCCGCGCCCGTTGCGGCCGCCAAGTCTGCTGAAGCCAAGGTTTCAGCCGAGCCGAAGCAGGAGGCGGCGCAACCTCCGAAGCTCGACATCGCGCCGGAAGCCGACGTGCCGGCAGGCACCGAGATGGTGACGATGACCGTGCGCGAAGCCTTGCGCGACGCGATGGCCGAGGAGATGCGGCGCGACGGCGATGTGTTCGTGATGGGCGAAGAAGTCGCCGAGTATCAAGGCGCCTACAAGGTTACACAAGGATTGCTGCAAGAATTCGGCGCGCGTCGTGTTGTCGATACACCGATCACCGAGCATGGTTTTGCAGGTTTGGGCGTCGGTGCGGCACTCGGTGGCTTGAAGCCCATCGTCGAGTTCATGACGTTCAATTTCGCGATGCAGGCGATCGACCACATCATCAATTCCGCGGCCAAGACGCGCTATATGTCGGGCGGACAAATCGGTTCACCAATTGTATTCCGTGGACCCAATGGCGCTGCAGCGCGGGTCGGCGCGCAACACAGCCAGGATTACACGGCCTGGTATTCGCAGATCCCCGGCTTGACCGTGGTTTCGCCTTACTCCGCAGCGGATGCCAAGGGGTTGCTGAAGTCGGCGATCCGCAGCCCGAACCCCGTCATCTTCCTCGAAAACGAAATTCTCTACGGCCATTCGTTTCCGGTGCCGAAGCTCGACGACTATCTCGTGCCGATCGGCAAGGCGAAGGTCGTGCGTCCGGGCAACAACGTCACCATCGTGTCGTGGTCGATCGGAATGACGTATGCGCTGAAGGGCGCGGAAGAACTCGCCAAGAAACACATCATGGCCGAGGTGATCGACCTTCGCACCATCCGTCCGATGGACATTGCGACGGTCATCGAATCCGTGAAGAAAACCGGGCGTCTTGTCACGGTCGAAGAAGGCTGGCCGCAATCGGGCGTTGGCGCTGAAATTGCTGCGCGCGTGTCGGCGGAAGCCTTCGACTATCTCGACGCGCCGGTGACGCGCGTAACCGGCCGGGATGTCCCGATGCCGTATGCAGCCAATCTTGAAAAACTGGCCTTGACGTCGGTGAACGACGTCGTCGAGGCTGCCAAAGCCGTCTGCTATCGCTAGGAGTTAAGCCGATGCCGTATCATGAATTGCAAATTCCCCCGCGCGCGCGCGAAGCCAAGGAAGGCCTCGAAGTGCTGCGCGCCGCCGTTATCGACGGCGGATTGCACGTAACCTTGCGCCGCGCTTTCGACGATCCGGCCGCGTGGGGTGTTTTGCTCGCCGACGTATGCCATCAGGTCGCGCGCGTTTACAGCCAGCAGGGCGATAACGAAGAAGAGGTTCTGGCAAAAATCCGTGCGGCGTTCGCGACCGAAGCAGATGCGCCGGCCAGTGAAGGCTCGGTTGCGCCGATCGATCCGCCAGCATCGTCCTGATTTTCGCGAGCGCGCATGCCCATCAACA
>CAMBBO010000268.1 GCA_945862935.1 Pseudorhodoplanes sinuspersici | reverse complement strand
CTTCAGGATGTGCCCGGCGAGTTCGGCCATACCGGCAAGCTGGGACGCACCGCCGGTCAAAACGACGGTCCCGCGCGGATTGGCCGAAAAGGGGGACGCGGCCAGACGGTCGCGGACCATTTCCAGAATCTCCTCAACGCGCGGCCTGATGATTCGCACCAGCATGGAACGGGAGACCGACTGCGGAGGATCGCGCGGGTCGTCGCTCACCGCTGGCACCGAGATCATGTCGCGCTCATCGGTTCCACCGGGCAGGACAGTGCCATAGAACGCTTTGATTCGCTCGGCATCGGCCACTTTGACGTTGAGGCCGCGCGCAAGGTCCATCGTGACGTGCTGGCCGCCGAGCGCGAAGCCATCGGCGTGGCAGAAGCTGCCGCCGGCAAAAACTGAAAGGGTCGTGGTTCCGGCGCCCATATCGACCACGGCGGCGCCCAAATCCGACTCGTCGTCAGCCAGAACCGACAGGCCCGAAACATAAGGAGCTGCGGCCATCGCCTCGACCGTGAGGTGGCAGCGTTCGATTGCAAGCATCAGATTGCGCGGCGGCGCGACGTCCGCGGTCACCGCGTGCATTTCGATGCCAACATTATGGGCCAGCATGCCGCGCGGCTCGCGCACGCCATGAACGCCGTCGAGTGCATATCCGGTTGGCAGCGAATGCAGGATCACCCTGCCCTCGCGTACGCTGTAGCGGCTTCCGGCGGTGAGAAGCCGGCTGATGTCATCGTCGGTGATTGCAGGGCCAGCAACATCGACGCTGGCAGTGAAGGTTTCGCTGCCGATGCGGCCGCCGGAAATCGAAACCGCGACCGATTCAAGCTGCACGCCCGCAGAACGCTCGGCGAGTTCCGCCGCATGGCGGATGGCGTTTTCCAGTTCGGCGAGATTGGCGGCGGCGCCGCCTTTCATGCCCGCGCCTTCGACATGGCCGTAGCCCATGACCTGCACTGCATGGCTGCGGCGGCGCAGCACTTCGCCCGGACGCGGCTCAAGCCGCGCGATCATGCAAACGATCTTGCTCGTGCCAACGTCGAGTGCCGCGACCAGCGCTTTGCGGCGCGGCGGCAGCGGCTTCATCTTCGGGGTGAGGCCAAAGCGGAGGTCGCTCATGCGTCACCTCCCTTTTTCTTCACCTTGCGATCTTTTTGCGCTTCTTCGCGCGCCTGCGCGGCCTGTTCGGATAATTGCACCGTGATGCGGTCCGGCAGGCGCATGTCGATTGCCGCGATATCGCGCGACAACAACTTCTTGTCGCGGTCGAGCGAAACGAGCTTTTCCAGCGCGCTGGAGGGATCGCGTTCCGGCAGGCGGATATCGAGGCCGTTATTGAGTTTCAGATTCCAGCGGCGATCCGCGACGAGGATCGACGCGCGCACCTGATCGCGGATCAGCGGATGACGATTGAGCAGCGCGATAAAATCGCTCGCCTGCTTGTCCGCGCCGCGGCCGACCACGAGCGGAAGCTTTGAATTCGTGTCGTCGGCCAGATCCTGCACCACGGTGCCGTCCGGCGCGATGACGGAAATCTGGCCATCCTTCTGCCACAGCGCAAACGGCGCGCGTTCGACGATGCTAATATGCAGGCGGTCGGGATAGAGTTTGAGGATCGTTGCTTCCGCGATCCAGGGATTAGCCTTGAGCCGCTCGCGCGCGGCTTCGGCATCGAGAAACAGAAGCGAGCTTGTTGCGCTGACGCCTGCGAGCGAAAGAATCTGCGCGCGCGCGATTTCCTTTTGTCCCGACAGAGTAACGTCTGCGATGCAGAAGCCTGCGGCATTGGCGAAAGCGTCACGAGCCTGGTGGAACTGAGCGAGGCCTTCCTGCACATGGTCGCCGCGCACGGCGCCGAACACTATGCTGCCGCCGATGATCGCGATTGTTGCGGCAACGCCTGTTCCGCGCGGAACGCGCAGCAGGACCGGATGGATTGCTTCAAACGACGAGCGGACAAGCAGGCGCAAGCGCGAGCGGTGCCCGCGCGGCTGCGTCTGATAGCCCTTCCAATCGTCCATTCCACCCGCTCTTCAATTCGTTCGCCGCTTGCGGATGCGGCAGATGCCCCGCGAGACGGCGTAGCGGACCACGCAGGCCGGTTTGGGGCCTGATACGCAGTCGAGGCCAGTCATCGGCCCGTTTGGTAAAGTTTTGGTAAAATTTGAGCGGTTTGGCGGGCGGTGTGCCCTATCGGTCGACCGAAGCGTCCTCGATCATCCACGCGATCAGGTCGTCGAACGGGGTTCCAGCATGGGCGGCAAGCTCGGGAACCAGCGAGGTCTGGGTCATGCCCGGCTGGGTATTCACTTCGAGGCAGAACAGGCCGGCGAGGCCCTTGGTGTCATCCCAGCGGAAATCGGCGCGGGTGACGCCACGGCAGCCGAGCGCCTCGTGGGCCGCGACGGTCAGGCGGCGGACTTCCTCGTAGATGTCGGCGGGGATCTGCGCCGGATGGATATGGGTCGAGCCGCCGGGCGCATATTTGGATTCGTAATCGTAGAAGCGGCTGGCATTGGAGACGATGTCGATGACACCGGTCGCCTTGCCCTTCACCACGGCGCAGGTCAGTTCCTTGCCGGGGATGAATTGCTCACACAGCAGCCGTTCGCCGAATTTCCAATCCTCGCGGTAAAGCTCCTGCGGCGGCTTGTCGTGATCTTCCGTGACGATGAACACGCCGACGCTCGATCCCTCAGCGATTGGTTTGAGCACATACGGCCGCGCCATCGGATGATCTTTCGCCGCGTCCTTGCGCGCAACGATGATGCCCTTCGGCACGGGGATACCCGCGCCCGCCATCAGCACCTTGGCGAGATCCTTCTGCATCGCGACAGCCGAGGCGAGCACGCCGGAATGCGAATAGGGAATGCCGAGAACTTCCAGCACGCCCTGAAGGGTGCCGTCCTCGCCCGGGCGGCCGTGTAGAAGATTCAGCGCGGCATCGGGATTGAGCTTTTGCAGGACGGTCGCGACGTCGCGCGCAACGTCCACGCGCGTGACGCGGTATCCCTTGCGCTCGGCAGCATCCGCGCAGGGGTTGCCCGAATTGAGCGAGACTTCGCGCTCGGCCGACCAGCCTCCCATCAGAACAGCGACGTGTTTGGCCATTGCGTTACCCTTGAATTGTTGCGTTCCAATAGAACGGGACGGCCCCGCCGTCGAGTGTTCACCGCATTGCGTCGGGCGAGCGACCACGGCATCATCGCGGCATGAAGACGATTTATCTGCTGGTATTTGCGTTGCTGCTTTCGGCGGCAGGCGCACAGGCCGCCGAGCCTTTGCCGCCGATGGTGGGCGCGAGTGAGAGCGCCCTGAATGAGCGCGCGGCGCTGTTTGCAGAACTCGCCGCCGCACCGAACGAAGCCGACGCGCGCGCTGCGGAAATGAAAATCTGGAAATTCTGGCTCGGTTTTGCCGACGCGCAATCGCGTGACCTCCTGGAGAAATCACGCGTGGCGCAATTGCGCATGGATTTCGACGAGGCCTTGCTGGCCATCAAGGCGCTGGTGGTACACGCACCGCAATTCGCCGAAGGCTGGAACCAGCTCGGTTTTGTGTATTTCCTCGACGGACAATACGACGAGGCGCTCGCCGCCATCGCGCAGGCATTGAAAATCGAACCGATGCACTACGCAGCCTTGTCCGGCCGCAGCATGATCCTGATGACTCAAGGCAAAGAGGCCGACGCGCAGGACGCGCTGAAGCAGGCGCTGGCGATCGACCCGTGGCTGAAGGACCGCCAGATCATCGAGAGCATGGGCGCGCGCAAGCTTTAGCCTGCGGCTACGCCACGCCGATGCGCTTGATTTCCCATTCCAGTTCGATACCGGAATTGTCTTTCACGCGCGTGCGCACCGTTTCGCCGAGCGTCTCGATGTCGTGCGCGGTGGCATGCCCAAGATTGATGAGAAAGTTCGTGTGCATCGGCGACACTTGCGCACCGCCTACGGTGAGGCCGCGACAGCCCGCCTGATCGACAAGCTTCCACGCGCTGTGACCTTGCGGATT
>CAMBBO010000267.1 GCA_945862935.1 Pseudorhodoplanes sinuspersici | reverse complement strand
AGAGCTTATCCGCCATCGCATTGGCGTGACGCGACCATGTGAGCCAGCGGTCATTTTCAAGAAACGCCTCGAACTGTGCCGCAATGAAGCGATGCTTCGACAAAAGCTGTCCGCCGCGCTTGCGCCGTTCCGGCATCCATTCGGCGACTTTCGGATCGAAGAATACAATCGCCTCGGCGGCCATCGCGCCGCCCTTGGTCGCGCCGAACGACAGAACGTCGATGCCAGCCTTCCATGTGATGTCGGCGGCGCTCGCGTTCAGGCGAACGAGCGCGTTACCAAAACGCGCGCCGTCCATATGGACTTTCAATCCTGCGGAATGCGCCGCACCCGCAAGTGCTGCAATCTCGCCGGTGCGGTAGATTGTGCCGCTTTCGGTCGCCTGCGTGAGCGACAGCGAAGCCGCATTCACCTGATGCGGACGATGCCCGGAAAACCTAGACGCCGCGTCGCGAACCGTATCGAGCGAGAGCTTTCCGTTTTCGCCCGGCTGTCCGAGCAGCTTGAACCCGGCGCCGAAAAATTCCGGCGCGCCGCATTCATCCGTCACGATATGCGCGGCCTGATGACAGAGCACCCCGCCCCATGGCGGCGTGATGTGTGCAAGCCCGACCGCGTTCGCAGCAGTCCCGCTCGGCACGAGAAACACCGCGACCTCACGCTCGAACAACGCGCTCATCTTGGCGGTGAGCCTTCGCGTCCAGTCGTCGTTGCCATAGCCGAGCGCAAAGCCACGATTGGCCTGCACCAGTGCTTCCATCATCTCCGGCGGCACGCCCGCCGTGTTGTCACTTGCGAAATTCACATCGGCACGCGCATTCCCACCATCCGGCTTTCAGCGATCATAGAACTGCCGGATCACATAATCGAACGAGATCGCACCCGCACCGCCGGACATCAGAACGAGAAAGATCGCATACCAATAAATATGCAGGGACCAGAAGGTGCCGGGCTCAAGGTAACGATCAATCAGAACCACAAGCAATACGAGAGCGACCGCGGCAAAGCGCGTCGCAAGCCCGAGTACCAAGAGGATCGGCAGGATGAAGTCGGCGTAGCTTACGACATAGGCCATCAACTTCGGCGAGAACGGCGAATCCGCAAACTTCGTCTCGAACAGGCGCAGGGTTTCGTCGCGCACCTGCGCAGGCAGCGTCAGCGCGTAATCGTAGCCCCTGAGCTGGCGCTTCGGCCCGTCGATCATCTCCTGCCCGGTCGCGAAGAATACGCGCGCCATCACGACGCGAAGCACCAGCGCCGCCAGTGAATAGGGAACGATGGCGCACACCTGAACCATGCAATCAATAAAACGCGCCGTGCTCGAATGCGGCCGCGGCGGCGGCACTTCCACCATGTCGGTCATGAATTTCCCCCCGGAAAGAACCCCTCAACTCAGCCGTGTCCACCTCCAAAGTCAACGCAAGCGCGAGCCCGGCGGACAGGACATTTCGAAAGCGGGCCGCGAGCCATCCCGCTTATTTCGCCCCGCCATGCTTGCGCGAAACAACCGGCAAGAAAGGTGGCGTCCGGGCGTTTGCGCCTCTTGTGTGGCAGGATAAAATTTGGCAACTTCCTTTAGGACAGCATTGCTGTCCCACTTTGCAGGTCGCGGCGGCGGAGATCGAGCCTCTCCGGCAGCCAGGGGCAAAAGCGGTGCGGCTCGGCATCGACAGCCCCGACCTCAAATCCTGGCGCAGAAGCGCAGGGACAGGCTGCCCGTTCCGAGCGAAGATTAAAGCGGAGCGTAGCGCCATTCCGGCGCTGCGGCCGCGGTTGGCACTCCGGACACATGTCCGGTCACCGGGGACGACGATGAGCGGGAGTAAGCTCGATCGACAGCGCGGAGCGGCCCTGACTGCGGCCGACTTCCGCGATTCCGCCGATCCCGGCCTTCCGGCGGCGCAGGGCCTTTACGACCCCGCGCTCGATAAGGATTCCTGCGGCGTTGGATTCATCGCCGACATCAAGGGCCGCAAGTCGCACAAGATCGTCCAGGATGCGCTCACTATCCTTGTGAACCTTGAGCATCGCGGCGCAACTGGCGCAGACCCGCGCATGGGCGACGGCGCTGGCATCCTCGTGCAGATCCCGCACAAGTTCTTCTCGCGCGTGGCGAAGGAAAGCGGATTCGAACTTCCAGCGCCCGGCGAGTACGCCGTCGGCGTCCTGTTCCTGCCGCGCGATCAGGAATGGCGCGATGTCATTCGCAAGATTTACGAGGAGCAGGCGACCAAGGAAGGTCTACGCGTCATCGGCTGGCGCACCGACATTCCGACCGACAATTCCTCACTCGGTGAATCGGTCAAGCCGACCGAACCGGTGCACCAGCAGGTGTTCATCGCGCGCGGCGACAGCATCAAGACCGAGGACGAATTCGAGCGCCGCCTTTACATCCTGCGTAAGGCCGTTTCGAACATGGTCTATCGCCAGCGTGAGCGCAGGCTCTCGGGTTATTACCCGGTGTCGTTGTCGTGCCGCACGGTGATCTACAAGGGCATGTTCCTCGCCGACCAGCTCGGCGCGTATTACCGCGACCTGCACGAACCGGATTTCGAATCCGCACTCGCGCTGGTGCATCAGCGTTTCTCGACCAACACATTCCCGGCATGGTCGCTCGCGCATCCATATCGCTTCATCGCGCATAACGGCGAGATCAACACTTTGCGCGGCAACGTAAACTGGATGGCGGCGCGGCAAGCTTCGGTATCATCGCCGCTGTTCGGCGAAGACATCAACAAGCTCTGGCCGATTTCCTACGAAGGACAATCAGACACTGCCTGCTTCGACAACGCGCTCGAATTCCTCGTGCAGGGCGGTTACTCGCTCGCGCACGCGATGATGATGATGATTCCTGAAGCCTGGGCGGGCAACCCGCTGATGGATGAGGAACGGCGCGCTTTCTACGAATACAACGCCGCCTTGATGGAGCCGTGGGACGGCCCTGCCGCAATCGCCTTCACCGACGGCCGGCAAATCGGCGCGACGTTGGATCGCAACGGCCTGCGCCCCGCGCGCTACATGCTGACGCGCGACGACCGCATCATCATGGCGTCGGAAATGGGCGTGCTGCCGATTCCGGAAAAGGACATCGTGAAGAAGTGGCGTTTGCAGCCGGGTAAGATGCTGCTGGTCGATCTTGAAGAAGGCCGTCTCATTCCGGACGATGAATTGAAGGCCGATCTCGCGAAGTCGCATCCCTACAAGGAGTGGCTGCATCGCACGCAGATCGTGCTGGAAGACCTGCCGAAGGCTGCCGGAAAGGCGCCGCTGTCGAACTTGTCGCTGCTCGATCGCCAGCAGACGTTCGGCTACACGCAGGAAGACTTCAAGCTTCTGATGGCGCCGATGGCGACCACCGGCGAGGAAGCCATCGGCTCGATGGGCACCGACACGCCGATCTCGGCATTGTCGAGCAAGGCGAAGCTCCTCTTTACCTATTTCAAGCAGAACTTTGCGCAGGTGACGAACCCGCCGATCGACCCGATCCGCGAAGAAATCGTCATGAGCCTCGTGTCGATCATCGGCCCGCGCCCGAACCTTCTCGACATGCAGGGTATGTCGAACACCAAGCGCCTCGAAGCGCGCCAGCCGATCCTCACCAACGAGGACCTGGAAAAGATTCGTTCGATCTCGGACATGAAGGACAGCGGGTTCAAGTCGTGCACGCTCGACATCACCTTCCCTGCCGATCAGGGCGCGAAGGGGCTTGAAAGCGAACTCGCGCGGCTTTGCGCCGAGGCCAAGCAGGCCGTCACGGATGGCTGCAACATCATCATCCTGTCCGACCGCAAGGCGAGCGCGGAGCGCATTCCCGTACCGTCGTTGCTCGCGTGCGCTGCCGTGCATCATCACCTGATCCGCGAAGGCTTGCGCACCTCGGTCGGCCTCGTGGTGGAATCCGGCGAGCCGCGCGAAGTGCATCACTTCGCCTGCCTTGCTGGCTACGGCGCCGAAGCGATCAATCCGTATCTCGCGTTTGAATCGCTGGTCGCAGCGAAGAACGATCTGCCGCAGAAGCT
>CAMBBO010000266.1 GCA_945862935.1 Pseudorhodoplanes sinuspersici | reverse complement strand
TGCCTCGATCAGAGTCATCGCGCCGGAATGGCCGCCGGAATAATTTTTCGGACACCAGTTTCCAAGGCAGATCGGCGCGTCCACGACGATGGATGTCGGCTTGAAGCCGTTGGCGAGCGCGGTTGCATAGACGTAAGGCTTGAACGAGGAGCCGGGCTGGCGCATCGCGTCGACTGCGCGGTTGAACTGGCTTGCGCCGTAATCGCGTCCGCCGACCATTGCGCGCACCGAACCGTCGATATCCATCAGCACCGCGGCCGCCTGGCGCGTGCCGTAGTCGCGGCCATACTGGCGCAGGGAACCCTCAACGGCTTCCTCGGCATTGCGCTGCATGCCCTGATCGAGCGCGGTCCGCACCACGAAGACGCGCTCGGTGATCGATTTCGGGAAAGTCTCGACGAGCTTCTTCATCTCGTCAAAGGCCCAGTCGAGGTAATAGCTGGGCGAAGATTCATCGCGGCGGTCGACGGCGCTTGCCGGATTGCGCCGTGCGCCGAAAACCTGACCTTCGGTCATCATCCCGGCTTCGACCAGGTTATCGAGAACCACGTTGGCGCGCGCGCGGGCGGCCGGCAGGTTGATGTGCGGCGCAAAGCGGGTCGGCGCCTTGAACAGGCCAGCCAGCATCGCGGATTCGGCAAGGTTCACGTCGCGCGCGGACTTGTTGAAGTAATATTGAGCCGCCGCGTCCACGCCATACGCGCCGCCGCCGAGATAGGCGCGGTCGAGATAGAGTTTCAGGATTTCGTTCTTCTTCAGCCGCGTCTCGAGCCACATGGCGAGGAACGCTTCCTTCACCTTGCGTTCGATGGTGCGCTCGTTGGTGAGGAACAGGTTTTTCGCAAGCTGCTGCGTGATCGACGATCCGCCCTGACGCACGCCGCCGGCCTGCGCGTTCGTTAGCAGCGCGCGTGCGGTGCCCAGAACGTCGATGCCGAAATGATCGTAGAAGCGCCGGTCCTCGGTCGCGAGTGTCGCCTTGATGAGCGAGTCGGGAAATTCCTCAAGCTTCAGCGAGTCATTGTGCTTGATGCCGCGCGCGCCGACTTCGTTGCCGTAGCGGTCGAGGAAGGTGACGGCGAGTTCCGACTTTTTCAGCCAGTCCTCGTCCGAGGTTTCCTGAAACGCAGGCAGCGCAAGCGCCAGCATCAGCACCAGACCGAAGGAGCCGAGCGTTGCGCCTTCCGAGATCGGCTCGATGAATATCCAGCGCCGCCAGCCGCCGACATGGAAACGGTCCATGAAGGTCGAGAAGCGCTCGTAATACTCTCGGGTCCAACGCCACCACTGGTACATGAACGTGTCGATGCGCGCGTCGACGTCGAGGAAGAAGCGCCTGAGCTTCAACTTCCAGTCGTTCGGCGTTTGCTCGCGCACGGTGGCTCGATCCTGATGAATTGGCAAAATGCGGGTGCCCCGACAGGATGGCCCGCAACAAGTGGGTTCTAGCCGATCCGGGCGGGCGATGCTATTGCCGGCCCGGCTTAGGGTGAATGCATATTGGGGGTAAAAAGGGCGGCTTGAGGGCGATTTCCCAAGGTTTTACCGCCTCTTGCGGTGGGGCGTGGGGAGACGCCTGCGAATCCGGGGAGCCGTGTTAAGCAGGGCACAGCCGCATACCCCCCGGAGCCCCGCTTGGCCGTGCACGACCAGCCTTTCTGGAAACGAAAAAAGCTCGAGCAGATGTCCGCGCGCGAGTGGGAGAGCCTGTGCGACGGCTGCGGACGCTGCTGCCTGAACAAGCTTGAGGACATCGACACCGGCGAAACGCATTTCACAAATGTGGGCTGCAAGCTTCTCGACGGAGAGAATTGCCGCTGCCACGACTACAAGAACCGGAAGAAGAAAGTGAGCGACTGCGTTCAGCTCACGCCACGCGCGGTGCGCCGGATCGATTGGCTGCCGCCGACATGCGCGTACAAACTAGTTGCCGGGGGCCGCGATCTCTACTGGTGGCATCATCTCGTATCGGGTGATCGCGACACGGTGCATCAGGCCGGCGTCTCGGTGCGCGGCCGCGTTGCTGCGAGCGAGGCGGATGTGCCGGATGCGGATCTCGTCAACTGGATCGTGAAATGGCCGGGCAAGGTGCCGAAGAAGGCGCGAGCACCCAAATCACCGTCAGGGAGATAGGCACGGCCCTAATTCGTTCTTTCACATCTAAGGGTCGCGAACGGTACTCAGTTCACGACGAAATCGAAGCTGACTATTTTTCTTTTGAGCGCGACGGTAGAAAATTACTGCAAATTGATACACACGGTCGTTCGACGCGGGAAAATCCTGGAAAACAAAGTCAGACCATTCAACTGGACAAAGAGGGCGCGGCGGCCCTTTTTCAAATTTTGAAGAACGAATTCCATTTCGACTAAATCGCCGACAAGCTCCACGCTTCCGGGTAGGTGGCGTAGTCCGTACTGACCACGCCGTTGCGCGTGCTGCCGGGATAGCTTGCCGGGGCCGCCACCACGGTCACTCTCAAAACTTTGGTCTCGCCCGGTTTCATCAGACCGGCATGGACCGCGGCCGCTCCGAGCGTTGAATCGCGAGTGTAGATGTCGGTGCCCCATAGCTGACCCTCGGTGAGGCCGGTGATGCGGAAATAATAGGTCGCGCCAACTTTCTCGCACAGGCCATGCATGCCGGGAGGGGCGTCGGATGCGATGAAGTTCTGTTCGAGCAGATTTCGAAGCTGCTTGCGCGAAAGTTTTCCGCGCTGATCGAAATAGGCGACAAGCTCCTGCACAGCCTTCATGGCGTGTCCTCCTGTTGCATCACGACGATCCGCCCGTAAGGCGGCTGGAATGTTCCGTTTCCGCGCGGCAACGCCCACAGCACCGCATAAGGAGCAGGATCGCCTGGATAGGTGATGTCCCCATCGGTGATGACGATTGCTGCGTTCACGCGCGGATCTTCGGATAGCGCCTGCATCGCAGGCGTCAGGTCGCTGCCGCCATATCCGCTGACCTCGTATTCGGCGAGTTCGGCCGGTGAGAGGGTTTCATCGGAAGTCACGACGGTGTCGCACTGAATGACGCGTATCTCGTCGACGCCTGCGGCCTCGCAGAAATCCGCAATGGCGCCGAGCGCGGACGGAATGTCGTCGCTCATCGAGGCGCTGGTATCGAGAACGACATTGAGCATCCATGAATAGCGCTTGCGCCCCGGCGTCAAGATGTCGGTGTGCTCAGCGCCGCGCCGCGATGCGCGCACGAAGGTGCGTTCGCCGGGCGTGACGCCTTCGAGCCAGACCTGAAGTGCGACCTGCCACGGCGTTCGATAAATCCCGCGCAGGGCCCGGACATTCTGTTGCGACGATCCCGTCTCCGTCCCGCGTCCGCGCAGCGCCCCCATGCCTTTCGCAAGCGCCATCCCTTTGGCGGCGAGATCACGCACGGCGCGAGCGCGCGCAGCCTGGTCCGCGATGTCGTCAGGAAACATCTCGCCCTCGCGCGCAGCATCGAGGACATCGCCCATATGTCCTGGACCCGCCTGCCGGGCAGCGCCCATAACCTGCTCGATCGTCGCGGCCGTGCCTTCCCACACCTGCGTGCGCGTGGACATGCTGTTGCCCGACCGGCGCATCTCAAGGATGATTTCTTCAGCAGACTTTTCGCGCGCCCCCGGCATGTCCAGCCCGCCAGCCGGAATGGCGGATACGCCGAGCGCATGCCGCAGCATGTCGTTGATGATGTAATCGTGCGCGTAGTTGAACTCGAGCCGCGCCGATCCGCGCGCGCGGTCATGTGTCCGCAACGCCAGATGCAGCAATTCGTGTGCGAGCACGAAAACAAGGTCGTTGGCCGAAAGTTTCGCCGTGAAGGTACGGTTTGCGATCATGCGGCCTGACGCGAACACGCCCATGGTCGGAACGCGGTCGTCGAGCGCGACGCGGATGGAGGCAGCCAATCCCGCGAGATGCGGGAAGGGCACGGTGACCATCCGCAATCCGCGCGCGATCCGGCCGAGCGCTTCGCGATCTGCCAGTGCCGCTTGCGGGTTGGTCATGCTGTAGCAATCCTGCGGAGGAGTTCCAGCATCGCGCGCTCGGCGCCGAG
>CAMBBO010000265.1 GCA_945862935.1 Pseudorhodoplanes sinuspersici | reverse complement strand
GGACAACCAGCAGCGCCGCGGCGGTCAGCGCCCGCAACAGGCAACGCATCAGCCGCAGGCGGAACAGGCTAACCGGCACGCACCGCATTATGGTGATATCGCCGGGGTAGCGTTCCTCAACGCTGGCCAAAAGTCGTAAAATAGGCGAAATACCGGGCGGCCTAAGCCGCCGCCCGGCCCCAACGAGAGAGACTACATGGCGAAAGAAGAGCTACTTGAGTTCGACGGTGTCGTCACCGAAGTGCTTCCCGACGGCAATTTCCGCGTCAAACTCGACAACGATCATGAGATCCTGGCCTACACTGCGGGCAAGATGCGCAAGTTCCGCATCCGCACCGGTGTCGGCGACCGGGTGATCGTTGAGATGTCTCCCTACGATTTGACTCGTGGACGCATCAGCTTCCGCCACAAGGGCGTCCAGCTCGGCGCACCCCCGACCCGCCGCCAGACCTTCGTGCGCCGCCGCTAGACCGGCGATCGTCCTCGTTGCCCGCAAAACGGCGTAAGGAGGAAACGTGAAGCTTTACAATTTTTTCCGATCTTCGGCTGCCTATCGTGTCCGCATTGCCCTGAACTTGAAGGGCTTGCCCTACGATTACGTGCCGGTTCATTTGACCAAGGACGGCGGCGAGCACAAGCGCGATGAATTTCGCGCCGTCAATCCGCTGATGCGTGTGCCCGCACTGGTTCTGTCGAACGGTGACATTCTTACGCAGTCCCTCGCCATCATCGAATATCTCGACGAAGTGTTTCCCGACCCGGCGCTGCTCCCAACCGACAGCATCGAACGCGCGCGCGTGCGCGCGGTGGCGCAAATCGTCGCCTGCGACATTCACCCGCTGAACAATTCCGGCACGATGGCCTATTTGCGAAAGACGCTGGCGCAGGACCAGCAAGCAATCGACGTCTGGTACGCGTCGTGGATCACATCGGGATTTACGGCCATCGAAGCCATGATCGACCCGAAGCCCTATTCGTTCGGCAATCATCCGGGACTGGCTGACATTTGCCTCGTCCCGCAGGTCTATAACGCCCGGCGCGCAAACGTGCCGCTCGACGCTTTCCCCAAAATCCTCGCGACCGAAGTGGCTTGTTACAAACTCGCCGCGTTCGACCAAGCCCGCCCTGAATTGCAGACCGACGCCGAATAGCGCCGCCAGCAAACTGACAGCATCGTGAAAGCCCATCAAATCGGCCGCGTCGTGTTGTGGATGAGCGGCGCGCTTCTGTCGTTCTCAGCGCTTGCGGTCTCGATCCGCATGCTCGCCGGCGCGCTCAGCGTCTTTGAAATTCTCGCCGTTCGTAGCCTCGTCAGCCTCGCCATTCTGCTTGGTCTATGCGTTGTCAGGCCGGAATTGCGGGCGAGCCTTGCGCCGCGGCGAATGGGACTAAACCTGTTCCGCAATAGCGTGCATTTCGCCGCGACCTATTCCTGGGCAGTGGCGATCACGCTTCTGCCTTTCGCAACCGTGTTCGCGCTCGAATTCACGATGCCCGCATGGGTCGCGTTGCTTGCCGTGCTCGTACTCGGTGAACGCGTAACATTAGGCCGTGTGATTGTTGTCCTTACCGGATTCACTGGCGTCCTCGTCATCGTGCGGCCGGGACTCGAATCCTTTCAACCGGCGGCGTTCCTCGTGCTTGGCGCAGCACTCGGCTACGCGATCTTCAACATCATCACCAAACGGCTCACGGCAACGGAAAGCGCGTTCGGCATCGTATTCTGGATGAACGCGATGCAGCTTCCGATGGGACTGGCGGGAAGCGATCCAGCGTTCCTGCTCAAGATTGGGATGGTGCAGGCTCCGGCGGCCCTCGCCATCGGAATCGCTGGCCTCACAGCGCATTATTGTCTCGCCAACGCGTTTCGCGCAGGCGACGCGAGCTTTGTGTTGCCCTTCGATTTTGCGCGGCTGCCTCTGATCGCGGTTGTTGGCTGGCTGTTCTTTGGTGAGCGCCTTGATGCCTTCACCTTCGTCGGAGCGGCCATCATTCTTTGTGGCATTTTTTGGAACGTGCGCGCCGAAACACGGGCGTAATGTTGCTGGAAAACACCACATTTCGGGGGTACCGCAGAGCATCATTGACCTTGGATTGACGCGCGCGAGCGATTAGCCTTTGGTCCACGGCGCGCGCAAAGCAGCGTCCCCAATCTGCCGGATTATTATGATTACCAGCACGCGATCATACTTGGCTGCCTTGACCGTTATGGGCGCAGCGTTTGCGCTTGCCTGCCCAAGCCTCGCGCAGAACTTTCCACCTGCGCCTTCCGGCGGCGCAAATCCGATCTGCCAACGGCTTGAAGCGCAACTCGTCGCACTCGATCGCGGCGCGTCAGATCCTGGACGCGCGGACCAGGTTCGCCGCTATGAAGAAGCTGCCAGCCGTCAACAGGCCGAACTTGACCGGACTGTTGCGCAATCGCGCCGGCAGGGATGCGAGGGATCGGGCGGATTCTTCAACCTGTTCGGCGGCGGCCAATCGCAGCAATGCCGCCCGTTGAACAATCAAATTCAATCGATGCGCGACAATCTCGATAAAATCACGAGCGACTTGCAGAAGCTGCAGGGTGCCGGCGCGAATTATGAGCGCGACGGGCAGCGCCGTGCGATCCTGACCGCGCTTGGCCGCAACGATTGTGGCCCGCAATACCGGCAGGCCGCCGCAAATCAAGGCCGCGGATTGTTCGACACTCTGTTTGGCGGCAACAATTCGATGTTCGCGCCGGGAGTGGGATCAGGCTCAGGTTACCGCACGGTCTGCGTGCGTACCTGCGACGGCTATTTCTTCCCGATCTCGTTCGCCACAACGCAGGATCATTTCCGCGACGACGAGCTGAAATGCCAGAAGATGTGCCCGGCGGCCGAAGTCGCGCTGTTCACTCACCGCAATCCGGGAGAAGACATGGCGCAGGCAACATCCACAAGCGGCAAGCTCTACTCGGAATTGCCGAATGCTTTCAAATATCGTCAGTCCGTCGACAAGGATTGTAGCTGCCGCCGTCCGGGCGAAAGCTGGGCGGACGCCATGAAGAACGTGGAGAGTCGCGCGACGCTGGAACAGGGCGACATTCTCGTCACTGAAGATCGCGCCAAGTCCATGTCGCTTCCGCGCGACGCACAGGGCAGGCAGATACGCCCGGCGAATGCGCCAGCCGCGGCTGCCGCTGCTCCGGAAACGCCTTCAACCGAACCAGCGAAGCCCATGCGCTCCGTCGGCCCCCAATTCATTCCCGCGCGCTAGAAATCCAGAGCATCGGTTTTCGCAGCCTGCCCGGTTACAAGCGAGACGTCGGGCGACGGCAGAGGCTTGCCGGCATCGCGGAAGCGGTTGGTGATCGGATAGCGGCGATCGCGCCCGAAATTCCTCAATGTGACCTTCACGCCGGGAGCGGCCTGCCTGCGCTTGTATTCGGCAAGATTGAGCATCCGGTCGACCCGCGCGACAGTCGCTGCATCGAAGCCGGCCGCTGCAATCGCTGCAACCGGTTCCTCGCGCTCGACCAGCCGCTCGAGAATAGCATCGAGGACGTCATAGGGCGGCAACGAATCCTGATCGGTTTGCCCTTCCCGCAATTCCGCAGTCGGCGCACGCGTAAGCACATTTTCCGGGATGACCCGCCCTGTGGGCCCCAACCCAATGTGCGGTTTCCAGCGATTGCGCAGATGCGACAGCCGGTACACTTCGGTCTTGTAAAGATCCTTGATCGGATTGAACCCGCCATTCATGTCGCCGTAGAGCGTCGCATAACCGACGGACATCTCCGACTTGTTGCCGGTCGTGACGACCATCAGCCCGAACTTGTTCGAAATCGCCATGATGATCGTGCCGCGCGCGCGCGCCTGTAAATTTTCTTCGGTAACGTCACGCGTCTGACCCGAAAAGATTGGAGATACTGCTCCCTCGAGGCCATCGACCGCCGACGCGATCGGTAGAATGTCGTATTGGACGCCAAGGCCCTTGGCGATTTGAGCGGCGTCGTCCAGGGATTCTTGTGAAGTATACTTATAAGGAAGCATGACGCAGCGGACGCGATCCTTGCCGAGCGCATCGACCGCCATCGCAGTGCAAATTGCCGAGTCCACACCGCCGGACAATCCAATCACCACACCGGGA
>CAMBBO010000264.1 GCA_945862935.1 Pseudorhodoplanes sinuspersici | reverse complement strand
CGCGGATGTGCTGCCTGCGGACATGCCGGCCAAGGTTTCTGCTCAATTTGCTTGGATTGATTGGTTTTTCGAAAGCCGTGACGATACGGCAACTGGTAGTTTAGGGGCCTCTCCGCCGCCCCCATTGTGAGCTTAACCGAATAAGCTCGCAAACTCCGTCTTCAGCGTCACGTCCACATCCGCCATCGTCACCGGCAATCCAAGATCGACGAGGCTTGTCACGCCATAAAGTGGTTCGCTCACGCCGCACGGCACGATGCCGGAAAAATGCGATAGCTCCGGCTCGACGTTGATCGCGAGGCCGTGCAGCGACACCCAGCGCGACACGCGAATGCCGATCGCGGCGATCTTGTCTTCACGGCCTTCGCCCTTTTCCGGACGCCGTACCCACACGCCGATGCGATCCTCGCGCCGTTCGCCGCGCACGTTGAAAGCGCCGAGCGTGCGGATGATCCATTCTTCAAGCGTCGCGACGTAGCGCCGCAAATCCTGCCCGCGCATTTTCAGGTTCAACATCAGATAGACCACGCGCTGGCCCGGCCCGTGATAGGTGAATTGCCCGCCGCGCCCGGCGCGATGCACCGGAAAACGCGCCGAGACGAGGTCCTCGTCCTTGGCGCTCGTGCCCGCCGTATAAAGGGGAGGGTGTTCGACCAGCCAGACCAGCTCGGACGCCCCATCCTCGCGGATCGCGCGGGCGCGCTCGTCCATCACCGCAAGGGCTTCCGCATATTCGGTCAGGCCCGGCTCCACGCGCCATTCCACCCGCGCGGCGGCGGGCTGCGCGAGCAAAGGAGCAAGAGAGTCACGGGCAAGCGGCATGAATTAACCTTCCATTCACCATAGCATGGTGACGTAGGGCCTGAGATTCCAGAACCCCACGATCGGAGCGCCATGCCCACCCTCGATAAGGTCGAACTCGATATCGCGGTCGTCCTCGGCACCTCGCAGATGCCGATCCATCAGGTTTTGCGGCTCGGCCGCGGCGCCATCATCGAGCTCGACTCGTCCCAGGAGGACGAGGTGAAAATCCTCGCCAACAATTTCCCCGTGGCCAAGGGGGCCGTGGTGGTGCAGGGCAATCGCATCGCCGTCGAAGTGCGCCAGTTGCTGCCGCGCTCGCCGGATATGCGTTGATTTCGCTACGGAAAACCGGCGCAGGGACGATACCCACAAGCCTTGTCCCGCCGGAATCCTTTTGTTACATCCTCGCCGGCTGATTTGGGTCTTCGGGCCCTGGACAATCATCCCACGCGGTCGTGGCGGAATTGGTAGACGCACTGCCTTGAGGTGGCAGCGGGGAAACCCTTGGAAGTTCGAGTCTTCTCGACCGCACCAAACTTGAAATCGGATTGATAATTGCGATGCCCGGCCATGTGCCGGGCATTCGCGTTTTTAGCGCGCTGCCGTGTGGGCGCGTTTCGCCTTGGCGTGATGGGCGCGCACGGCGATGGCCTTCCGCAATTTCGGAGGTGCTACGGGTTCGGTTGCGCGTACAGGCATTCCGGTCAGCGCCTCGAACTTCGCTTCAAGTCCAAAGCTCTTCGGATCGGGCCGCGCGAGAAAGCTTGAGTCTTTCAGGTTTGCCTTTTCAATTGCGGGCCAGGCGGGCCGCGCGCGCGCTTCGAGCTTTTCTTTTGGGTCGGCGCCGCGCGGCATCCAGCGCGGCGGCGTGATTAGCTTTAACGGCAATTCCGCCTGCGGGGTAAATCCGCCAATCGCGGCGTAGTTCTCGGCAAACGTCATCGCCTTCAGCGAACGTGGCGTCTGCGGCCAAGATGCTGGCGTGTGCGGTCCGGTGACCATGCGCCAATCATGCGGTTCGGTCGGTGTTGCGACGAGACCGGGACCGGCTGGAACGACGTGCACGATCTTGTAGCCGCCGGCTTTCAGGGCGGCGAACAAAGCGGGCAAGCCGAGCGCGGTTGCCGGATGAATGTCATGCAGCAGCAGCACGCCGCGGCCTTTCAGATGCAGCCGGAAGACCGCGCGCCGCACGATCTCGGATGCGCCGATACGCATCCAGTCGTCGGCGGGAAAATCCGCGCCCCAAACCATGATGCCCTTGTCTGCGAGATAGGCTTCGGACTCGGTGGTGTTGCCAAAGCCCGCGTAACGAAAGAACGGCGCGAGCTTGTCTGCACGCGCGTCGCCAAGCGCCCACAGCGTCGAGGCGATGCCCTGATTGATTTCGTCCAGGCCCTCGGACGCCGGAATATCGCGCAAGCCCCGATAGGGATGGTTCTGCGTGTGCGTGCCGAGCGTGTGGCCTTCATCGACAATGCGCTTAACGACCGCCGGATATTCGCGCGCGTTGCGCCCGATCACGAAGAAGGTTGCCTTCACGCATTCAGCGGCGAGCAGATCGAGAATGCGGGTCGAATAGGGCGGGCGCGGTCCGTCGTCGAAAGTGAGAACGACTTCGTTCTCGGCGAGCGGCAAAGTCTCGACGTAGGACATCGTTCCGATGCGCGCGTGGTCGCGCGGGTCGACGACAATGGTGCGGCTCGTGCCGATGGCGTTCGGGTTCGCGCATTCGGAAGCGAACGCGCCGCCTGAGCACAACGTCATGACGCAAAGTAATGCTGCGCCTGTTCGCATGATCCCCGAGCCCTCGTATCCGGCCAGCTTTTAGCCGGGCGCAAAACCTTAGGCCACCCCGTCTGAACCTCGAATGAATCCGGCGGCCTTGTCCACCACTTTCAGGCGTGCGCGCGATTTACCATGAGCGGCGCAGCAGATCGGCCACGGACCGCTTGCCCGCAGCGGGAACCACATGAACCACGCGGAAACCGCGATGTTTCAGCGCGCGCAGAAATCCCGGCAACATCGCGGCGGTCTGCTTCTTGGTATCGTGAAAAAGCACGATCCCGCCATGCGAGGCTTCAATCCGTTCGAGGATCAGCCGGAGTTGCTGGTCCGCGCTCATCGGGTTCCAGTCGCTCGCCCATGCGTCCGCGCCGAACACGACCATTCCGCGCTTTTCCGCCAGCGCGAGAAGGGCCGGCGAGGATGCAAATCCGGGGAAACGAAAAAATGCCGCCACATTGCCGGGATGTCCGGCTGCGGCCTCGATCGCCGCAATGCCGCGGTCGATTTCGGCTTCCGCGCTCTTTTCGCTCATGAAGCGCAGCAGCGGATGCGAATAGGTGTGATGCCCGACGGTGTGACCCGCGTCCGCCACACGTTTTGCGATGGCGGGCCACGAGGCGGCGCTTCGCCCGAGCATGAAGAAGGTCGCCTTCACGCATTCCTTGCGGAGCGCGTCGAGGATCTGGTCGGTGGTGCCAGGCCACGGGCCGTCGTCGAAGGTCAGCACAACCTCTTTCGCTGCAAGCGGCAGCGTCACCGGGAAATGCTTTCGTCCGACGCGCGGCGTAGTGGCCACATCGACCGTCATCACGCGCTCGGTGCCGAGCGCATCGGCGTTACCGGGGCATGATGCAGCGGCAGCGCTGGAGCAGGCTGCGAACATCGCCGCGATCAGCAAGAACCTTGTCATGAAAATCTCCTGCACGTGTCTAGCCGATCGGGGCGAGGGTACAAGTCATCCGTTCGCGCAATCTTAAATTGCCTGTACTGGAGTGCGGGCGTACAAGCCAAAAAACCTGTTCACGGCGGCGCGCATGCTCGACGAAAAGACACAGAGCGGATCATCCGCGCCGGACGAACGGCTGCCGCTGCGCGATGACAGCGGCGCGATCCGCCCCGAGATCGTCCAGCAGGTTGTCGATGCCGTTACGGCCAAGGACAAGGCCGCGGTACGCGCGCTGGCCGGTGCGCTGCACGAATCCGAAGCGGGCGATCTGCTTGAAGCCCTCGAACCGGAATATCGCGCCCGCCTGATCGAACTGCTCGGTGACGACTTCGACTTCACCGCACTGACGCAGGTCGATGACACGATCCGCGAGGAAATTCTCGAAGACCTTGCAGCGGAAACCGTCGCCGAGGGCGTGCGCGATCTGGATTCCGACGACGCTGTCTACATTCTGGAAGATCTGCCGAAGAGTGAGCAGGTCGAGATTCTCGAACAGCTGCCGCCGCTCGAACGAGGTGCGCTCGAACGCAGCCTTTTTTATCCTGAAGAATCCGCCGGCCGGCGGATGCAGACCGAATTCATCGCGGT
>CAMBBO010000263.1 GCA_945862935.1 Pseudorhodoplanes sinuspersici | reverse complement strand
TCGGCTCGCTGGAGCGTTAATCGAAACCCGGCTGCGCGTCGGTCAGATCTTCACCCGAAACCAGCACACGTTTTTCGATCAGATAAGGCTGACGGTTTTCAGAGCGCGTACCGATCAGGACTTCGGAATCCGGCGGCACGGTCCCGGTTGCCTGCGCCTGTTCGGGCGGGATGCTGGAATCCACCATGCGGAAGGAGAGTTTCGCGGTCTTGCCGAGGAGTTCTTTCAGGCGGGAGGGGTCCTGCAAGCCTGGGACCTGCACCAGAATGCGATCCAGACCCTGACGCTGGATCGACGGCTCCACCGTTCCAAGCTCGTTGACGCGGCGCTCGACAATCTGGATCGACTGCTCGACCGACTGGCGAATACGCTCGATCAGCGCAGGCTCGGTCACAACGAAGCGATAAAGCCCGCCACCCGCGTCGGTCACTTCAACGGTACGCTGCCCGGTCGAACCGAGGAAACCTCCAAGCGGCTGAGATAACTCGCGGAACTTGGTCAGCGCGAGCTGCGGATCGACGCCATCGCGAATACGGAATTCAACAACGTTACCGCGCACGGCAGCGGCCGCCGGGCTGCCGAGGCGATTGTCGCGCACGATGCGCCGGACATCGTCGCGGAGTTGCTCGATCTTTTCCTTGCGGACTGCATTGGTATCGACTTCGAGCAGGATGTGCGACCCACCCTGCAAGTCGAGACCGAGCACGACATGACGCTGCGCCCATTTGGGCCAGCTATCGACTGTCTTTTCCGGAAAGAAATTCGGCACGGCGCACAGGCAAACGAACAGCGTCACGCCGAGAATCGCCGCCATCTTCCATCGGGAGAAATAAAGCATTCGTTCCGCTCCGGCCGGGATGCGTCAGCTTTCTTCCTTGACCGGTTCGCCCTTGGCGCGGACTTCGGTGACCATCTGGCGCATCTGGCGAATGCGGATGTCCTCGCCGATCTCGATTTCGATTTGCTCGTCATCGACCACTTTGGTGACCTTGCCGATCAAACCGCCCGAGGTGATGACGGTGTCGCCACGGCGGAGGTTTTTCACCATTTCCTGATGCTGCTTCGCGCGCTTCTGCTGCGGGCGCAGAATCATAAAATACATGATCACGAAGATCAGGACGAAAGGCAGCAACGAAACCAGCATGCTGTCGCCGCCGCCGAATGGAGAACCTTGCGCAAATGCGGGGGTAATCAGCATCGAATATCCTTTTCGGTAGAGGGGCGGCGCGCGGCGCGGAGGCCTTCAAATCGCGTCGAAATCGGCGCGGACTATAGCCACCACAGCCCCAATTGCAACGCTACGGACCGCCGCATCGGGTGCTTCCGAAGGCCCCTGAAAAGCCCCCGTTGCGGGGGACCACGCACCTCGGTAAGCCTGCGGGCCGCAACGAGAATTGCAATCTTATGCCCAAACCAAAATCGCGCGCCAAAGCGGTCCGCAAGGCCCAAAAGGCCGCTGCCAAGACCCCGCTCTCGGATAACGCGCTGTTGAGCCGGATCGCAGAGGCGCTGGAACGGCTCATTCCGCCGTCGAAACGGTCTGTGGACTTTGCCGCAGCGGACGCCTTCGTCTGGCATTCGGAGGGATCGCTCATCCCAGTTCCTCGCGTCAACCGGGTGCAGATGTCGCTCCTGAAGGGCATTGACCGGATGCGCGACACGCTGATCGAAAACACGGAGCGATTTGCACGCGGATTGCCCGCCAACAATGCGCTCCTCTGGGGCGCGCGCGGCATGGGCAAGTCGTCGCTGGTGAAAGCCGCGCATTCGGCGGTCAACGGCATGGCCGGACCGTCCAAAGGAAAACTGAAACTGATCGAAATCCACCGCGAGGATATCGAGAGCCTCCCGGTGCTGATGGGAATGCTGCGCGAAGTGCCCTACCGCTTCATCGTGTTCTGCGATGACTTGTCGTTTGACGGTGACGACACCTCTTACAAGTCGCTCAAAGCCGTGCTCGAAGGCGGAATCGAAGGCCGCCCGGAAAACGTCATCCTGTATGCGACCTCGAACCGCCGCCATCTTATGTCGCGCGACATGATGGAGAATGAGCGCTCGACCGCGATCAATCCCGGCGAAGCCGTTGAGGAAAAGGTTTCACTGTCGGATCGCTTCGGGCTGTGGCTCGGCTTTCACAAATGCAGCCAGGACGAGTTTCTCGCCATGGTCGACGGCTATGTGAAGCACTTTCGCATCCCGGTGAAGGACGACGACCTGCGGCGCGAGGCGCTCGAATGGTCGACCACGCGCGGCTCCCGGTCCGGGCGCGTTGCGTGGCAATTCGTGCAGGACCTCGCCGGACGCCTCGGCGTCAAGATTAGCGGTTGAGGTCGTCGAACGCGGCTGCGATCAGGTCGCGCCGGTGAGATACTGCATCGGATCGACCGGAGTCGTTCCCTTGCGGACTTCGAAGTGAAGCTGCGGTGACGAGACATTTCCGGTCTGGCCGGATTTTGCAATCACCTGCCCGCGCTTGATCGTGTCTCCACGCTTCACCATGACTTCGCTCGCATGAGCATAGGCGGTCACGAGGCCGTTTGAATGGCGAACGAGCACAAGGTTGCCATAACCCTTCAATTCGTTGCCCGCATAGGCAACCACGCCATCGTCGGCAGCCTTCACGGCCGTGCCTTCCGGCACGGCGAGATTGATGCCGTCATTCTGTTGTCCGGTGGGCTTGGGTCCGAAACCTGCGATCACGCGGCCGCGAACCGGCCAGCGAAATCCGGGCGCGTTGCCCATCGGTTCGGCTTCCGCGACAGCCGTTGCGGGTGCGGGCTGTTCGGCGGACGGCGTCACCATGCGCGCGCTGTTCGATGCGGGCGGCAATGCTTCGACGACGCGCTGCGGCGCTGGACGCGGCGCAGACTGCGCCACAGGCGCCTGAGCCTGCACACCGGGGATCACAATCCGCTCACCCATGCGCACCTGCTTGTAGGGCTGGATGTTGTTTGCAGCCGCGACCTCGGTCAGCGGCTTACGGTACATCGCGGCAATCTTGGTCAGCGTTTCGCCGGGCGCAACGATGTGAACCTTGCCTTGTGCCGGCGCCGATGAATGAGGAGCAGCAGCCACGACCGGCGGGCGCGCAACTGCGGGGCGCGGCGCTGAAGGTGCGGGCGCATTAGAGGCCGTCGCCGTGCCTGAATAATTATAGCGCGGGATCACGAGGCGCTGGCCGGAATAGATCGGCGTCGTCGTGGACATCCCGTTCGCCTGCGCGATCGCGCTCGCCGGCACGCCGTAGCGATTGGCGATAACGTCGATCGTCTCGTTCGGGCCGACGGAGATGGCGGTGCCGCCGTCCCAGTTCCAGTTTCCCTGATTGGGAGCGGACGGCGCTGCGACCTGCGACACGACCGGGGGCGGACTTTGCGGAACGGCTGCGACCGAGCCTGTGATGTCGGATTGCGGCGCGGGACGCGACGCAGGCTGATAGGAGGACATGCCTCCTCCACCCGAGGACGCGCCGCCGGAGTAATTATTGTAGCCACCGCGCGACGGAGGCGGAGGCAATGGCTGCGCTTGCGGCAACGGTCGCGTTTCAATGCGCGAGGCCGGCGCCGAACGCGGCGCGCCAATCGAACCCGTTACCTCCGAATTGCCCGACGGGCTTTTCGACGCGAACGGATTGGAAAACGGGCTTTCGTTGAAGCGGCTCGATTCCGAGCTGCATCCGGCGAGAAGAACCGACACGGTGGCGGCGACGACCAGCCGTGCTGGCGAGCAGAAAGGCCCGACAAGGGTACGCATTTGTTACTCACGCGGACGCGACAATGATTACTTCGCGCAGTTAAACACCGCGCAAGTAAATAAGGCTTTAAGCAAAGTGATTCCTTCATCGTTAACGCAGGAACCGTTGCGCCCGTCACAGCTCGTGGGCTTTTCCGGGCAAAAGCGGCACGAAACGCACCGCGAGCAGGTCCTCACGCATAAGACCGCCCTGCTCCTTGCGAAGCTTAACGAGCCGCTGCACCCCGTTATGCGGCCCAAGCGGCAACACCATGATGCCACCCTCGGCCAATTGCCCAACCAGTGATTGAGGAACGTCCTCCGCTGCCGCGGTGACGATAATCCGGTCGAATGGCGCGCGGTCGGGGCAGCCGGCCAAGCCGTCGCCGGTGACGATCTCGA
>CAMBBO010000262.1 GCA_945862935.1 Pseudorhodoplanes sinuspersici | reverse complement strand
GCTTGCCCTGATGCGGGCGGCCGGTTTTGGAAATCTGGCTTCCGCGCGGCGTTTGCTCGTTGCGGGGGCGATTGTGCTGCCGCTGCGGCCGTTCGTGATGGTCCTGCCGGCCCTGATCGGACTGGGGGGACTGTTCCGACGAGCCGCCCTGCTGGCGGCGGCTGGTGGAGGGGATCGACATGCGGATCAGCTTTTCGATGTCGCGCAGATAGGCACGCTCCTCGCCATTGCAGAACGAGATGGCGATGCCTTCCGCTCCAGCACGCGCAGTGCGGCCGATCCGGTGGACATAACTCTCAGGCACGTTTGGCAGGTCGAAATTGAAGACATGCGAGACACCTTCGACATCGATACCGCGCGCGGCGATATCGGTCGCAATCAGGGTGCGTACGCGGCCCTGCCGGAAATCGGCAAGAACGCGCTCACGCTGGTTCTGTGATTTGTTTCCGTGGATCGCATGCGCGACGATGCCGGACTTCGCGAGATTGCGAACGACCTTGTCGGCGCCGTGCTTTGTACGGGTGAAAACAAGCGCGCGATCAACCGGTTCGCTCTTGAGAAGTTCGGCGAGGAGTGCGCCCTTAGCGGCGTGATCGACATGAATGACACGCTGGTCGATCTTCTCGGCGGTGGTCGCGACCGGGGTCACGGCAACGCGCGCGGGATTGTTCAGCATGTGCGCGGCGAGATCCGAAATCGCATCCGGCATGGTGGCCGAGAAGAACAGTGTCTGCCGTTCCTTCGGCAGTTTCGCGACGATCTTCTTGATGTCCTGAATGAAGCCCATGTCGAGCATGCGGTCGGCTTCGTCGAGCACGAAAATATCGACCTTGTTCAGCCGAAGTCCGTTGCTCTGGACGAGATCCATGAGGCGGCCCGGCGTCGCAACAAGAATGTCGACACCGTTCATCAGTTTCTGAACCTGCGGGCGCATCGACACGCCGCCGATGGCGAGCGCGATGCTCATCTGCAGATGGCGTCCGTAAGTACGGAAGCTGTCCACGATCTGACCGGACAATTCACGAGTCGGGCTGAGGACCAGCACGCGGCATGTCTTTTTATCCGGACGCGTCTTGTCGAGGCTCAGCTGGTGCAGGATCGGCAGCGCGAAGGCCGCAGTCTTGCCGGTGCCGGTCTGCGCGATGCCGATGACATCGCGGCGAGCCATGACGTGGGGAATGGTCTGAGCTTGGATCGGGGTAGGGGTTACGTATTGTTCGTCGGCGAGCGCCCGGTTGATCGGGGCAGCGAGGCCAAGTTCGTCGAACGTGGTCAATGGGGTGGCTTTCAATATGCGAAACGGCCCGCAGCGCATGAAGCGCACACGGAACTGTCGCGGGGGTTCTAAGAGACATCCCGCGTGGTCTGGGCTGCCGATGCAGTATTTCGGGGAGTAAGGCGGGCCGAAAGCCTATTGGTTTTCGTTCACGCGGCCCGCAGGCGGCTCTACTGACGGCCGACTCCGATGGCCGCTATATGGCCGTATTCTGTGTTGGATTCAAGGCATTATTCGTAAACGCCGGTTAAGGTGATACGCTGGCTTCGTCGCTGGGATGGCCCGAATGCTCATCAAGCTCGACCACATTCTGCTGGCTATCCCGCCCGGCTCCGAGGATTTGTGCCGCCCGTTCTACGTTGGGCTTCTGGAACTAGCCGAGCAGGTCAAACCGCCCAATCTTGCAAAGCGCGGAGGGTTATGGCTGCGCAGCGGCGGCGTGGAAATCCATCTCGGCGTGGAGAAGGAGTTTCGCGCAGCCCGCAAGGCGCATCCGGCGCTGCAGGTGAAAAATCTCGACGGTCTCGCAAAGCGTATGACCGAGGCGGGCCATGATGTCATATGGGATGACGAGGTCCCCGACGTGCGGCGTTTCTTCACCTACGATCCGGTCGGCAACCGGATCGAGTTTGTCGAGGAAGGCCCGAATTCGTAAATCCTCGACGATGCGATGGGTCCGCAAGATCGCAGCCATCCTGCTTGCAAGCGCGTTGTCGTCCGTTGCGTCCGCCCAGACCCGCGTCGATCTGCAACTCGTGCTCGCGGTCGACGCATCAGGAAGCGTCAATCAAACGCGCTTCGAAATGCAGCGTTCCGGCTACGCCGCAGCGTTCCGTAATCCGCAGGTTCTGAACGCGATCCTGTCCGGCCCAACGCAATCGATCGCGGTAACGATGGTGCAATGGACCGGACCAAGCATGCAGGTCCACGTCATCCCCTGGGCCCTCATCAAGGATCGCGCCACTGCCGGCGCTTTCGCTGAAGCGATCGACACCGCCCCCCGTCAGCTTTTTGGCGGAGGAACTTCGATCAGCGGCGCGATTGATTACGGCCAATCGATAATGGCGTCCGGCCCTTTTCAAGGTTCGCGCCGTGTCATCGACATTTCGGGAGACGGTTCGAACAATCGAGGACGTTCTGCTGCGGCTGCCCGCGACGACGCGGTGCGTGACGGGACAATCATAAACGGATTACCAATCCTGTCGCTCGAACCCGATCTCGATCGTTATTATCGGGACAACGTCATCGGTGGGCCGGGCGCATTCGTGGTCAGCGCCGCAAGCTATGAGACTTTCGCCGCTGCAATCCTGAAGAAGCTGGTCGCCGAAATTGCGATGGCGCGTTAGGCCGGCATCCGCATCGAGGACAGCAGGTCGTTGCAGGTTTCCGCGCATTGAGCGCAGGTTTTTGCACAGACCTCGCAATGCTTGTGCATCGAAGCGTGGCGTTCACATTCGCGCGCGCACGCGCGGCAGAACGCGATGCAGGTCGTCAATTGGGCTTCGATCAATTGCCTGTGGCCTGCCTTGTTGGATCGCGTCACGATGTTTGCGGTCGCATTGCACACCGCCGCGCAATCGAGATTGAGTCGGATGCAGGTAACGAGCCGGGACAACTCGCGCTCGCCAAGGCAGGCATCCGAACAGGAGATGCAGGTTTCCTGACAGTCGGCGCAGGCATCGATGCAGCGGCTCAACACATCGGTATGGCTGAGTTGATCAGGGTGCGAGCGCAGCATGGCGATAACGGACATGTCAAAACTCCTTGGCCACCCAGAGGCGTTGGTTAGGCAACAATGGCGCCGGGCCTTGGTTCCGCGGGCCTTGGTTGCGATTGACCGGATCAAAGCGTCCGATAGGTTCGGGAACCGGATTCGGTTCCATAGAGGCGGCCAGCCGATGACTCCGGGTTTCTGGACAGATTGAAATGCGTTCGCCCTTTCCCGCGACACGACTGGTTCTCGCTGTCCTGGCGATCAATCTGGCGCTGGGCGCATTTATGTTGTTTGGAACTCTTGCCCACCTCACGGAACTCGCAGATGGGCTTGAGCCTTTCGATCTGCGTCCGCGCGGCTACAGCATCGGAGAAGCGCGCACGCTGATTGCCATCATGGGCGAGGAAGGTCAGCGCTATTACTCGACCGTCCATCAGTGGATCGCAAATATCTATCCGCTGACATTCCTTGCTTCGCGCGGATTGCTCATCTGGTGGCTGACCGGAACGGGCCGCGCGCTATCGAGCAGTTTCCATCCCGTGTTGAGGGTGGGCCTACTTCTTCTGCCTGCCGCGGAGGTCGTTCCGGACTATCTGGAGAACGTCCGCATTCTGGAAATGTTGAGGGCAGGCGGCTCGCTTGAAAGCGATCTTGTCGCGTCGGCGAGTGCTGCGACGCAAACGAAGATATGGCTCACAGGATTGACAGAGCTTGTGTGCGTTATCCTGGCCGCAATGACGGTTTTTCGGCGGCTCGCAGGATGGCGGAAATTGGTCAGCTAAACGGCCGGCCCGCGTTCGATTGGGCGCACGCCCAAATTCAAAATTCAGCGCGATTAGCTAAAGAGGAAGTGCAGCCTTAGCGGCTGCATTCGATCGCGACGAACTCGTCGCAATTGCCGCGCGCGCAGGCGGAGCCGGTTGGCACGGCGCCGGTGATCTCTTCCCGGTCGACTTTTCGATAGGAGGCAGCCAAGGCGAATTCGCGCGACCGGCAATAGGCGGCAGCAGCTGCAGCACCGCATGCCGCGCTGCTCGCGAGGCAGCGGTCGACGCCGTAGCCGTCGGCCTGATTGGAAATAATGAAAACGCGCTTTTCGGCAAAGGCGGAAGTTGCGCCGGCAAGCGCAATTCCGGTCAGGATGAG
>CAMBBO010000261.1 GCA_945862935.1 Pseudorhodoplanes sinuspersici | reverse complement strand
AAGCGCGCGATGCTTGGCCGCGCCACGCGTTCGATGCTGGTTCTGGATTCAAGCAAGTTCGGGAGCATGGCGCTGGAGCGTGTCTGCGCGCTGCGAGACATCGGAGAACTGGTGACGAACGAGGCGCCGCCCGCCGACATCTCCGACGAACTCGCTGCCGGTGATACCGGTATCGTGATCGCGTGAAGCGGCGATCAACGTCCTTCAGACGATCTGGTTACGCAGCGTATTCTCGCCGCGCCATTGTCGCTCCAGATTGTCCATCAGCATATCGAGGACATTCTCCTCGTATTTGCGCGTCTCGCCCGCCGTATGCGGCGTAATTAGCGCATTCGGGAAATCCCACAGCGGCGATGAGGCGGGCAGCGGTTCTTCCACCGTGACGTCAATGCCTGCGCCCGCAATCTTGTTTCCGCGCAACGCCTCGATCAGTGCCGGTTCGTTGACACAGCGCCCGCGCGCGGCATTGATGAGATAGGCCGACGGCTTCATCAGCGACAGCGCTGCTGCGTCGATGACATTTTCGGTGTCCTTGGTCAGCGGGCAGGTGAGCGCCACGAAATCCGCCTCCGGCAGCAGCGATCTCAGATCGCTCAATGCATGGGTGGAATCAGCGGCGTCGCCGCCCGTCGATGGATCACGCTTCACGCCGATCACGCGCATGTCGAAGGCTTTGGCGAGTTGCGCCAGCCGCGACCCGATGCCGCCGAGGCCGATAATCAAAAGCGTCTTGCCGCCAAGCTCATCCTCTCGTTGCGTCAGATCGGAGATCATGCCGCGCCAGACATGCTTCAGTTGATTGTCGCGCGCTTCCGGCAGCCGCCGCGCCAGCGCAAGAATGAGCGCGATGGTGTGCTCGGACACCGCGCGCGCGTTCACGCCTTGCGCGCTCGCAAGCCGGATGCTGCGGCTTTTAAGCTTGTCGCGGTCGAACTGGTCGGTGCCGGCACCGATCGACTGGATGAATTTGAGTTTTCCGGCTTTGTCGAGAAGCTCGTTCTTCCAGAGGCCGGACACGACAACGACATCGGCCTCGCCGATCCGTTGCGCGAATTCATCCGCGCTCTTGACGCCGAAGCTCGCGATGCCCGTCTGCCGTGGCAGGAAACGCTCCTGCAACTGATACGCGACATGCGCGAAACAGACGGTGAGTTTGTCTTTGGATGGCAGCATCGTCGTTCTCCGGAAAGCCCGGCGATTTATCACTGAAAGCTCAGGCAGGTCTATCCGCTATCGCGTGCGTGCGAGCGCCACGAGATGCGTGGATACGCAAAATCGTAAATCCACGGAACGGCCGTTTCGCACATGCGCGCGCCGCGCGTCGAAATCCACCTCGATGTCATGGAATTCGAGGAATTGCCCGTCGAGCGGATGCGCGGCCTTGTAGACGGCTTCCTTGGCGGCAAACAAAAGACGCCCGCGATAGGGATCCTCGCCCAGCCGGGACTTCTCCGCTGCCGTTGCGACAAGATCGAGCGTTTCGGCGGGCAGGGCGAAAGCAGGCTCGACGTCGATGCCAAGCGAGCCTGTCTCTTCCGTCCTGCCGATGACAGCGACCGTGACGCGCTCGTCATGCGCGAATGACCCGGAAATTCCGGCTGGCCAAACAGGCGCGCCGTCCGGGCCTTTGGGAATGGCAACAGCGCCTAAGCCAAGACGTCCGAGAAGCTCCCGCCCGAGAATGCGCGCGGCACCGCTCGCGCGCCGCGCCGAACCAACCGAGGTCGAAATGGAGCGGGCTTCCTCAGGCAACAAAGCCGCCTCGTCGCCCGGTGCGATGATGCGGTGGCCGATTAGCGTGCCGGGAAACGCAATTTCGGCCAGCGCACGCTCAAGCGCGGGGTCGATGCTCACAGCGCAAGCTCCGCGTGAATCTCGCCCCATTTGTCTCCGTCGTCTTTGCCTTCGACGAACCCGAGGCTTGCGTAGAATTTTTTGGCGACCGGATTATCGCGCAGATACGAGATCGAGATCGACTTGATCCCCGGCACCTGCCGGATTTCCTCAATCGCGCAAGCAAGAGACTTGCGGCCATAGCCTTTGCCCTGATGCGCCTTATCGATCATGAAGCGATAGATCGCAGCCTGCGGCGGCGTGTCGTCCAGTTCGAGGTCGTACATCATGAAGCCCACGAGCGTGCCGCCGGCATAGATCGCGCGCGGGCGCGCCTGCGGCTCAAACTTGGACTGGGCGAGGGAATAGACGTTGTTGGCGACGAGGCGCTTCTGCTCTTCGGTGAGTTCAAGCCGCGTGACCGCGCGCCAATTGTCGGCGGTCACATCCTGAAGCCGAACCTGATCGGGCATTGAAATCCTCGCGGCGGATAGCGCCGCGAGGCTCGCTTATTCCGCAGCCTGCTGCAACGGGGCGACCCAGGGGCTCAATTCGGCGGACGTTGCCTGCAACGCTGCCGGGAGCGCACCGCGCACCATCTTCGCCGGATTGCCGCGCCAGCCGGTGTGGCTGTCGAGCGTTTCGCCCTTCATCAGGAACGAGTCGGCATCGAGCACGACATGGTCGCCCATGGTCACGCCGTAATGCACGAATGCACCGGCGCCGATCGTGCAGCCCGAACCCATGCGGATGCAGTCGGACTTGAACACGCCTTCTTCCAGCGAGTGCGCCTGTAGCACAGCGCCCTCGTTGATGTTGGCGTAGTCGCCGATTTCCGTCAGCGTGCGCTCGGTGATCGAGCGGCCGCAATCGAACACCATCTTGCCGACCTTCACGCCCATCGCGCGCAGCAGCCACGAGCGGAACGGGGTGCCGTAGAACATGCGGGTCAGCGGCGATTCCGACATCTTCCAGTGACGCTCGTGGAACCAGAAATACGGGTCGTAGATCGACGCGATTTTCGGCTCGAGACGCTTGAAGGCAAGGCTCGCGCGCTCGATCACGACAAGGAAGCCGACCGTGGCCGCCGTGATCGCGACAGTCGCAACAAACAAAGCGAGCACGCCGAAGCGGTCGTAATTGGCAAGCGCCGCAGTCCACAGCACGAGGGCTGCGAACACCAGCATCCAGCGGCTCACAAGGAAGAGAGCGGCAGTGATCGCGTTGTAGCGGTTCTTCTGGCCCAACCGGACGCGGCGCGTTTCTTCGTCGAACGACGCATTCATGTCGCGGTCGCGTTCGACCATGCGCGGGATTTCGAAGGCCGGCGAACCGAGCAGGCCGACATTCTCGCGAACCTGGCCGTCAATCGGGATCATGACCTTGGTTGCGAGCAGCACGTTGGCGCCGGTGCGGCCGTTCGGCGGGTAGAAGATGTCGTTGCCGAGATAATTGTTCTCGCCGATCGAGGTTTCCTCGAGACGGAACGCGGTCGCCGACATGTGCGTGTTGATCATCGACAGGCCGTCCGAGACCATCGTGCCGGAGCCGATGTTGCACAGGAACGGATTATCGTGGCGCTGGTTGGTGCCCATGTTCGAGCCAGTCTGCTCGACCTTGTTCAGCTTCCAGCCGACGAAGCGCATGTAGCCGACCACCGCCGAGGAGTCGCCGAACAGCAGGCAGAGGAATTCGGAGTTGCTCATCCGCAGGATGATGCTCTGCATCAGGTAGTGGAAGCCGAAGGTCGGATAGGTGACGCCCGGCGTCAGGAACAGCATGCACAGGCGCGGGATCGCATAAACCGAAGCAAGACCCACGACGATGGAGCCGAAGAACCACGCGGCCGAGATGCCGAGCAGCGACAGCGTCGAGACGCTCGCGCCGAAGGTGACGCCGGCGGCTGACGAATACTGATCCCACAGGTGATAGCCGAGGATCGGCAGCGGCACCGCGATCAGCACGAGGGCTGCAAGTTCGAGGCAGGTGTAGAAGGCCGTGCGGATGATGCCGCAATCCATGTTCTCGATCGGGCAATAATCAGCGGTCGTCTCGACCGCGGGCGAACCGTGGAAATGCTTGCCGTCCGGCACGCGCTGGCCGCTCTGCAGCGACGAGGCATGGCCGAGCTGGGTGTTGGCACCCATCGTGACGTCGATGTCGATGACGCTTGCTTCGCCGACGAACGTGTTGTCGCCGATCTCGATCGGGGCAATGTGGATGAAGTTCGACTGCGCGCGATAGCCGAGCATGATCGTGTCCTTGCGCAGGATCACGTTGTCGCCGATGGCGAACATGTCGGCGCAG
>CAMBBO010000260.1 GCA_945862935.1 Pseudorhodoplanes sinuspersici | reverse complement strand
CCGCGCTTGCCGGCACGCGGCGCTTTGATCGGACTTGATCTTGGAACGAAAACCATCGGAGTTGCAGCATCGGATCCCGACCGAAGGCTCGCAACTGGCGTCGAGACGGTCGCGCGCAAGACGTTCACCGCCGATGCGCAACGCCTGCTTGCGCTCGCTGCCGAACGGCGCGCCGCAGGTTTTGTTCTCGGCCTGCCGTTGAACATGGACGGCTCGGAAGGACCGCGTGCGCAATCGAGCCGCTCGTTCGCGCGAAACCTGTCGAAACTGACCGAATTGCCGATCGCGCTATGGGATGAGCGGTTATCGACCGCTGCGGTCGAGCGCGACCTGATCGCAGCCGATGCCAGCCGCGCCAAGCGTGCCGCGATTATCGACCAGCACGCGGCGGCATTCATTCTGCAAGGCGCGCTCGATCGCCTCGCCCGCCTGTAAAAAAAGCGGGCCGTCGAAGGCCCGCTTTTCAGAACTATCCAGCGCGATTAGCAGGGGCGCCAGTAACCCAGATTGTGGTCCGCGTTGGTGACCACGTAGCATTGGCGAATGCCATTGGCGGGTGCCGGTTCGCGATAGCCCCGCGCAGGTGCTGCATAGACCGGCGCCGGGGCTGCATAAACCGGCTCATCCTCGTCAACATAGGTCGGCTGCGGACCATAGGCATATCCCGGCCCGTAAGCGGGAGCCGGCTCATAATAGTCCGGACCGTAATAGCGCGGCGCCGAATAAGCGCGCGAAGCTGCAATCCCGCCGAGCACGAGGCCGGTCGCGATTCCAGCGCCAACCCAAGCGCCGCCCCGACGCCAGCGCACGTCCGTCGTCTGCTTCGGCAAAGCCGAAACGAGAGAAGCGCCACCGGAAATCGGCGCTGCTGCGAGGGGCATGACCGCCCCTGCCGCAATCGCGAGCGCGAGCGTGCATGTCAGCGCACGGCGGCCCGTTGAATTGATCATTCTAAAACTCCCAATCTGACGCCGAAACGGCGCGATGATACACCATCGCTATTCGAAATTTAACGGCTGCTGAACAAATCGTGTTCGAACCAAGGCAATAAAAAAGGGCGGACCGAAGTCCGCCCTTTCGCCATAAGGGTCGCGTTTAGCGATCGCAGGACGACCGTCGGCCGTAGCCTTCGTCGACGGTGCATCGGCGAAAGCCTTGGTCGTAATAGGACGGATAAGTCTCAGCCGGATAGCCGCCATAGGCGTAGCCGTCATAACCGTAGCCGCGATTATAGCCGGGCCCGTAATTGTAACCCGCATTGGCGTTTGCGGCCGCTGCACCGATCGCAGCACCCACAGCGAAGCCGGCTGCGCCAGCGGCGTACGGGCGCCAGTTGCGCGCCGAACTCGCCGAAACGGACGAAGCCAGCACAGCAGCACCGAGGGCGACGGCGAGAGAAGTCTTGGCAAAGGTGTTCATCAAATGCCTCCTGCAAGAGTTGCGCGAGCGACCGGCCCGGCCCAAAGCCCGACCGGATTGCAATCGCGTTGGCCCGTTAACGTGCGACGGCGAAAGATGTTCCTTCGGCCAATGCCGCAATTTGCAACCCCACTTCGCTCATTGCGTAGCTTTGGCGACAAGATTGTGGGATCACGCAATTGTGGGATTGCCGGGTTTCGGCGATGCGCCTATAGACCCTTCTTTAATGAACATTGCGGCCTCATCCTCGTTCGTCCTGAACAGGCGCCACCTGTTGGGGATCGAAGGGCTTTCGCACGAGGAAATCGTTGGCCTCCTCGATCTGTCCGAGGAATTCGTCACCCTCAACCGTCAAATCGAAAAGAAGCGCACCTCGCTGCGCGGCCGCACCCAAATCAATCTTTTCTTCGAAGCCTCGACCCGCACCCAGTCGTCATTTGAACTCGCCGGCAAGCGGCTTGGCGCCGACGTCATGAACATGGCCGTCGCTTCGTCCGCCATGAAAAAGGGCGAGACGCTCATCGACACTGCGATGACACTGAACGCCATGCACCCGGACATTCTGGTGATGCGCCATCACGCCTCCGGCGCGGTCGAACTTCTGTCGCAGAAGGTCGATGGATCGGTCATCAATGCCGGCGACGGCGCGCATGAGCATCCGACACAGGCACTGCTCGATGCGCTGACCATCCGCCGCAACAAGGGGCGGATCGAGGGACTGGTGGTCGCCATCTGCGGCGACATCATCCATTCGCGCGTCGCGCGCTCGAACATCATCCTGCTGAACGCACTGGGCGCCCGCGTGCGTGTCGTTGCTCCCTCCACTCTGCTGCCGGCCGGGATCGAGCGCATGGGCGTCGAAGTCATCCGCGACATGCGCGAGGGCCTCGCCGACGCCGACATCGTCATGATGCTGCGCCTGCAACGTGAGCGCATGAACGGTTCGTTCGTGCCTTCGGTGCAGGAATACTTCGCCTATTTCGGCCTCGACGCGAAAAAGCTCGCTTACGCCAAGAAAGATGCGCTGGTGATGCATCCGGGGCCGATGAATCGCGGAGTGGAAATTGACTCCAGCGTCGCCGATGGCGCGCAATCGCTCATTCGCGAACAAGTCGAGATGGGTGTCGCCGTGCGAATGGCGGTGCTCGAAGCCCTCTCCCGCAACCTGCCGAACGCATGATGCTCTCCGACCGCCGCCCGATCCTGCTCGCCAATGCGCGGATCATCGATCCGGCGCGCGACGTCGATCTTGCGGGCGACCTGCTCATCGCCGAAGGCGCGATCCGCGAAGCCAAACGCGGCATTGGCGCAGCCGGTGTGCCGGAAGGCACGGAAGTCATCGATTGCCGCGGACGCATCGTTGCTCCGGGCTTGGTCGACATGCGCGCCTTCATTGGCGAGCCGGGCGCGGAACACCGCGAAACACTCGCCTCTGCGAGCCAGGCGGCGGCGGCGGGCGGCGTCACGACGATCGTCTGCCAGCCCGACACCAATCCCTCGATCGACGATCCCGCCATTGTTGATTTCATCCTGCGCCGCGCGCGCGACACTGCGATCGTGCACGTACACCCGATGGCAGCGTTGACCAAGGGTCGCCTCGGCGCGGAGATGACCGAGATCGGCCTGCTCAAGGCGGCCGGCGCGGTCGCCTTCACCGATGGCGCAAAGAGCGTGACCAACGCGCAGGTGATGCGCCGTGCGCTGACCTACGCGCGCGATTTCGAAGCGCTGATCGTGCATCACACGGAAGACCCGGATCTTGTCGGCGAAGGCGTGATGAATGACGGCGAATTCGCCGCACGTCTTGGACTGCACGGCGTACCGAAAGCTGCCGAGACAATCATCCTCGAACGCGACCTTCGCCTCGTCGAACTGACCGGCGGCCGTTATCACGCAGCGTCCATCACCTGCCGGGAATCTCTCGACGTACTGAAGCGCGCAAAGGAGCGCGGATTGCCAGTGACCGCGTCGGCATCGATCAATCACCTGACGCTGAACGAGAACGACATCGGGCCATATCGCACCTTCTTCAAGGTGACGCCGCCATTGCGTAATCACGAAGACCGCGATGCGCTGGTCGAAGCACTCGCCTCGGGACTGATCGACGTCGCGATGTCCGATCACAACCCACAGGATGTCGAAACGAAACGCCTTCCTTTCGCCGAAGCTGCACCCGGTGCGATCGGCCTCGAAACCATGCTCAGTGCCGCGTTGCGGCTCTTGCACGCCGGCCAAGTCGACTGGGCTCGGCTGATCGACGCAATGTCGGCGCGCCCGGCAAAGCTACTCAACCTTGCGGGTGGCACACTGCGACCGGGTGGACCGGCCGATGTCATCGTGATCGATCCCGAAATCCCGTGGGTGCTCGATCCGGTCGAACTGAAATCGAAATGCAAGAACACGCCCTTTGATGAGGCGCGTCTGCAGGGCCGTGTCATCCGCACCATCGTTGCCGGTCGCACCGCCTACGAGTACGCTTCGGCCTGAACTGGGGCGGGTCATGTTGAATTCAGTCATCTCCACCGCTGCGGCGGCGTCATTGGCGCTGGGCTATCTGCTCGGCTCCATTCCGTTCGGATTGCTGCTGACCAGAATTGCCGGCACCGAAGACATTCGCGGGATAGGCTCCGGCAATATCGGTGCGACCAATGTTCTTCGCACCGGACGCAAAGGTCTCGCTGCGGCGACGCTTGTTTGCGACATGCTCAAGGGCACGACAGCGGTTCTGCTCGCGCGCTATTTCTTTTCCCCCGAGATGGCGATGGTTGCAG
>CAMBBO010000259.1 GCA_945862935.1 Pseudorhodoplanes sinuspersici | reverse complement strand
GAAGCCGAACTCGCCGCCATGATCGCGCGCGGCGAATTTGTTTCGCAGCTTCACCTCGGCGTCATCGCCCTTGCGATGACGCGCGGATTGCTGAGACTTCCAGCGCGGCCCTGAACGTCAAGCCGCGGCCGGCGCAGTCTTTTTTTCGTGCGAGAGCCTGCGGCGCTGGAAGAAGATAATCCCCCCAAGCAGCAGGAACGCCGGAATCGCAAGCCAGTAACGGTTGGGACGGTTCGCAGCGGTGAACACCGAGGTCACGTCGTCTCCGGCATTCAGGCCGTATTTCGCCGCTTCGCTTCCGAACTTGACGGCCTGCACGGACACCTTGTCGCCTTCCTGCCGGAAGGTGACGCCAGCACCGAGCAGCCGCTCCTGCGCGGTCGTGCCCGCCCGCATCGTCAGGCGCACCAGTTTGTCGACATCCTCACCCGCCCTGCTCTGACCGGCGACCTTGAATCGCAGGGTCAAGCCTTGCGGCACCTGTTCCGCAATCGAGAAAATTTGAGCCGGCGGCCGGGAATCAAATGGAGCCTGTAGCTTGTCGAGCCAGAATCCCGGCCTGAACAGCGTGAAGCAGATGACGAGAAGCAGAACCGTCTCGATGATGCGGTTGCGGGTCAGCAGCCAGCCCTGCGATGCTGCGACGAAGCAACCCATCGCGATCACCGAGCAAACAACCACCAGTATCAGTTGCGACCAGCCGCCAACATCGATCAACAGCAATTCCGTGTTGAAGATGAAGATGAACGGCAGCAACGCGGTGCGGACTTCGTAACGAAAGCCCTGGATGCCGGTCTTCACCGGATCGGCCCCCGAGATCGCCGCGGCCGCGTAAGCCGCAAGCCCGACCGGCGGAGTGACGTCCGCCATTAGTCCGAAATAGAAGACGAACATGTGCACGGCGACGAGTGGCACCGCGAGATCGTTCTGCGCGGCAAGTTCGACCAGCACCGGCGCCATCAAGGTCGCGACGACGACATAGCTCGCGGTCGTCGGCATTCCCATGCCGAGGATGATGCAGATGACCGCAGTCATCAGCAGCATGATCATCAGGTTCCCGCCCGAAACCGTTTCCACAATCTCGGTCATGACGAGACCGATACCCGTCAGCGCCACCGTTCCGACGATGATGCCGGCAGTCGCAGTCGCGATGCCGACCGTCGTCATGTTGCGCGCAGCACTTTCGAATGCTGAAACGAGATCGTCCCATCCCTGCCGGCTCGCGGCGGCGATTGCCGATTCACCCCGAAACAGGGCGACCAGCGGGCGCTGCGTGATGATAACGAACATAAGAAACGCCGTTCCCCAAAACGCGGACAACCCGGGCGACATTTCCTCCACCATCAGGCACCAGATCAGCACGACGACCGGCAGGATGTAGTGAAAGCCCGTTCTCGCTGTTTCGAAGAATCCCGGAACCTTCACAATCGCCTTGGAGGGATCGTCGTTCGGCAATTCTGGATGAAGGGCCTTGTAGCGCATCAGGCCGAGATAGACGGCGAGAAGCGCCGCACCGAGCACGTAACTCGCTGCGGATCCGAAAACGCCCTTGGTCCAGCCGATGCCCCAATAGACGGCGGCGCTCAGAATAATGATGCCGCAAATGGTTGTGATCGTAACGAGTGCCGACTGGGACATGGTGCGCGTGCGTTCGGCGCGCGGCAGACCTTTCAAGCCCATCTTCGAAGCTTCGATATCGACGATGTAAAAGAGCGCGCCATAGGTAAGCAGCGCGGGCAGGATCGCGTGCTTGACCACTTCGGCATAGGTGATGCCGACATATTCGGCGATCAGGAACGCCGCAGCGCCCATGACCGGCGGCATCAACTGGCCATTCACGCCGGCCGCGCATTCAATCGCGCCGGCCTTCACGGCGGAATATCCAACGCGCTTCATCAGTGGAATGGTGAATGTGCCGGTCGTGACCGTGTTCGCAATCGACGAACCTGAGATCATTCCGGTCATGCCGGACGCGACAACGGCAGCCTTGGCCGGTCCGCCGCGGTAATGCCCAAGCATCGCGAAGGCGAGCTGGATGAAATAATTTCCGGCGCCCGCCTTCTCAAGCAGGCTGCCGAACAGCACGAACAAAAACACCACGCTGGTTGAAACACCCAATGCGACGCCGAAAATGCCTTCCGACGTCAGCCACATCTGCGACGCTGCGCGCGAGAGCGACGCGCCCTTGTGCGCGAGCAGACCAGGCAGCCACGGTCCGAGAAAAATATAGAGGAGCATGATCGACGCAATCGCGGCGAGTGCAGGCCCTACCGCGCGGCGCGCGGCCTCAACCAGAACGACAACACCGATGATCGACACGATGACATCAGGCGTCGTCGGAAGACCGGAGCGTTGTGACAATTGGTCGTAGAAGATCAGCAAATAGCTCGCAGCACAGATGCCGAGCAGCGCGAATATCCAGTCGGTGATCGGCACATAGGCGCGAGGAGACGATTTCAGCGCCGGGAACGTCGCGTAAGCAAGCAGGAATGCGAATGAGATATGGATGACGCGCGCCTGCCCGTCATTCAGCACGCCGAAATTGAGCGCGTAGGGGATCGGCGATGCGTACCAGAGCTGGAACAGCGACCATGCGATCGCAATCGCAAAAATAAGGGTTTTGGTTGTGCCGGTCGGTTTGCGTCCGCCGGTATCGGCTTCGGCAACCATTGCCTCGAGTTTTTCGCGTGTTGCTGCGGCGTCGCTCATGGCATCCCCCCTTGAAAGAAAAACGGGGCGGCCGAAGCCGCCCCGTCAGACACTGGAATTACATCCAGCCCTTTTCCTTGTAGTACTTGATCGCGCCCGGATGCAGCGGAGCGGACAGGCCGTCCTTGATCATCTTCTTCGCATCGAGATTGGCGAAGGCCGGGTGCAGCTTCTTGAACTCGTCGAAATTCTCGAACACCGCCTTGGTCAGCGCATAAACGGTATCGTCGGCGACCTTTGCCGAAGTGACCATCGTTGCGAGCACGCCATAGGTGGTCGTCGGGTTCGGGTTGCCGGCATACATGCCGCCGGGAATGGTCGCGACGGCGTAATAGGAATTGTCCTTCACGAGCTTGTCGATGGCAGGACCGGTCAGCGACACGAGCTTCGCACCGCATGCCGTGGTCGGATCCTGGATCGCAGCCGACGGATGGCCAACGCCATAGAAGAAGCCGTCGATCTTGTTGTCGCAGAGCGCGGTGCCCTGCTCGTCGGCCTTGAGCTCAGCGGCGAGCGAGAAGTCCGCCTTGGTCCACTTCATTTCCTTCAGCAGCATCTCCATCGAGGCAAGCGTGCCGGAGCCCGGATTGCCGATGTTGAAACGCTTGCCCTTGAAGTCTTCGAACTTCGTGATGTTGGCTTCCTTGCGCGCCAGAACCGTGAACGGCTCCGGATGCACCGAGAACACCGCGCGCAGGTCGGCATCGGCCTTGTCCTTGAACTGAGCCTGCCCCTTGGTCGCGTTGAACTGAATGTCCGACTGCGCAAGGCCGAATTCGAGTTCGCCTGACTTGATCGCGTTGGCGTTGAAAACCGAGCCACCGGTGGATTCCACCGAGCAGCGGATGCCGGTCTTGGCGCGGTCCTTGTTCATCAGACGGCAAACCGCGCCGCCCACGGCGTAATAAACGCCGGTAACGCCGCCGGTGCCGACGGTGACGAATTTCTGCTGGGCGAGGCTCGGCCCGCCGGAAACGGCAAGCGTCAGAGCCGCAGCGGCGAAAAGGCCGCCCGCTTTGGTAATGTGATGGTTCATAAGTTTGTTCTCCCGTTGGATTTTGCAGTTTGCCGCGATTTTGACGAGGACCGCAACACGCCGCGGCAGCGGCTGCGATCCGAAGCGATCAAGCGGCAATAGCCGCGTCGATAGCATCTCCCAAGCGCTCGACGATGATATCGACATCGCCGGGCTTAACGATAAACGGTGGGGCAAGAAGGACATGGTCGCCGCGCACGCCGTCGATGGTGCCACCCATCGGATAGACCATCAACCCGCGCGCCATCGCCTCCTGCTTGATCCGGGCGTGTAACTTGCGCGCAGGGTCGAACGACTCCTTTGTGCCCCGGTCAGCGACGATCTCCACCGCCTGAAATAATCCTCGCCCGCGCACATCGCCCACGAAGGGGTGATTGCCAAATCGCTCCTGCAACCGGCGAGAAAGATTCGCGCCTTGCAGACGCACATTGGCGAGAAGATCGCCGTTGCGGATGACGCGCTGCACCGCGAGCGCCGCAGCGCATGCGAGCGGATGGCC
>CAMBBO010000258.1 GCA_945862935.1 Pseudorhodoplanes sinuspersici | reverse complement strand
GATCAGGCAATCTCGGTGTCCGACGCATTCCTCGAAAAGGGCGAAATCGTCTCGACGCGCGGGCGCAACGCTGAGGAAACCCAGCGGTTCAACGCACGCCCCGGTGATCTCACCAAGAACAAGCCGATCATCGTGCTGGTGAATGGCGGTTCGGCTTCCGCGTCGGAAATCGTCGCGGGCGCGTTGCAGGACCATAAGCGCGCAACGCTTCTCGGAACGCGCTCGTTCGGCAAGGGATCGGTTCAGACCATCATCCCGCTCGGCTCAGGTAATGGCGCTCTCAGGCTCACCACCGCGCGTTACTTCACGCCGTCGGGACGCTCGATTCAGGCCAAGGGCATCACGCCGGACATCGAAGTCCTGCAAGACGTTCCGGTAGAGTTGAAGGCACGGACCGACACGAAGGGCGAATCTTCGCTGCGCGGCCATCTCAAGGCCGAAGGCGACGAGGCAACCGGCTCGCAGTCTTATGTTCCGCCGGATCCGAAGGACGACAAGGCCCTGAAAATGGCGGCGGATCTGCTCCGCGGAACCATCACCAATTCGGCTTTCCCGCCGCAAGGAAAGCGCGCCTCCCTGCCGCAATAACGTGCCTGGCAGCACAATTTATGAAAAGGGCGGCCTTCGGGCCGCCCTTTTTGTTTTTGCCCGGATCACCTCCCTGAATCGGAGGAGAATCGAAAATGCTAGACTCCTCCGCATGATTCGCGAGGACTCGATTTGTGGCCGCGGATGATCTCGACGCCCCTCTGGGCAAGAAGGCCACGAAAAAACGCAAGGCCACGATCCCGGCCATCGTCCCGCAAGCGATAGCGGGGCTGCTGGGCTGCGCGGTGGCCGGATTTGTGGTCTACGCTCTGGTTGCAAACGACCCGCTCGGCGGAGAGCCCACGGCGGTCGCAACCGCAATTCCAAAACCCGACGACAAAAAGCCTGACAGCCCGATGCTCGCGACCGGCACACCGGCGCAGCCCGGTCGCCGTTATGACGGGCCAGATCCGTCGAAAGCAGGTGCGGCCGCACCGGCCGGCAAGACCATCACCATCATCGACGGATCGAGCGGTAAGACGCAGCAGGTTGTGCTCGGAGGCCCCGAAGAAGCCAAACGCGCGCCTGTCGACACCCGGCTGATCGAACAGTCGCGGCACGGCGCCATTCCGAAAATCGCGCCGGACGGCGCGCGCCCCTCGGAAATCTACGCACGAGCGCCGCAGCAAGGCGGCAATCCCGATGGGCCGCGCATTGCCGTGATCATCAGCGGCCTTGGCGTCGGCGCGACTGGAACCGGCGAAGCGCTGTCGAAGATGCCCGGACCTGTGACATTTGCATTCACGCCCTATGGCAACGATCTGGAAAATCTCGTCGGGCGCGCACGCGCCGAAGGCCATGAGGTGCTGCTGCAGGTGCCGATGGAGCCGTTCGATTATCCCGACAACGATCCCGGTCCCCAGACGCTGCTGACGTCGCTATCGGCAGAGCAGAACGTCGATCGCCTGCAATGGCTGATGAGCCGCTTCCAAGGCTATGTCGGAATCACCAACATGATGGGCGCGCGCTTTACCGCGTCGGAGCCTGCGATCTCGCCGGTCCTGCGCGAAGCCGCTAAGCGCGGTCTTGTTTATATCGATGACGCATCGTCGCCGCGCAGCCTCGCCGGACAAATCGCGGGCGCAAACAAGCTTCCGTTCGCAAAGGCCGACATCCAGATCGACGCAGCGCCAAGCCCGGCCGAGATCGACAAAGCCCTCGCCCGCGCCGAGGCGTTTGCGCGCGAGCGCGGAATCGCGGTGGTGTCAGGCAGCGCGCTTCCCGTTACGCTCGACCGCGTGTCTAAATGGGCCAAGTCGGTAACCGCCCGCGGCGTCACTCTCGTGCCCATCACAGCCGCAGCCATCAAGCCAAAGTCGAGCTGATTTCCCGCACGGCGTCCCTGCAAAAAAGCAGCCACCTTTCGCGGCTATTCTTCCTGCCCTGAAAACGCTAGTTGAGAGCGGTCCCCGCTCGCATTTGCTGCGCTCGCGTGGACGCGCTCATTACCGGTACGAGTGTGACATGCCCCCCTTCGAATCCCTTCCTTACCGGCCCTGCGTCGGCGTGATGGTGCTGAACCGCGACGGCCTGGCTTTTGTCGGGCGCCGGCTGGGCGGCCCGGAGCACACCGATCTCACGCACGAATGGCAGATGCCGCAGGGCGGAATCGACGAGGGCGAAAACGCACTGAAAGCGGCAAGGCGTGAGCTCTACGAAGAGACCAGCATCAAATCGGTCGAAAAAATCGGCGAGATCGCGGACTGGCTTGCATATGATCTTCCGCGCGATGTCGTTGGACAGGCATGGAAGGGAAAGTATCGCGGCCAGACGCAGAAGTGGTTTGCGTTTCGCTTCACCGGCAAGGACCAGGAAATCGAAATTACGCATCCGGGCGGCGGAATGCACAAACCCGAATTCGTCGAATGGAAATGGGCCGAGGTGAAATCGCTGCCGAACCTCATCATTCCTTTCAAACGCAAAGTATACGAGCGCGTCGTCGAGGAATTCGCGCCGCTCGCCAAATCATAAATTAGGAATCAGAACGATGGACAAGGTACGATGGGGCATTCTCGGCGTTGCGACGATCGCGCTTAAGCGCGTGATTCCGGCGATGAAACTCACGGCGAATTCAGTCGTCACGGCGATCGCATCGCGCGACCTGACGCGCGCCAAGGAAGGTGCCGCAAAAGCCGGCGTCGAAAAGGCCTACGGTTCATACGAAGAATTGCTGGCCGATCCGTCGATCGAAGCGATCTACAATCCGCTCCCGAACCACATGCATGTGGAATGGTCGATCAAGGCGATGGACGCCGGCAAGCATGTGCTGTGCGAAAAGCCTATTTCAATGAACGCGAAGGAGGCCGAAACACTGATCAGCGTGCGAAATCGCACCGGGAAAATGGTCGAGGAAGCCTTTGCGATCCGTAACCATCCGCAATGGCCCGCTCTGCGCGAAGTGATCGATTCCGGCGAGGTCGGCGCGGTGAAAGGCGTGCAGACGATGCTCTGTCTGAACAGCCGCGATCCGAACGACATCCGCAACAAGGCCGATATTGGCGGTGGCGCGCTGTACGATCTCGGCAGCTACGCCGCCACCGGATGCCGCATGGTGTTCAATGCGGAGCCGTTGCGCGCAATCGGACTGTTCGAAATCGATCCCGAATTCGGTACCGACCGCCTCACGTCGGCGATCCTTGAGTTTCCGACCGGGCACGCGAACTTCATTGTCTCGATGCAGGCGGGACCGACAACCGGCGGCACGCACCAGCATCTCGGCATCATCGGCGAACGCGGCTGGATCAGAGCAGATTTTCCCTATTCGCACGCGATCACGTCGGATTGCCATATCTATATTGGCGACAGCGGCAGCCTCGGTTTCCATCACAAGCGCATGCTCACCTTCGAGCCGGTCAATCAATATCAGTTGCAGGCTGAGCGGTTCTCAAAGCTCGTACGCGGTGAAAAAAATGTGCCGCAATTTCCGATCGAGCTCGCCGTCGCAAATATGCGCGTGATCGACGCGCTGCGCCGCTCGCGCGACAGCGGCAAATGGGAGAATGTCTGAGCGTGAGCGATAAGCCCTATCGCCCGAATGTCGGTGTCGCGCTGTTCAACGCGCAGGGCCGCGTGTTTATCGCGCGCCGATTCAAGGATGACGGACCGGAGATCGTTCTGCCCGGCCTCGAATGGCAGATGCCGCAAGGCGGGATCGACGCGAACGAAGATCCGCGCAAGGCGGTGTTCCGCGAGTTGTGGGAAGAAACCGGCGTCAAAAGCGCCGAGTATCTCGCCGAAACAGACTGGATGACCTACGAGTTTCCGCCCTATGACGGTCCGCCGCATCGCCTCGCGGTGTTTCGCGGACAGCGGCAGAAGTGGTTCGCGCTGAGGTTTACCGGAAACGAAAGCGAGATCGACCCGCTCACGCCACGCAACGGGCAAGAGCCGGAATTCGATCAATGGCGATGGGAGCCGCTCGCCAATGTCGCGGCGCTGGTGGTACCGTTCCGCAAGGAAATCTATCAAACAGTGGCGACGGAATTCGCAGGCTTCGCCAAATAAAAAAGGCCCGGACAAGCCGGGCCTTTTGAAATGACTGCAGCGAGCCTTAGTGCATCGCCGTTCCGGTGAGATGCTGCTGCACTGTCTTGAAGTGATCGAGCCGCCAGATCGCACGATCGAGCGCGTCGCCCGGTTCCAGGCTTTGCACGTTCTC
>CAMBBO010000257.1 GCA_945862935.1 Pseudorhodoplanes sinuspersici | reverse complement strand
CCGGTCGGGCAGAAGCGCAGCTCAGGAAAAAGCGGCGCGACGTGTTTCAAGAATGCGACGCCTCCGAACAGATCGGCCGGAAAGAATTTAAGTTCGAGAAATCCAAGCTCGCGCGCCCGCAACGCTTCTGTCGGCGTGCAGACACCGGGCAAGTAGGGCAGGCCCGCGTCATGCGCGCCTTCGGCAAGGTCGTCCGTCAGCGCAGGGCTGACTGCGAATTTTGCGCCGGCATTTTTCACCTGCGCGAAATGCTCCTTGCGCGTAACGGTGCCGGCGCCAATGACGGCAGGTCCGCCAAGGCGGCTCATCCGCTCGATCACCTTCAGCGCGCTTGCCGTGCGTAGTGTGACTTCCAGCGCGATAATGCCTGCTTTGGTCAGGGCCTCAAGCAGAGGCTCAGCGTGATCGGGATTTTCAACATGCAGAACGGGCACCAGCGGCGGTGCCTTGGCGATCAGGTTTTTGAAAGACGGATTGGTGGGCAAGGTTTACTCCTGATGCGTTATCGCGCGGCACGCAGCCGCTTGAGTGTCTGTTCGACATGGGTAATTGGCGTTTGCGGCAATATCCCATGTCCGAGATTGAAGATCAGCGGCCCACTCCCGAAATTCTCCAAGATGTTGTCGACGGCCTCGTCCAGTGCGCGCCCGCCTGCAAGCAAAACCAGCGGATCGAGATTGCCCTGCACCGCAACGCGGTTTTGAACCTTGTCTCGGATCAGCGACGGCTCCGCGGTCCAGTCGATGCTGACCGCGCTCACGCCGGAGCGTTCGACAAAAGTTGGCAATGACGCACCTGCGCCACGGGGAAAGCCGATGATCTTCGCATCGGGAATTTCACGCCGCACGTTTTCGATCAGCTTGCGTGTCGGTTCGATGCACCAGCGCTCGAATTGCGCGGGCGGCAGCACGCCCGCCCATGTATCGAAAATCTGCACGGCATCCGCGCCTGCCTTCAACTGCCCGACGAGATAGCGTGTCGAGGTCTCGACCAGAATTTCGATCATGCGCGCGAAAGCTTCGGGTTCGCGATAGGCGAGGATGCGCGCAGGCGCCTGATCCGGCGTGCCTTGTCCCGCAACCATGTAGGTCGCGACCGTCCACGGCGCGCCGCAGAATCCGAGTAGCGCGACGTTGTCCGGCAGTTGCGCCTTCACGCGCCGCACGGTTTCGTAAACCGGCGCGAACACCGCGTCGTCGGCACTTTCCGTCAGCGAATTGAGCGCCGCCGCATCGGCAAGTGGATCGAGGCGCGGGCCTTCGCCGACTTCGAAACGAACCGTGCGTTTGAGCGCATGCGGCACCACGAGAATGTCGGAAAAAATGATGGCGGCGTCGAAGCCAAAACGGCGGATCGGCTGCAACGTGACTTCGGCCGCAAGTTCGGGATTGGAGCACAGATCGAGAAAGCCGCCCGCCCGTTCGCGTACCTGCCGGTATTCGGAAAGGTAGCGACCGGCCTGCCGCATGAACCAGACCGGCGGGGTCGGCTGCGGACGGCGGGCCAGGACTTCGAGGATCGGTTTGGTCTGCATGGGGAACAGGGCCCGCTTTCCCGGCCTGCTTACAGGGTCAACCGGGAAAAGCCAAAGGCAGACTTTTCAGGCCTTTTTGGCCCCGCCCACGCCGAATCCTGGGAGTTTCGCCCGACGAGCTATTGGAAGTTTCCAACAAATATGTTGAACTCTCCACATTGGCTGGTGGGAGAGAAGGGCGATGGATTTCATCTTCATGCTCACGCGCGGGGACCAGACGGTCGAGGACTGCCTCGAACTGTTCGATCTGATCGCGCCGCTCGGCCTGCGCCATGTCGGCTTCAAGGATGTCGGGGTGCCGTTCGAGACGCTGGAGAAGCTCACGAAGAAAATCCGCGCTTCGGGCGCGACCTCCTATCTCGAAGTCGTATCGACCTCGAAGGACTCCTGCCTGCGTTCCGCGAAACTCGGACGCGACCTTGGTATCGACCGGCTGCTTGGCGGCACCGATTGCGACGAGATTGTCGGCCTGCTGCAAGGATCGGGCACATCCTATTATCCGTTTCCGGGCCGCCCTCACGGCCATCCGACGCAACTTGGCGGCTCGCCCGCCGATGTTGAGGCGCAATGCCGTGCGTTCCGTAAAGCCGGATGTCCGGGCGCGGACCTGCTCGCCTATCGCTCCACCGAAGCCGATCCGCTCGACATGGTGCAGGCCGCGCGGCGCGGCCTCGACAGCGGCTATCTGATTGTCGCCGGATCGGTCACGTCGGCCGATCGCATTCGCGCCATCGCGCAGGCGGGCGCGGATGCCTTCACCATCGGGACGGCGGTGTTCGACGGTTCCTACAGCCCGCGCAAGGGTTCGATCCTGTCGCAGCTTCGGGACGTGGTTGACGATTGCGGCCGCGTCGAGCTTCGGCGCTCGGCCTGACGCACGCCCATGTCGCAAAAACTGCTCGACGCATTGCTCGGCGGAACGCTCCGCGACCCTGACGGGCCGGGGCTGCTGAACGTGCCGGTCGCGTCGGTCGTGATCGCGCGTGATCTCGCGCGACGCGCTGCCGATCTCGTGGCGCCGCTGGGATTTGGAAAACGCATCGCCGTCGTGATGGACAAGAACACGCGCACGGTGATGGGCGAGGCGGTCGCGGCTTCGTTGCGAACTTCTCACGAGGTCAACGAAATCGTCTTCGATCACTCGCCGCATCCTGACATGGACGCGGTCGCCTTCGCGCGTTCACGCACGCCGAACGACGATGCGGTGGTGGGCGTCGGATCGGGTTCGATCAACGATATTACGAAATACACCGCGCATCTGAACAAGAAGCCTTATGCGGTGTTCGGCACTGCGCCATCGATGAACGGCTACACCTCGGTTGCCGCTGCGCTTACCGAGGATGGATTGAAAAAGTCGCTGCCCTCGACTGCGCCGCGCGGCGTTTTTCTCGATCTTGGCGTGCTCGCGCACGCCCCCAAGCGTCTGATCGCAGCAGGCATCGGGGATTCCGTGTGCCGCGCAACGGCGCAGGTCGACTGGCTGATGGCAAATCTTCTCCTTGGCACGAAATACCGCGAAGCGCCTTTCATGCTGCTGAAGGATGACGAGGAGCAGCTCATCGCGCGGATCGGCGACATCGTTTCCGGCGACGAGGACGCGATCGCGTTGCTGGCGCGCACGCTCGTGATGTCCGGCTTCGGCATGACGATCTGCGGCGGTTCGTATCCTGCAAGCCAGGGCGAACATCTGATTGCGCATTATGTCGATATGCTCGGGCAGAACCTGCCGCTCGCCTATCACGGCGAGCATATCGCCGTGACCACGATGACGATGGCGCGGTTGCAGGAAAAATTGCTGTCGCAGGACAATCTGAAAATCTCGCCGTCGAGCGATACGCTGGACGATTTCACCGCGCATTTCGGTCAGGAGCTTGGGCGCACCTGCTGGGAGGCATGGCTGCCGAAGCGGATCGACGCGGACAAGGCCGCGACTCTCAATCGTACATTGTCGGCTGACTGGCCGCAGATGCGCGCGAAGCTGAAAGCCGTCGGCCGCTCCAGCGCCGAGATCGGCGGCGCATTGAGCGAGGCTGGCGCGCCGATCACAGCGGATGCAGTCGGCATCCCGCGAGCCTTCTACGGAGAAGCGGTACGCCACGCCCGGCAGATCCGTGACCGCTTCACGTCGCTCGATCTCGCGTCCGCTACAGGACATTTGCAATGACATCGCGGCTCAACAAGCGGGAGCGTCACGACCTGATCCTGTCGGAAATTCAGGCGCGCGCAGCGATCCGTATTTCGGAACTGGCGCGACGCGTCGGCGTTTCGGGGGAAACCATCCGCCGCGACCTTGGCGAGTTGGGAGAGGCGGGCTTGCTCAATCGTACGTACGGCGGTGCGGTGCGGCCGCTGATTTCCGAGCCCGGCGTGTCCGAGCGCGGGCAGGCCTTTGTCGAGGAACGCGTCCGTATCGGGGCGAAGGCAGCATCGCGTATCGCAACGGGCGAGGTTGTGATGATCGATGGCGGTTCGACTACTTATCAGGTGGCACGGCATCTCGCGCAGACCGCGCGCGATATCACGCTCATTACCAATTCCTGCCAGATTGCTGCCGCAGCCGCTTCAAATCCGTCTTTCCGTGTGGTCATGTGTCCGGGAGTTTACGATCCCCGCGAGCAAAGCGTGTTCGGCGAAGATACGCTCGATTTCATTCTGCGTTTCAGCGCGCATGTGACCGTACTCGGCGCGACGTCCCTGTTGCCCGAGGGGCCTTACGAAGCAGCCCCCGGATC
>CAMBBO010000256.1 GCA_945862935.1 Pseudorhodoplanes sinuspersici | reverse complement strand
TTGCAGCGACGTCCATGTGCTGACGTGTATCGGCGATCAGGACGATGGTGAATCGTTGCTGCGGTCGTCGCTCAAGCCGAATGTGACACTGACCAGCCTTAAGCGGCCGGGAACGCCGACCACCCGCAAACGGCGTTTCGTCGAAGCCGATTACCTGCGCAAGCTGTTCGAGTTGTACCTCATGGACGACTCGGTGATCACCGGGGCTCTCGAAAAGTCATTCGTCGATGCGATCGACGAACTTGCTCCGCAATACGACGTCGTCATCGTCACAGATTTCGGTCATGGGCTGCTGTCGCCCCGCGCGCGCGATGCGTTGCAGACAAAAAGCCGTTTTCTGAGCGTCAACGCGCAGAGCAACAGCGCCAATCACGGCTTCAATCTCATTACCAAGTATCGTCGCGCCGATTATCTTTGTATCGATGCGCCTGAAGCGAGGCTGGCCGTCGCAGATGCGCACAAGGAAATCGAGCTGATCGCGAGCAAGGAATTGCCGTCTCGCATCGATTGCTCGCGCGTGATCGTGACGCATGGCCGTCAAGGCTGCGTGACTTTTGACCGCGAGCATGGCGTATCCCGGATTCCGGCATTCACGCGGCGCGCCATCGATACGATGGGCGCAGGCGACGCCTTTCTTGCCGTCACGTCTCCGCTGGTCAAAGCGGGCGGCGATATGGGCCTCGTCGGCTTCATCGGAAATGCGGTTGGCGCAATCAAGGTCGGCATCGTCGGTCATCGAAGCTCTGTCGACCGCGTGGCGTTGCTAAAATATCTGACGACGTTGTTGAAGTAATGGCTCATGAGAGACCGATGAACGGAGAACTCGAGAGCTACTTCCAGACACTTGGTGGGCTTGGGAAGCTTGTCGTGGCGACCAGCCGCACAGGCTCCGTCATGACTTCGGCCGATGCACTCGATTGGGTTCTGGCAAAATGCACCGCCGTCAAACGCGACGGCGCGCGCGTGTTTTTTGTCGGCAATGGCGGTTCGGCTGCCATTGCCAGCCACATGGCCACGGACTGGATGAAGAATGGCGGGTTTGCCGCGCTGTCATTCAACGATGGCGCGCAACTCACCTGCCTTGCAAACGATCTTGGTTATTCCGAAGTATTCGCAACGCCGCTGCGGTCGCATGTGCGAGAGGGTGACCTGCTCATTGCGATTTCGAGTTCCGGCCGCTCCGGCAGCATCGTCGGTGCCGTCGGTGCCGCGCGCGACAAAGGTGCGGATGTCATTACTCTCAGCGGTTTCGCAGCCGACAATCCCTTGCGTGCTCTGGGCGACATAAATTTCTACGTCCCGAACGATCTCTATGGCTTCGTCGAGATTGCGCACCTGTCCATCTGCCATGCTTTCCTTGATCTCGCGATGGGATGGCGGGCAAATGGCACGCGGCCCACTTACGTCTCGTATCCTGCGGGAAGCGGCACGTGATTAAGGTCGCCACAACTCGTTCGCCAAATGACCTTCCCCTGCAAATGCTGCGGGACATGCTGCGCATTCGCGTGGCCGAAGAGGAAATCGCAAACCGTTACTCGCAGCAGAAGATGCGCTGTCCCGTGCATCTTTCGATCGGGCAGGAGGCCGTGGCCGTCGGCGTCAGCCATGCGCTGCAGGATGGCGACCAGATCGTGTCGACCCATCGCTGCCATGCGCATTATCTTGCGAAGGGCGGCAACCTGACGGCGATGCTCGCCGAGCTGCTCGGCAAGGAAACAGGATGCTGCGGCGGACGCGGCGGCTCGATGCATCTGTTCGACCTTGCAGCTGGCGTTCTCCTCAGCTTGCCTATTGTCGGGGCGTCCATTCCGGTGGGCGTCGGCGCAGCACTCGCATTCCAGCAGGAGCAGAAGCCGAACGTCGCCGTCATTTATCTCGGCGACGCTTCCCTTGAAGAGGGCGTGTATCACGAGAGCGCCAATTTCGCGGCGCTGAAGAAACTGCCCGTGATCTTCGTATGCGAGAATAATCTCTACTCGGTTTACACCGCGTTGAAAGACCGCCAGCCATCGCGCGTGCTCACCGACCTTGGCAGCGCTCACGGCTTGCATGCGGTGCATCTCGATGGAAACGATGTGCGCGCCGTCAACGACGCCGCCGCGATCGCAGTGAACCGCGCGCGTTCTGGCGATGGTCCGAGTTTCCTGCTCGCCGATACCTATCGCTGGCGCGAGCATTGCGGACCGAACTACGACAACACTCTCGGCTACCGCACGGTCGCGGAGTTCGAGCATTGGCGCGCACGCGATCCAATTGCTGTTCTTCAGCGCGAGTTGCTGTCGCTTGGAGATGTCACCGAGCGCGATATCGAGGCGATGCTGGCCGGATTCCGATCCGAGGTTGAAGCGGCCTTCTCCGCAGCAGAAGCAGCACCCATGCCCAACCCAGTCACCGTCGCTCGAGGCATCTATGCCTGAAGCAAGGGTGATAACGGCGGGGGCGGCCATTCGAGAGGCGCTCGATTTGGCGCTCGACAAGCATCCGGAAAGCTATGTGATGGGCGAGGGCGTCGCCGATCCCGGCGGTATCTTCGGTACGACGACGGGTCTTGTCGAAAAATACGGCGCATCGCGCGTCGTGGAGATGCCTGTTGCCGAAAATGGATTGACCGGCATCGCTATCGGTTCGGCTCTGATGGGCCGGCGGCCGATCATGACGCATCAGCGGGTCGATTTCGCTTTGCTTTGCCTCGAGCAGCTGTTCAACACGGCTGCCAAAAGCCACTACGTTACAAATGGCGCGCATCGCGTACCAATGACGGTGCGGCTTATTATCGGGCGCGGATGGGGGCAGGGGCCGCAGCATTCGCAAAGCCTCGAAACGTTGTTCGCCTATATTCCGGGCTTGAAAGTTGTGATGCCATCGACGCCGGCCGATTTTAAGGGGCTGCTCCTCGGGGCCATCGCCGACGACAATCCGGTGATCTTTCTCGAGCACCGCTGGCTTCATTATGTGAAAGGCGCGGTCGCTGAAGGTTACGCGGCGATGGCGCTCGACGGACCTCGCCGCATTCACGACGGCCGCGACGTCACGATTGTCGCAAGCTCCTATATGACGCTGGAAGCGCGGCGGGCGGCTGTTGCGCTGGCAAGCCGCGGCTGCCATGCGGATGTGTTCGACCTGCGCATGTTGCGCCCGCTTAAACTCGACGAAATCATCGCGTCGGTGCGGCGCACGGGCAAGCTCGTCGTCTGCGATACCGGCTGGAAAATCCTAGGGCCGGGCGCAGAGATTGTGGCCCAAATCGTGGAACAGGCCTTCGATGCTTTAAAGCGTGCGCCGATCCGGCTTGGTCTGCCCGATCATCCGACGCCATCGAGCCTTGCGCTGGCCGAAGTCTATTACCCTGATTCGACCCACATCATCGACGCAGTGGCCGGACTTTGCGATCTCGGCGAAGGCGACATTACATCCGCGCGGCAGGAAGTCCTCGATGCGCGCAAGGGCGTGCCGATCGACAAGCCGGACCCGGCATTCGAGGGACCGTTCTGATGACGCATGTCCGCTACTCTTATCTTCCACAGCAATTTTCCGATTGCGACGATTTGTGGGACGAGTTGCGCAAGTTCGTCGCGACGGGCGACTTCACCCTCGGCAAGCCGCTGCAGGAATTCGAGAAACGTTTCGCAAGCCTGATCGGCACGCGCCACGCCATCGGTGTCAATTCCGGAACCGACGCGATAAAGCTTCCGCTGAAAGCCCTTGGCATCCAGCCGGGGGATGAGGTCATCACGACCGCGAATACATTTGTTGCGACCGTCGGAGCGATTTGCGAGATCGGCGCCAAGCCTGTTTTTGTCGATTGCGACGACACGTTCTGCATGGACGTTTCCAAAGTAGAGCGCGCGATTACGCCGCGCACCAAAGCGATCGTGCCGGTGCATTTCACCGGATACATGACGGACACCCGCAAGCTTCTGCCGATTGCGCAGAAGCACAAACTTCATGTTGTCGAGGACGCCTGCCAGTCAATTCTCGGTGCGATCGATGGGCGGAACGCCGGGACATGGGGGAAGGCGGGTGCATTCTCCCTGCATCCTCTCAAGAACATCAATGTCTGGTCGGACGGGGGCGTCATCACGACTGACGACGACGATCTTGCGGATGAACTTCGGCTGATCCGAAATCACGGCCTTGCTGATCGCGATACGATCACGCGCATGGGCTATAATTCCCGCCTCGACACGTTCCAGGCTGTCGTCGGCAACTGGCTGATACCGAAGGCAATCGATATCGCGCAGGCTCGTATTGCCAATGCCGCCTATTAC
>CAMBBO010000255.1 GCA_945862935.1 Pseudorhodoplanes sinuspersici | reverse complement strand
CGCGGCACTGGTCCCGAGGAGCAGCGCGCCCGCGAGCGCGATTGTCTTGAATTTGAACATGTAAACTCCCTTGTTGCGAACGCATGTGACGAGTGATGTGTCGGCAGCGGTGCCGCCGCGAGAGGAAAAAACCTCGCCGCAACGGCGCCGTGCCCCACGATGTTGCGGTTAGGACTTCTTATCGGCCGCCTTGTAAGTGAACTTCGGCGCGTTCTTCAGCGAGTCCTTGGACGTGTCGATGTAAGCCTTCCACGTTCCATTCTCGTTGTTCAGTGCAAGCGAAGACGGCTCGACCAGCACATAGCTTTCGCCGATGCCGAGGAATCCGCCGACGCTCAACACGACGCCGTTCAGCGCCTTGCCGTTGTCGATTGCAAGATCAGCGATCTCGCCGACCTTTTCCTTCTGATTGTTGTAGACATTCACGCCGACGAGCTTCGACGACATCAGATCGGCCGAATCCACGGTCGCGAATTTGACCGGTTCGCGCGCGGCCGAAGCCCTTGCGATACCGTTCATCATGGCGCCGGCGTTATTGGTCGCGGCTGTCGCCGCGCCGGTGGTCTGCGAGTTCGTCTTGGTATCCGTTGACATCGAGCCGGACTGCAAGTTCTGCGGCGCGGTCGTCGTACTTGTCGGTGCCGTCTGCGCGAAAGCCGTTCCGGCCATCAGCGTTGCGGCTGCGGTTGCAATGATAAGTTTGCTGTTCATTGGTCCTCCTGTTGACCCCCTCGAATTGGATCGCGGCGCTTTGCGCGCGCACGTCTCGTGAAACCAACCGATGCGGCTCTTTATCGTTCCGCAAATGGACGAATGGTAATGCTCAAGCGCGAAGTTCGCGGCGCGCTGTCGCAGGGTGCGGCGGATGTGACGCAGTTGCCGTGCATTGCGCGATTTTTGGCGCGCGTCATCGCCCGTGTTGCGTAGCCACGCCGGATACGTCGTAACCGAAAATCTCCGGTTCCCCTTGGCAGCGCGCGGGCCGCCCAGAGACGATGTCAAGCAGCCCCGCTTTGCAGAGTCTCCACGATCATGGAACACTGCGGCTAATAAAGGGGGATGGCATGACAGACGACATTGTTCGCATCGGCGCGTTGACGCTGAAATTTCTGATCGATGATAAGGCGAGCAACGGCACGATGATGTTGTTCGAGGTCACCGTGCCGGAACAGGCCAAGGTGCCAGCGCCGCATTATCACCGCGAGGTGGACGAGGCGGTGTACGGCCTCAGCGGTACTCTCACATTCACCGTCGGTGCTGTGGCGTATGAAATTTCTGCGGGACAGTTTGTGTTCGTGCCGCGCGGCGTCGTGCATCATTTCAAGAACAATCACACGGGCGAGGCGCGCATTCTCTCGATGCTGACGCCGGCCTCGATCGGCAAGGCGTTTTTCGTGGAGACCGCCGCGGTCATGAACGCGGGCGGCCCGCCGGACATCGAGAAGGTGAAGGCGATCATGCAGCGGCATGGATTGGTGCCGGCGGCTGGCTAGGGGGCGTGCATTGCTGCAAGTTTTTCGATTTGTCATGCCCGCGCCATGACGCTGGTGAGCACGTCGTGATAAAATCCGGGCAGCAAAAAGGAATCGATCATGGCGCGACGGCCGATAATGGATTCACGCTCCGAAGCCGAGAAGGCGTTCAAGGCCGCGACAACGAAACCGGCCGAATTGCCGGTGACGAAAAGCGCGTCGCCGCCCGGAGCGAAGGAAATGGTGTCGCTGCGCATCGACCGCGACGTGCTGGATTTTTTTCAGGAGGACGGACCGGGCTGGCAGGATCGCATCAACGCGGCGCTAAGGAAGGCGGCGGGGAAATAAGATGCAAAGAATGCAGCCGCAACCTCACGATGTTACTCGTCTTCTGTTCGACTTAGGTTAAGGGCGCGCAAAAGCATGGGATGGTGGCCTGCACCCGGTTTCGTTGACACCCGCCTAAGCTAATCCCGCCAGCCGTTCGAACTCCATCGGACTCATATAACCGATCGTAGAGTGCCGGCGCTTGGGATTGTAGAAGCGCTCAATGTAGTCGAACACATCAGCTCTGGCCTGATCTCTCGTTCGGTACATTCTGCGCGCTGTACGTTCTGTCTTGAGCGACGAGAAGAAGCTCTCCATCGCTGCATTGTCCCAGACGTTGCCAGAGCGGCTCATCGAACAGACCACGCCGTGATCCGCCATCAGCCGCTGGAACTGTTCGCTTGAGTATTGGCTGCCACGATCGGAGTGATGCAGCAGCGCATCGGGCCTACCGCGCCGCCAGATTGCCATCACCAGAGCGTCGGTGACCAGTTGTGCCGTCATGCCTGCGCTCATCGACCAGCCGACCACGCGCCGCGAGAACAGATCAATGACGGCTGCCACGTAGAGCCAACCCTCCGCCGTCCAGACGTAGGTGAAGTCTGCGATCCATTTGCGGTTGGGTGCCGGCGCTTCGAAGCCGCGGTTGAGTACGTTCGGAGCGACGGCGGAGGGTTGCCGCTCACCCAGATCGGGCGGCAGCCGACGACGGCGCGGGCGTGCTTTGAGAGCCTGCAGCCGCATCAATCGTTCGATCCGATGCAAGCCACTGAACACACCTTCGGCGGCAAGATCCTTCCACACCCGCCTGGCGCCATAGGTTCGGTCACTGCCAAGGAAGCTCGCGCGAACCTTCGCACCAAGCTCTTCATCGCTGCGGCTGCGTTGACTGCGCGGCCGTGTCAGCCAGGCATAGAACCCACCTCGCGAGACACCGAGCGCCTCGCACAACCATCCCGCCGGCCAGATCTCCCGGTGCTTCGCGATGAAGGAGAACTTCACGTCGATTCCTTCGCGAAGTAGGCCGCGGCTTTTTTTAGGATGTCTCGTTCGGCCTTCAGCTTGATGACTTCGCGCTTCAGTCGCGCGATCTCCAGCTGCTCCGGCTTCATCTGTCCTTGGCCGGGAAAGGCGTGTTGCGGATCGTCCGCAAACCTCTTCACCCAATCGCGAAGCTGTGACGCATGCACGCCCAGGTCTTGCGACGCCTGCACATACGACACGCCGCGATCCTTGATCAGACGAACGGCCTCAAGCTTGAACTCTCGCGTAAACTTCCGTCTCTCCATGACGCACCTCCGGTTCCATCAAAACACCAAACTCGGTGTCTTCGAAACCGGGTGCAGGCCATGGATCTTGATCTTTGCATCCAATGGTATTGCATCCGCAGCTATAATTGGTTGATCAATATAGCAGTATCGATATCGCTCGCTTGTTTCCATTTTAACAGCGACAGCGCCCATTCTATAAAGCGCCTCGATAATTTTCTTTGCAAGAAAACTTATCGCTCCAATGGATGCAATGTTTCGCACTTCTTGGGACGCTCTAAAAAGTGCTCCCCGATTGAGTTGGTCTCCGTCTGATATAGCAAGCGCTATATATTCCATCACGTCTTTTGTGGCGACATCCTGTAAAGAAAATGTAACCTCTTGTTGTTTTATGAAGTCGATCAGGCTTGGTAAGCTTTTGTAGATCGATCCCCATTCCTCTTCCAAAGCATTCAGCCGTTTTCTGGAATATTCTAGTTCTGCGTCTCTGACATTCTTGGCGGTAATCTCAGTTTGGTTGGCGGCTTCCATGAGGCATTGATTTACAAAGGCAATGAGGTCGCGCGGTCGCCGAAGAGTTCTTTCAATTAAATAACGAAACGGGTCAGCTCCCAAAATCTGATTTCGAAAAACCTCTTCAAATCGGACGTTTTGTTTCGTGTATTGCCGACGATACAAGAGCTTTATTCGTTCGTTAACGAGGGTTCGGAGTTCGCCGTCTTCCCACCGAATCTCGGCAATCATGTCATCGTATTTCTCCCGTTGATAACCTGCGTCTTTGGTTTCCATAAGGGCGCGCTCCAGCACATCGGTGCGAAGAGCGATAACAATTTTCAGATTTCTGATTTTTCTAAATCGCTTGAGTGTCTCAATGAGTGCGCGAATTAACTTGTATCGGATGCTGTCGTCGGCCCATTTGTTGTCGATTCCGTCGATCAACAGAAAATACGACTGTTGAGAATCATCGAAGCCGTATGCGGCAAGGAGGTCGATTATTTCAGTGAGTTTTGCCATTTGAAGTTTGCTGACAACTTCTGTTCCGCGATCCTTTATTTCTTTCCTGATGTCTTCGCTAAATTTGGCACCGCCTGCGATCTGGCTGTCAACCAACATTACTTTTGACCTGCTCCCCTTAAACGCCCCCATTTTTGGGTAGAGTCCGTTCCATCTGGAGACGGACATGCGTAAGAGCAGATTTACCGAAGAG
>CAMBBO010000254.1 GCA_945862935.1 Pseudorhodoplanes sinuspersici | reverse complement strand
TGCCGGCATTCTTCGGCACGAAACGGCCGTGGCGGCGATCTTCCGGCAAATTCAGGATGTGGCGGTTGGCGAGCCATGTGAGCTGGGCGGCCAGCACATCGCGTTTGCGCGATGTTGCCGAGATGGTCATGGCAAAACCGTTGGTGAATTGCCGCGCCACCACGCCTTCGAGCCGTCCGAGCTGGTCGATATAGGCGATGACACGTTCGCCCGGCGTACCGAGGGCCGGTGCCATCACCGCGATGCCGCCCGGCGACATATTCACCACCTGGCAGGGATATTCACGGCGATCGGTCAGCATGTAGCGGCCAAGCAGGTTTACGCGCACGCGCTGAAAGCGGCGGCGTTCCTCCGCGTGCGGAAGCATCGCGTTGCTCAAGGCTGCCTGACTGGTCCGAAGCATGAATGGCCCTTAACGCGGGGGAGCGAACAAATGCTCCATCCGGTGGGCCAAGCTAGGGGTGCAATCTTAAAGCCGCGTTAGCTTTCACAGCGGCAATCGGTAAATGGCTACTTACGGACGCGGTCAATCGCGCCGTCCGCCCTCCAGCACGACAAAGCCTTCGCGCTGCGGGGCGCCGGTGAGGGGGGCCACGAGCGATGGCATCGCATCATCGGTCGAGCGGCCGATATGGCGGTAGGCCCCAAGGGTCAGCCGTTCGAGCGGGATCACTTCGAGCCAGAAGGGGATTTTCATCGGAACCAGCGTTCCGATCATGCGTCCCGCGCCGTCGTTATGGCGAAGCGGCAGGACCAGAAGTTCCAGCATAAGCTCGCGCCCGTCGGCGGTTTCGGCCTGGACGCTGGCAACCGTTCCCGATTGGTCTTCAAAGCCATTAGCGAGAATTTGGCGTAGCGCCGCGCGCGAAGCGCGATCCCACAGGTCGAGCAGCGGGGTTGCGCGCAATTCACGGCAGAACAGCGCGCACATGCGTGTCCCGGCAAGCCGGAACGGGAACCCGGTGCCGCCGCTCGCGATGAATGTATCGCCGAGAATGCGGCGGATCGGGCCGGGCTCGATATCGCCGCGTTCGGGCAGATCGCGCATGCCGCGGCGCCTGTCCCAATACGCGAACAATTCCTTTGTTACCGCGTGCTTCATCGCGATCCTGTCCCGCTTCGCGCGCTGCGCGGGCAATGCTGTCCCGATCGGGGACAGATTCCTCGCGCGCAGCGCTGATTGCGGTTGGATGAGCAGGTCGCGTGCCGTGTGGGCGTAAAGACACAGGCCGCTGCGATGTAACGTTAAAATGCGTGCGCGCTTGGCAAGCGCGAATCGGCCTCCTAGGGTGGCGGCGATCCACACGACGTCCGTTGGCTCGGACGGCTCAAGTCTTAGCGGGGAGAGTGGGGACGTGACCGGCGCAGCTCCATGCGCCTATCGTTCCACGGGGTAGAGCGGGGAGGACTGAAAAGTCCTCCCCGTTTTCTTTTTGCGGTTGGCGCAAACGCCCCGTTTGTGGTCAGGATGGATCGCCCGGCCGTTCCGGCGATTTCAAGCGTGCATTCATGGACCCATCCCCGCGCCGCGAGCGCATCTTCAATGTTCCGGGTGTCGTCCTCGCGCTCCTGATCGTGCTCGGGGTTATTCATGCGGTGCGCGATTTCATTTTGAGCGAACCGCAGGACCTGCAGGTGCTCCTGCGCTTTGCGTTCATCCCCGCGCGTTACGACACGACGCTGTTCATCACGGGTACATTTCCGGGCGGTCTTGGCGCGGAAATCTGGAGCTTCGTGTCGTATGCGTTCCTGCACGGCGACTGGGTGCATCTTGGCGTGAACGCGGCGTGGCTGCTCGCTTTCGGATCGCCGCTTGCGCGACGTTTCGGAGCGCTGCGTCTGCTTGCGTTCTTTGCTGTGACCGCAGTCGCTGGCGCGTTCGCGCATCTTGCGACCCATACCGGCGAACTCGTGCCAATGATCGGCGCGTCCGCCTCGATTTCCGGCGCGATGGCTGCGGCGATGCGTTTTGTGTTTCAGCCGGGCGGGCCGCTACGGCTGCGCTGGGGCGAAACCGGTAACGATCATGTCGCAGCCATTTCGCTTGGCCAGGCGCTGCGCGATCCGCGCATCCTGGTTTTCCTCATCGTCTGGCTTGGCGTGAATTTGCTGTTCGGCCTTGGCGGCGGGACGTTGATTGGCGAAGGCCAGTCGGTCGCGTGGCAGGCGCATGTCGGCGGATTTTTCGCAGGGCTTCTGCTGTTCGGTCTGTTCGATCCGAAAAGTCCTGACACGCCGCCCGACGACCGCGCCGCAGCATAGAGACAATATGTGATCGCAGACGCACACGCCTGCGACATCACGGCCTTATCGGAACTTTACCTTCGCGCTAGAATTATCCCGTGACGCTGACTCGACAGCGTGTTGGGGCAGCGCCCGATAGGGAGGCGACCTCATGAACGTGAACTCGATTCTGTCGAGCAAAGGCGCGCTTGTTGTCACCATCGAACCGACGGCGACGCTCTCCGCAGCGATTGGCTATCTGGCTGAAAAGCGCATCGGCGCACTGGTTGTCACCGGCGCCGAAGGCCGCGTTGTCGGCATTCTCTCTGAACGCGATGTCGTGCGCGCTGTTGCTGCCGGCGACAGAGCCATGCAGATGCCGTTGTCCGAAGTCATGACGCGCAAGGTCGTGACCTGCCGCGCGAACGACTCGATCACCACGATCATGGAGCAGATGACGGCGGGAAAATTCCGCCACCTTCCGGTGGTGGAAGACGGCAAGCTTGCCGGCATCGTGTCTATCGGCGACGTGGTCAAGTATCGCCTGTCGGAGCTTGAGCACGAGCAGAACGCGCTGCGCGATTACATCCAGACGGCGTAACGCAACGCGCTTCTAAGTGAGCGCCGCGAGCGTGAGCTTGATGTCCTCGATCGCGCGATCGGCTGCGGCAGCGCCAATGCCGATCGCTTCTTTCGCCCGGTGAAAGTCGAACAGGCCGACATTGCCGAGACGGGGCGAGATCAGAACGTCGGGCGGATCGCCCGCGAGGCGTGAGCGCGTCACGCGATCCTGCATGATGTTAAACGCATCCATCATGACGTGGGAGATGTTTGGCCGGCCCGGATTGCTGCCGAGGAAATGCCGCTTGATGAGGCGCTCGGGGCTGAAAATGTCGCGGAAGCCGCTTTGCTGGCGCAACTCGCGCTCCTGCTTGCGTGCAAGCTCGTCCGCTTCGTCCGATCCGTGACTCGCAATGGTCGAGCCATGACCGAGCAGATCGGAATTGACGTTCACTGCAATCACGAGACGTGCGCCGAGCGCGCGCGCGGCCGAAACCGGCACTGGATTGACGAGTGCGCCATCGACCAGCCAGCGGCCGCCAAGGTGAACCGGCGTGAAGATGCCGGGCAGGGCGTAAGATGCGCGTAACGCTTCGACCATTCGTCCGCGCGTCAGCCAGATTTCGTGGCCCGATCCAAGTTCGGTTGCAATTGCAGCAAACCGGCCGGGCAGTTCCTCGATGCGTTTGTCGCCGAGGGTTTCCTCAAGCCGCGCGGCAAGCTTTCCGCCAGTGATCAGACCCGAACCGCCGAGACTGACGTCGAGATAGCCGAGCACGCCGCGCGTTGTGAGGCCGCGCCCCCATTCCTCGAATGGATCGATCTGGCCGGCGGCATAACACCCCCCGACCACGGCGCCGATGGAGGTGCCGACGATCACGTCGGGATGAATGCCGTTCGCCATCAGGGTTCGCAGAACACCAAGATGCGCGAACCCGCGCGCCGCACCGCCGCCAAGCGCAAGCCCGATGCTGGGGTGTGGAGATTGGGGTTTTGGATCGTTGGTCGCTTCGGTCGCGCGGTCCGCGTCGCGCGATCCCCCCAGCAATGAATGCAGCACGTTAGTGTCCCTCGGCTCCACGATCGACCCCGCTTCGAGGTTCAACACAGCCGTGACGATATTATGATCAAGCCGCCGGGTGCCACAACGCGCTGACGGCCGGATTGGTTCAGTCCTGTCCGCAGCAAAAGCCGGTCAGGTCCGCGCCCAGTTGTGCGCCGGGCGCAGAAGCTTGGTCGGCCGGATCATCGAAAATTCCTTTTCGATCACCGAATAGTTATTGTAGCCGCCGCGCGCGATCGGCTGCATCGCCGCGGTATCGAGCAGGCCGTCCTTGATGAATCGCTGGTCGATATAGACGCCGATCACCTGACCGATGACGATGTGACAGTCGAGCGCCTTTCCGTCCACGTCCGATGGCGAGACGATTTGCAGAAGCTTGCATTCGAGCGCGCAGGGACTTTCCTTGACGCGCGGCGGTTTGACCAGATGGCTGGGGGCGGAAG
>CAMBBO010000253.1 GCA_945862935.1 Pseudorhodoplanes sinuspersici | reverse complement strand
GGACAGCGCCGCCTTGTCACAATCGAAGGCACCCCGCCCGACCCGCTAAACCATCCGAAAGGCTGCCGCTTTGCTCCGCGATGCCCATTCAAGATCGCGAAATGCGAAGAGCATCCCGAACTCCTCGACATCAAGCCGGGCCGCAAATCACGCTGCTGGGTGACGCAAGCAGGCGAGAATTTGCCGCCGCCAAAGACACAAGTCTCCGCGCCTGCCGAAGCCAAGGCCGGAATGGACCACAGCGGAAGCACGAAGATCGCGCGCGGCGAGCGCATGCTTCAATTGCGCAATGTCGTGAAGCATTTTCCGCTCCCGAAAGACACCCTGTTCGGCAAGCAGAAGGTCGTGCATGCGGTCGATGGCGTCGATCTTGACGTCGCGCAGGGCGAGACCGTCGGGCTCGTTGGCGAATCCGGTTGCGGCAAATCCACTCTCGCCCGCGTGGTCGCGCGCATTCATGAGCCGACGGCGGGCGATGTGATCTTCCACGGAGAGAACATTTCGAAGGCCAAGCAATCGCAGATCAGGCCGTTGCGGCGGCGCATGCAGATGGTGTTTCAGGACCCCTATGCGTCGCTCAACCCGCGTATGACCGTTGCGGAAATTCTTGGCGAGCCGCTGCGCTTCCACAACATCACGAGCAACAAGGCCGAAACCAACGAACGCATCGGCGAATTGCTAGACGTTGTTGGTCTCAGTCCGAAGGCCGCGCAACGCTTTCCGCACGAGTTTTCCGGTGGCCAGCGCCAGCGCATTTCCATCGCACGCGCCTTGTCGGTGCAGCCGGATTTCGTCATCGCCGACGAACCGATCTCGGCGCTGGACGTGAACATCCAGGCTCAAATCATCAACCTGATGATCGACCTTCAGGAACGTTTTGGACTGACTTACCTGTTCATCGCGCACGACCTCGCTGTCGTTCGCCACATCTCCGACCGCATCGTGGTGCTTTATCTCGGCAAAGTTGCCGAGATCGCGCCGGCCGACAAATTGTTCGCCGATCCGCTGCACCCCTATACGCGCTATCTGATTTCCGCCGTGCCAATCCCGGATGCGGAAGTGGAGCGTACGCGCAAGCGCATGCCGCTGCAGGGCGAGCCGCCGAGCGCGGTCGAGCCACCATCCGGCTGCCGCTTCCGTACGAGATGTCCCATCGCGCAAAGCATCTGCGCCGAGCAGGCACCGCCGGTTCTCGAACATCGGCCCGGCCAGTTCGCCGCCTGTCATTTCGCCGGGCAATTCAAATGAGGCGCGTTACCGCAGACGAAGCGGCGCAGGTAATCCGCACCGGCGACACTATTATGATCGGCGGTTCAGGTGGCGGCCATGCGGTGCCGGAAGCGATCATAGCCTCGATCGAGAAACGGTTTCTCGTCGAAGGCCAGCCACGCAACATCACGTCCGTTCATCCGGTCGGTCTTGGCGACGGCAAGACGCTCGGGGCGGGCCACTTCGCGCATGAGGGCCTGCTCAAACGGATTGTTTGCGGCACGATCGTGAATTCGCCGGAGATTTCGAACCTTGCCATCGCCGGCAAGATCGAGGTCTACACGCTGCCACAGGGCGCACTCTCCGAACTGACCCGGGAGATGGCCGCGGGCCGCGCCGGCCTGCTCACGCAAACGGCGCTGCACACGTTCGTCGATCCACGCCTGCAAGGCGGACGGCAGAGCGAGACCGCCAAGGAAGATCTGGTTGAACTCGTCAATTTCCGCGGCGAAGACTACCTGTTTTACAAACCGATACCGTTCGAAGTCTGTCTTCTGCGCGGCACGACCGCGGACGAGGACGGCAACATCACGATGGAAGAAGAAGCGATCTACGGCGAGATGCTGTCGATGGCGCAGGCCGCGCGCCGCTGCGGCGCGGTCGTCATCGTACAGGTCAAGCGCATGGCGAAGGGCGGGTCGCTGCCCGCGAAGCACGTCAAGATTCCAGGCATTCTTGTCGATCTTGTCGTCGTCGAGCCGACACAGCCGCAGACTTATGACGTTCACTACAGCCCGTCTTATGCAGGCGAGTTGAAAATCCCGCTCTCCGACATTCCCGTATTGCCACTGGACGCGCGCAAGATCATCGCGCGCCGGGCGGCGATGGAATTGTTTCCCGGCGCGATCTGCAATCTCGGCTCCGGCGTCTCGACGGGCATCGCCAATGTCGCATCGGAAGAGGACGTTCTCGACGACATTTGCCTCACCAACGAGCAAGGTTTGATCGGTGGCGCGCCCGCGTCCGGCAACGATACCGGCGCATCGCGAAACTATGCCGCGATGATCGATCAGCCCTATCAATTCGATTTCTATGACGGCGGCGGACTCGATCTCGCGTTCCTGTCTTTTGCGGAGATGGATGCCGAGGGAAATGCGAATGTCAGCCGCTTTGGCGGCCGTATCGTCGGACCCGGCGGCTTCATCAACATCAGCCAGAATGCCAAAGCCGTGATTTTCAACGGCACGTTCACCGCCGGAAAGAACGACATCTCCTGGCAGAATGGTCAGATGAAGATTGTGAAAGACGGCCCCGCGCAGAAGCTCGTACCGGCGGTTGAGCAGATCACGTACAGCGGAAAATTTGGCCGCGAGCGCGGACAGCGCGTGCTCTATGTTACCGAGCGCGCCGTATTCCAGCTTGTGCCGAAAGGCGTCGAACTGATCGAGATTGCTCCCGGCATCGACCTTGAGCGCGATGTACTCGCACGCATGGGATTCAAACCGCTGATTTCACCCAATCTCGCGAAGATGGATGCTCGCCTGTTCCGCACCGACAGAATGAACCTCGCGACCGACCTGCGCCAGCGCCCTTCGCTTCCACGCGCTCCCCGTCTCGAAATGCCTGAGGCCGCACAATGAACGCCAAATCCGAATTGCCCGCACTCGTCGACGGCAAGACCCGACTTTACGGCATCATCGGCCATCCGATCGAGCAGGTGAAATCGCCCGAGCTGCTTACCGCAAATTTCCGCAAGCGCGGCCGCAACGCGATCATGCTGCCGTTTCATGTGCTGCCGGATCAATTCGACGAGACCATGCGCGGGCTGATGGCGATGGAAAATCTGGACGGCATTGTCGTCACCGTTCCCTATAAATTGCGGCTGCTGCCATTCATCAAGAACGTCATGCCGAGCGCGAAGCGCATCGGCGCGGTCAATGCCACCCGCCGCGAGAAGGATGGCACATGGTCCGGCGACATGTTCGACGGCCAGGGCATGGTGCTCGGACTTCGCAACAACGGCTTCGATGTCAAAGGCAAGCGCGTGATGATGGCGGGCGCCGGCGGCGTCGGCAGCGCGATTGCCGACGCGCTCGCGGCCGCCGGTGTGAAAACCCTGCTCATACACGATGTCGATGAGAAGAAAGCAAAAGACCTCGCCGCGAACGTTACCAAGCATCACAGCCACGGCGACGCGCATTTCAGCAAGCCAACCCTCGAAGGCATCGACTTGTTGGTGAACGCCACCGCGGTCGGCATGGACGGCAACGGCATGGCGGCGAAATTCGACAAGATCAATCCGAAGATTTTCGTCTTCGACGTCATCACCCATGAAACGCCTCTGCTCACCTTTGCCCGCAACAGCGGATGCAAGGTGCTTGGCGGATTGCCGATGACGCAAGCACAAGCTGATCTGCTGGTCAGCTTCATCCTCGGCGAGGCATGACGTGACGTTCGAGACGCATCTGAAAGTCGGCGAGAAGGCGGAATTCTCCAAGACCATCGGCGAAACCGACATTGCGATGTTCTCCGGCATGACCGGCGACTTCGACCCGATCCACGTCAACGAGCATTATGCGCGCACGACGATGTTCGAGAAACGCATCGCACATGGCTGCCTCGTAATGGGCCTTCTCTCGACGACGGCCTCCATGATGTCGCGCCGTTCCGTCGAACGCGGCGCCAAGGGCGTTCCGGTGTCGCTCGGCTACGACAAGATCAGATTTCTCAAGCCCGTCTTTATCGACGACACGCTGACCGCCCGCTATACCGTTGAAGAAATCGACCCCGAGCAGGCGCGCAACCGCTCCAAGGTCGAGGTGGTGAAGCAGGACGGCGAGACCTGCCTCGTCGGCACGCACATCATGAAATGGGTGCCGCGCGCCTGAAGCGGCCCCCGCCCCACGCACCGGCGACCTTCCTGCCAAGCGGCGCCCGGAGGCGGACTGAAAATCGAGGGCCGGACCGGCCTAATTCAAAGGGGTGGACCGTTCGCAGCGAACCGCCTATATCGGCGCCGTCCACTTCGAATCCGGGAGCCTGCCTCGACCGGTACCAAGCGGATCAGGTTATTGGGGAATGGTGTAACGGTAGCACAACAGACTCTG
>CAMBBO010000252.1 GCA_945862935.1 Pseudorhodoplanes sinuspersici | reverse complement strand
GTCGGAGATGATCTTGCGCAGCGGCAAGACCTCGCGCTGGTAATGCCGCGCTATGTCGTAGGCCGCGCGATATTCGTGATAGGCAGCGCGCGCCTCCGAACGCACGGCGACCGCTTTGGCAATCAGGCGGTTGACGGCTTGCCTGTAGGCTTGTTCGGATTCCCGAACATTCGCTTCGCCAAGGTCGAAAATCGGTATTTGGAATTCGACACCAAGGCCGCGTTCCGTAACGGCGTCTCCCTCGGCTTCCTGCTTTTTGTTCGAAATGCCCGCAACTTCCAGAAGGTTGATAAAGCGCGTGGCGCCTGACAGCCCGTAAGACTTCGACAGCGCCGCAAGCTCCAACCGCGCGATTTCAAGATCGATGCGTTGCTTGACTGCCTGGGCTTCGATCGTTGCCATGACACGCGGACGCGACGGCAGGGCTGTTAGGTCGGAGGGCAAGCGAAAATTCAGGTCATCGCCCCAAAGGCCCAACGCCCGAGTTAGCGTTTCTTTCGTGGTTTCGACGCGCTTTCGCGCCGTGCCAAGCTGTGCCGTAAGCTCGGCGTAGAAGACCTGATTGCGGGCCTGATCGAGCTTGTTAATCGCGCCGGACTCGCCAAGTCGTTTCGACAAATCCGCTGCTGCTTCCGCCGAGGATTGCGACTGGACAAGGAAATTCGCCAAGGCGCGCGCGGATACCGCCTGAACCCACGCTTGGCGCGTCTCAATCGCCACACGCAGCGTCTCCGCCACCGCCTGCAATTGCGCTTGCTGGAAACGGTCGGTGGCAATGTCGGCGCGGACCGGAAGGGTTGCGAGCGAGAGAATGTTGACCGCGACCTGGCGCTCGATTTCGAATGCGCCGCCGCCGCCGCCGCCGCTGACGCGCGAGAGCGAAACTACCGGATTGGCGGGTAGGCTTGCGCGCACGCGGCGCGCCTCCGCCACGCCCAGCGCGTTGTAAGCGGCTTGCAAATCGCGGTTATTGAGAAGTGCAATTTGCACCGCCGTGTCAGCCGTCAGAGGCTTGGCCAGTAATGTTTTGACCCGCGACGCGGCGTCCGCTGCGTCGTCCTCCGAGCGCAATGCCGTCGCTTGCTGCCCAAGGCGGGCCGCTGTCATGTCCTCGACAAGCGACATGCCGCCGTCGCCCGTGAAACTCGCGCAACCGGAAAGGGCGAGCGTCGCAACGAACAGGAGGGACAGGCGAAGATGTACTTTGGTCATCGCCGCCTCACTTCTTTTCTCGCGGTGCGACCGCATCATTGCGCCCGCGCCACGGCCGCGGCGCGACTGGGCGTCGTGACACGTAGCCCGACGTCACGCTGCGATACGCCGCAGGCCGCACGCGCACTTCCGGATCGGCAGGATGCCGAGTCGGGCTCTCCGCCAACGCGCTGGAACACGCGCCAAGGCCAAACACGGCCATGAAAAGCCAGAAAAGACCGAACGCGCGGAATTGGACGATACGTCGTCCCCGCACGGCACGCCGTGCGAGGCGCATCAAACGATGCGCATACATAGTGATCTCCCAAAGCAGGACGGCATCAACCGTGCGCCCGGCAATGGGCGCGCAGCACAACGATGCGTCAGCCTATGGGAGGTTGGTCGATGCGGAGAGGAGCAAGCGCAGCACGTTTGGGCTCGGGCATCAGCGGCCCAAAGCCACTCGGCGGCGGCGCAGAAAGAACCGCGACACCTTCATGCGCCATCGCGGTGACACAGAACAATCCGCAGCAATTGGCTTCTTTCACATTGCCGGGATCGCCGTGATTCGAATTCTCATCGCCATGAGACGAAGGGTCGGCGATCGCCGCTGAATGCACGTGAGAAGTGCCGTCAGTATGGGTGTGGGCCTTCGGCGTTTCGGCTGCATGGACGTGCGAAAGATTGGACGGTTCCGTCAGGCAGTGCATGGCGCCCTTAGCGTTAGTCAGCGCGAGGGCGACATTGGGCGCCAGCACGCAAAATGCATACGCCGCCACCGCCATCACGGTCGCCTTCGCCCGCACAGTCTTTCGGAAACGTCTCAGCATCGCGATGCAAGATAGGCCATCCCATAGCTTGCCTGCAACAGCGGACTTCGTCGCACCGTCGAAAGGCGGTTCTATTGCAAATTGTGTTCGAGCTGCGGCTGGAAAGCGCCTCGGTTTGCGTTACATAAACACCATGAACGCAAAGACCCCGAAAACTGCCACGCTCTACAGAATGGTCATGGACAAACATGTTTGTCCGTGGGGCTTGAAGGCTAAAGACCTGCTCGAACGGGAAGGCTATGCCGTTGACGACCGATGGCTGACGACGGACGCCGAAACCGAGTCGTTCAAGCGCGAACACAGCGTCAAAACCACGCCTCAGACGTTCATCGCAGGGCAGCGAGTTGGCGGTTACGACGATCTTCGCCGTCATTTCGGAAACCCCTTGCCCGATCCGAAAGCAACGAGCTACGTCCCCGTTATTGCATTGTTTGCGATGACCGCGCTGATGGCGCTATCGGCCAGCATGGCGGCGTACGGTACGCCCTTTACCATCCGCGCCGCTGAGTGGTTCATTGCGTTCAGCATGTGCGTCCTCGCGCTGCTCAAACTCCAGAACGTCGAAACGTTCTCCACCATGTTTCTTAATTACGACCTCTTGGCGCGGCGCTGGGTCCGTTACTCGTATATCTATCCCTTCGCGGAAGGTCTGGCGGGCGTCCTGATGATCGCAGGCGTTCTAAACTGGCTTTCTATCCCCGTCGCGCTGTTCATCGGAGGCGTCGGGGCGGTTTCGGTGTTCTACGCGGTCTACGTTCACAAGCGCGAATTGAAATGCGCATGCGTCGGAGGTGGCAGTAATGTGCCGCTCGGGTTTGTTTCGCTCACCGAAAATCTGATGATGGTCGGCATGGCAATTTGGATGCTGCTGGGGCCGCACGCAATGTAAGTAGAACTGACTACAGGATGACAGCAGAAACGAAGTGAACAAACGCGAGCGAACGTCGTGGTCAAGCTGCGCGAGAAACACCAAGGTTTGTTGAATTTCTCAAAGTGGCAAGGCCGCTCATAAAGGTCTGGTTCCTGGTTCGAGTTTAGGCAGGTCCACCACGCATTCCATCGTTAACTTAAAGTCGGACAGAATGCGTTCCAAAATGCCGCTTTCGCGGCGATTTCCTAGTGCGGGCATTCGACGACCCAGACCTGCGCGCCCGCTCCACGCACGAGCCCGAGCGATCAACGCTGGGCTGGGCTATTTCCCGCGTCCCGTTGGTGCTACGAATCTACCTGGGCACCGGCCTTCCTCGATGCATCATGCCTTGAGCGTTCTTCATCATTGTTTCATGCGCAGCAACCATACCTCGGTTGGCTAGGTCGGTGACTTCCGCGGCATGTTTTTGCAGAGCGGCGACTGTTTCCGCATCGTCCGATGTCTGGACGACGACAATTCCCTTCGGGGTACTTTCGTAATTAGTCGCGATCTTGTCGCGGTTTTTGAAGATGGTCTTCAACGTTGGGCTTTGAATTGGCAGGTCCGGATCGCGTCCTTCCGTGACTCGCTTGCCCATGCCGGCGACATGACTGGCAATCGTCGCCGCCATTTTCGGGTCATCTGATTCTGTAACGGTGCGGATTCCGTTAGCCAGATTCGTGACAGTGCGTTTGATGCTGTCGTGGTTGAATAGCATTGAATGAATTTCGTCCATCTCGGCTGCAGTTGCGGACCCGTGGCTCATCCCCATCATGCCCATTCCGCCGCGACCCATCTGGCCGCGCATCTCCGAACCCATTTGGCCATGCATGCCGGGCCCCATCTGGCGATGCATGTCCGGCCCCATGCCGTGCATTCCGCCCCAGCCATGACCGGTCGACTGCGCAAAAGCCCAGCCGCCGGCGAGCAGGGTGGCGACTGCGATGCCACCGATAACGATAGCTTTCTTCTTCATCTAAAACTCCAATGTTTATGTAATAAAGGGCCGTTGCTTGTGTGCATTGGAGTGGGGGGATGTCACCCAAGTTTTTCAGGTTCGGGCTTCTTTGTGACAAAGTGTGTCAGGCGCGGCGGCAGCCATAGTCCGACACACATTCTATGAAGTCTGTCGAACACATTGCTCTATATTACGATTATGCAAGGTTCGCCGCACATTCTGATCGTCGATGACCATCGCGAGATCCGCGATCTGATCTCTCGCGCGCTGTCTAAGCAGGGCTTCCGGGTTGGACTGCCGCATTAAGTGATCCAGTTTGAATGTTATTGCATGATCGTTGATTGCGCCACGGGTGGTGTGGCCGGCGCAGCGGATGCCGGTCGCGTAGCCGGCCATTGGATGGCTTGTGGTGCGGGCGGCCGGTATCCGAGCGAGGA
>CAMBBO010000251.1 GCA_945862935.1 Pseudorhodoplanes sinuspersici | reverse complement strand
CGTGAAGCGTGGTTTGTCGACAAGAGTGGCTATGTGACGGAAGGCTCATCGTCCAACGCCTGGATCGTGACGAGGGATGGCAAGGTCGTCACGAGGCCCGCCGATCACAGCATCCTCAAGGGCATCACACGGACGGTCGTGCTTGACGTCATCAAGGCGCAGGGGCTGGTTCTCGAGGAGCGCCCGTTCACAGTGGAGGAGGCCATTGCCGCCAGGGAAGCCTTCCTGACGTCGGCCAGCCAACTTGTCCTGCCCGTGGTCAGGATCGATGGCCGCCCCATCGGAAACGGCGCGCCGGGGCTTGTGGCGAGCGCTTTACGCCGGGATTTCCATCAATTCGCGGAAATGTCCTGAATTCGGCAGCGTCGTCAGGCTGGGCGACCCGATGCCGGGCCTTGCGCGCCCCGCTGTGGTGCCATCTAATGCCCATGCCCCAAGTCCTCGTAGGCAACAAAAACGAGGGACGATGCGACTTGGCAAAAAACAACCCGCGGGTTCAGGGGAACGCGGGGCAAAAAAGATGGAACAGCGGCGATGGCGGCCGAACGCGCGCAAAATCTGCAGGACACGTTTCTCAATCACGTCCGCAAAGCGAAAATTCCGCTCACGATCTTTCTCGTGAACGGAGTGAAGCTTCAGGGCGTTGTTACCTGGTTCGATAATTTCTGCGTACTGCTGAGGCGGGATGGGCATTCCCAACTTGTCTACAAGCACGCAATCTCGACGATCATGCCGGGACATCCGATCCAGTTGTTTGAAGGCGCCGAGGAAGGCGCACCGGCAGGGGAAAAAGTCTAATTGGAGCAACGTCGGCGCGACTCTCAATCCGGTATCTTGAGCGGCGATCATCGCTCGGAGACCGGGCGCGCTGTCGTGCTCGGGCCGTATCTGCGCCGGCATTCGGCCGCGGCCTCAGCGATCCGCCGCCCCGGCGCGGATCGCGAGCCGCAGGCGCGTCTCGACGAGGCCATCGGGCTCGCCCTCGCAATTGACCTGAATGTCGTCAGCGCAGGCATTGTGTCGCTGAATGACATTCGTCCGGCGACATTCATCGGCAAGGGCAAGGTCGAAGAGATTGCCGGCCTCGTGAAAAGCGAGGAGGCCGGACTTGTTGTGGTCGATGGCGCGCTCTCGCCGGTGCAGCAACGCAATCTGGAAAAGGCGTGGAACGCGAAGGTGCTCGATCGCACCGGATTGATTCTCGAAATTTTCGGACGGCGCGCGCATACGCGCGAGGGCGTCCTGCAGGTCGAGCACGCGCATCTGACTTACCAGAAGAGCCGTCTCGTGCGCTCGTGGACGCATCTTGAGCGCCAGCGCGGCGGGTTCGGCTTTCTCGGCGGTCCAGGCGAAACACAGATCGAAGCGGATCGTCGCCAGATTCAGGAACGCATCGCGCGGATCGAGGCCGAACTCGAAAGCGTCAAGAGCCGCCGCAAGCTTCATCGCGACAGCCGAAAGCGCGTTCCGTATCCAATCGTGGCTCTGGTCGGTTACACAAATGCGGGCAAGTCGACGCTGTTCAACCGCATGACCCATGCAAGCGTGCTGCAGGCGGACATGCTGTTTGCGACTCTCGATCCAACCTTGCGCGCAGTGAAATTGCCGCACGGCGCAAAGGTCATTCTCTCCGACACCGTTGGTTTCATCTCGGATCTTCCAACCATGCTGGTCGCCGCTTTCCGCGCGACTCTGGAGGAAGTAATCGAAGCTGATGTGATCTTACATGTGCGAGACGTCTCACACGAGGACACCGAGGCGCAGATGCACGATGTCGGAGATGTGTTGCTGTCGCTCGGCATCGAGCAGACCGACCCTCGGCTGATCGAAGTCTGGAACAAGATAGACGCGCTTCACCCCGAAGCGCGCGAGAGCGTATTCAACAAGGCGGAGCGTCTGGAGGGGGCACTAAGTCCCACGCTCGTTTCAGCGCTGACGGGCGAGGGCGTCGAGAGCCTCACGACGGCGATCGAACAACGCCTTAGCGCCAAGCGGATCGAACTTGATCTCATCCTCGATCCTGCCGATGGCGCGGGCGCAAGCTGGCTTTATCGCAACACGGAGGTGCTGGAAAAATCACTTCAGCCGGACGGCGGGCTTGCGATGAAGGTGCGCGCCGAACCGTCCAAGATCGAGCAGGTCAGGGCCAAATTTCCTGCCGCTGTCCACTAGACGTTTGAGCGTCGTCTAGCGGCGCTCAGCGGCCTTGGCCGCATTCCAAAGATCGTCCATCTCCTTAGGTGTCGCATCCTGCGGGCGTTTGCCTTGTGCGGCGAGCGCAGCCTCGATCGAGGCAAAGCGCCGTTCGAATTTTGCATTGGTACCGCGCAGCGCGCCTTCCGGCTCGATATCCATGTGCCGCGCGAGATTTACGACGGCAAACAGCAGGTCACCGATTTCGCCGCGCACCTCGTCCTTGTCGCCGCCTTTGATCGCGACCGCAATCTCTTCGGTTTCCTCCCGGATTTTTGCCAGTACCGCGAGCGGATCGTTCCAGTCGAAACCGACCTTGCCGGCATTCTGCTGAAGCTTCAGCGCGCGGATCAGCACAGCAAGGCCACCTGGAATACCGGCGAGGGCGCCGTGCTGTTGCTTGTCCGGTCGCGCGGCTTTCTCTTGTGCCTTGATGGCGTGCCAGAGTTCTTTAACCTGTTCGGCCGACAGGTTCTTTTGATCGCCAAAAACGTGCGGATGCCTGCGAATGAGTTTCGCGGTGATGGCCTCAACAACGTCGTCGAAGCCAAACAGCTTTTGTTCCTGAGCCATGCGGGCATGAAACACGACCTGCAACAACAGGTCGCCGAGTTCGTCTTTCAGATCATCGAAATCCTTACGCTCGATGGCTTCAGCAACTTCGTGCGCTTCCTCAATGGTGTAGGGCACAATCGTCTCAAAGGTCTGCTGCAGGTCCCACGGACAGCCGCTGCCCGGCGCGCGCAAAGCCGCCATGATCTCGATCAGGCCGGAAATCTCGCGGGAGGATTTCATCGCACGACGCTAGCAAATGCGCCGCTGCGTGGCGCTTGTGCCGTGTCTCATCCACAGAAAAGCAAAACCCCGGCTTATGTGCCGGGGTTAAGCGAATTGCCGAAGCAGAAGAGGTGCGTTGAAAGGCTTAATGGCCGGAGTGATCGGACGCACGGCTCGTTTCGAACAGGAACCAGGTCCGCCGTTCGGTCTGGTCGATCCAGTTTTCCAACAGGCTCGCGGTCGCGATATCGTCGTGCTTGTCACAAAGCTCGTGCGCTTCGCGCATAGCCTTGGTCACATGCTTGTTGTCGCCAATCAATTCGCGAAGCATATCGAGCGGCGCGACAAAGTCCTTGTTGTTGTCCTTGATGGTCTGATGCTTTGCGACATCGCCAATCGAGCGGAGCGTCAGCCCGCCAATCTTGCGAACGCGTTCAGCGAGTTCATCGGTCGTTGCAAAAACCTGATCGGCCTGTTCGTCGAGAAGCAGATGATAATCGCGGAAATTCGGGCCGCTCACATGCCAATGGAAATTCTTGGTCTTGAGATAGAGCGCGAAGGCGTCCGCCAGGATCGCGTTCAGCGCTGCGGAAATCTCCTTGACCGCGTCAGCAGAAAGATCGGTCGGCGTATCGAGACGGGCATTGGGCTTGTCGCGTGGTTCAAGGTTCTGGACTTTGCTCACGGGAACGTCCTCAAAAAGTGGGCGGGATCGACAATTAAACGGCCACCTCAAGGTTGGGTTCCGTGGATCATGCTTCAACGCCCACTTTAGATACCTCATTCGCATAAGACATATTATGGAATATAACAGCAAATATATGCAATATCAGCAACTTAGTCCGCTGTGAACGTCATGCCGTCATAGGCCGGCTCGATGTGCGGCGGCAGCTTCGCGCGCAGTGTTTCGTAGTCGAGATCGCCCATCATATGCGTGAGGATTGCGCGTCTGGCGCCGACCCGTGCGGCGGCCTCAATCGCCTGATCCACGCCGAAATGGCTCACATGCGGCTGGTAGCGCAACGCATCGACGATCCATGTGTCGATTCCGGTCAGCGCCGCGGCAGAGTCGTCCGGCAGTGCGCTGATATCCGGCGAATAAGCCACGCTCTCAAAACGAAATCCGAATGACGTGATCGAACCGTGCTGCTGCGTCACCGGCAATGCCGTGATTGGTCCGCCTTCGCCATCAATCGTAACCGGCTTCATGGCTTCGAGCCGATGCTCACTGAGGATCGGCGGATAGTCGCTGCCAGGCGCACTGACGAAGCAGTAAGCGAAGCGCGTATGCATCATCCCGGATGTATTTGCGTCGAGGTAAACATTAATGCGCTTGCGCTTGTGCAAGAACAGCGACCGCAGATCGTCAATGCCGTGCGTATGATCGGCATGCTCGTGCGTGAACAGAACGCCGTCGAGCCAATCGACATTGGCGTCGATCAACTGCTCGCGCAGGTCGGGCGACGTATCGACAAGAACGCG
>CAMBBO010000250.1 GCA_945862935.1 Pseudorhodoplanes sinuspersici | reverse complement strand
CATCCGACCAAACGCGGCGTCACGATCTGGGTGGAAACCGACGGAACGGTCTATTGGTCGACCGCCGAAACGGAAATCCCGACACATGGGGACGGCGCGAACCGTAACGACAACAAGTATCTCAACAATCTTTCGACCTATCGCATCGTGACCAAGGAAAAATCGATCGGCGTGGAATTTTCCGGAAACTTCCCGGACGTGACGCGGCCTGCCTCACCTGAACAAATCAGGGCATGGCCGATCCTGATGCGCTTCCTGCAGGAACGTTACAGCATCTCCGCAGAAAACATCGTCGCGCATAACTGGATCGACTACAAAGACCGCCGCTATTGCGAGGGCTGCGAACTCGGAACACTCGCGCGCAAGCTCGCCTATGTGCCATCGCGCGGCGGCCCATGCCCTGCCGAGCCGCGCTGAAATTCCAGCTTCGAAAGCCTGGCGCCCCGGAATTGCTGCGAAATCCCTGCAATGACGGAAGTTGCCCTCCTAAGGCAATGCCCAAAATCCGTACACAAGGCTGCGGGATTTACGCGAATGCTATTTTTTCTACGCGGCGCGGCGCGCTATTCCGGTTTCACTTAGTGTTCGGTCTCGTCTCCCAAGCGGATACCGGGCATTTCCTTTGACCCCGCGGCAGCGGGGTCTTTTTTTGCCTGGCGTCACGCGTCCTGCGGCTACCAGACGGAACCCTTGGTTAGTCCGGCGGCGAAAACAATCACCGCAAGCGCGCTTGTCGCGAGCACGATCACGCGCTCGACAGGTTCTCCGCGCTCGCGGCGGCCTGTCCGGCCTTCGCCGAGAAAGATGCGGTAGTGATCGAGAATCGCCGGCAAATAACCGCCAAGCAGAATGGCTACGGCAGCGCAGGCCGCACCCGCAAGCTTCGCGGCAGCGGCACCGAATAGAAGCAGCGGCAGGATCGCAAGCCACAGCGAAAGCATCGCCGCGCCAAGAAGAAGCAAATCCGCCCAAGCGAGGCCGGCTTGCCCCTTCGGCGTTTCGTTCGCCGGTTCACGCTGGATGCGAATGACAAGAATTGCCATTCCGAACCCCGCGAACAGCGACGCAATCGTGAGATAATCGCCCATGACGCCCTCCAATGAACAATGAAAATCGGACGTCGTAAAACGCCACGGAATTATCCGGATCAAGACGAAAAGGGGGCAATTGGTTCCGCTAGCGCACCAATTCGCGCATCGCTTTGTCGAGGCCCTCAGGCGTCAGCGGAAACATCCTGTTGCCCATAAGTTGGCGCATCATGCGGATGGAATGGGTGTAATCCCATTCGGCCTCGCGCACGGGATTGAGCCACACCGCTGACGGATAAGTGCGCATCACGCGCTCCATCCAGATAGCGCCAGCCTCGTCGTTGAAATGCTCGACCGATCCGCCCGGCGCCTGGATTTCGTAAGGCGACATCGAGGCATCACCGACAAAGATGACTTTATAGTCGTGCGGATAGGTGTGCATCACGTCGAGTGTCGGCGTCGTCTCCTCGTAGCGGCGGCGATTTTCCTTCCACACACGCTCATAAAGACAGTTGTGGAAGTAGAAATGCTCCATGTGTTTGAATTCGGTGCGCGCGGCCGAGAACAATTCCTCCGTCGCCTTGATGTGCCAATCCATCGAACCGCCGACATCGAAGAACAGCAGCACCTTTACCGCATTGTGCCGCTCTGGACGCATGTGGATGTCGAGATAGCCCTTGTGCGCCGTGCCCTTGATGGTGCCGTCGAGATCGAGTTCGTCGGCAACGCCCGTACGCGCAAATTTGCGTAAACGCCGCAAGGCCACCTTGATATTGCGCGTGCCGAGTTCGACGCTGTCGTCGAAATCCTTGAACTCGCGCTTGTCCCAAACCTTCACAGCGCGCTTGTTCTTGCTCTCGCCGCCGATGCGAATGCCTTCGGGGTTGTAGCCAGCATTACCGAATGGAGACGTGCCGCCGGTGCCTATCCATTTCGATCCACCTTGATGGCGGCCTTTCTGTTCTTCAAGCCGCTTCTTCAAAGTCTCCAGCAACTTGTCGAGGCCACCCATCGCCTCAATCTGCTTATTTTCTTCCTCGGTGAGATATTTCTCCGTCAGCGCCTTCAACCACTCGGCGGGAATCTCCGCGGTCAGCCCTTCATCGAGCGTTTGCAGTCCCTTAAAGACGCGCCCGAACACGCGGTCGAACTTGTCGATATTGCGCTCGTCCTTCACCAGCGCCGAGCGCGACAGATAGTAGAAATCTTCCACCCGGCGCGATGCGAGATCCGCGTCCAGCGCCTCCATCAGCGTCAGATATTCGCGCAGCGTGACCGGCACACCCGCGGATTTCAGCTCATGAAAGAATGAAACGAACATCGGACAAGGATTCAGCTCTAGCCGCGGCCGCGTCAAGCCACCTAGAATGACCACGCTGGGAGACAGGAATGCAGGTTCGCAAGAGCGCCGCATGGGCGCTCGCCATTTTCGTTTGCGGGGCGCTGCTGCTGGCCCCGGCAATCTGGAACGGATTTCCTCTCCTTCAGTATGACACCGGCGGCTATCTCGCGAGACCGTTCGAGGGCTATCTGGTGCCGAGCAGGCCAGCGCCCTATGGCCTCGTCCTCGCAGCCGCTGCATCGCTCGACTTCTGGCCCGCACTGATCCTGCAGATTGGCGCGACGATCTGGATCTTGTCTCTGACGTTGCGCGCACTCGGTTATCGCAATCGACTGCAAGCGCTAGCGGCGCTCATCGCGATCCTGTCACTGCTGACATCGCTGCCGTTCCTCACCGCAATTTTGCTCACCGACATTTTTGCCGGACTTGGCGTACTCGGCTTGCACCTTCTGCTATTTCAAAGCGCGGACTTGTCGCGCCGCGAACGCCTTGCGCTCATGGCGTTCGTCGCCTTTTGCGGCTCAACCCATAGCGCCACGCTGTTCCTGTTGATCGGCATCGTCGTAGCATTCGGCATCCTGTCTTTATTGCGCGTGGTGGTGGCGCACGGTCTGCGTCAGGCCTCGCTCGCAGCACTTCTTGCATTCGCCGTGATGTTCGCTGCTAATTTCGCCGTTTCGCGGCGCGACATCTGGCCGCCCGGAGGCTACGGCATCGTATTTGGGCGCATGCTTCAGGACGGCATCGTCGCGCGCTATCTGAACGAGCACTGCCCCGACCCCGCGTTGCGGCTTTGCCCCTATCGCAATGATTTGCCGGACAATGCGGACGATTTTCTCTGGAGCGACGGCGTCTTCAACCGGCTCGGCCGCTTCACCGGACTGAACGAGGAAATGCGATCCATCGTGCTTGGATCGCTGCGCGAATATCCGTTTCTGCAAATGAAGCTGGCAGCGCTCGCGGCAGCCAAGCAATTTGTTTTCGTCGGCAGCGGCGAAGGCGTGCTCGATTCGGTGTCACACACCTACGGGATCATGGAACATTACACGCCCTCGGTCGTACCGGCGATGCGGCAGGCCCGCCAGCAGCATGGCGCTCTGGATTTTACCGCCATCAACAAGGTCCACATCCCGGTTGCACTACTATCTCTCGCAATATTGCTTGCTTTGGCGGCACGCGCTTTGTGGAGAGGCAAATTCGATCCGGTCGAGCGCCTCACTCTCACCGTGACACTCGCGTTTTTCTGCAACGCCGCGATCTGCGGCGTGTTTGCCAACCCGCACGATCGCTATGGCGCACGCCTTGCATGGATCGGAACGCTGGTTGTCGCGTTGTGGATCGCGCGTTCCATGACGCGGCCAGATAGCTCCAGGGAGGCGGCATCCGCAAAGGAGCCGCCGCATTAGATCGAATGTCCACAGGCCGCGTATATGCGACCAGCCTTCTGCTCATTGCCGCTTTGACCGCGCTGCTGTGGCCAGCCTTCTGGAATGGATTTCCGATCGTCTTTCCCGACACCGGCGGCTATCTCGCGCGCCCTTTCGACGGCACGCTGGCGATGGGCCGCTCGGCGCTCTATGGCGCCTTTCTGGCCGCAGGCGCGCCGCTGAAATTCTGGCCGAACGTGATCGCGCAGGCGGCGCTTACAATCTGGATTCTAGCAATGGTCGTGCGCACGCACGGCATCGCCGCACGGCCGCTCTATATCACGGGCGCGGCCCTCGGCCTGAGCCTGCTGACCGGCCTGCCTTGGTATGTCTCGCAACTCATGCCGGACATCCTCGCGCCCTGCGCCATTCTTGCGCTCTATCTGCTGGCGTTCCGTCAAGCCTGCCTGTCACGGCTGGAGATCGTGGCGCTCTGCGGCCTGATCGCCTTTGCCATCGCCTGCCATATGTCGATCCTGGCACTTGGCCTCAGCCTCGCCGCGATGCTCGTGCTCTGGAGACTAGTGGCTTCGCGCCTCGACGCGCCGCAGCCTGAGCTTTTGGCTCCCGCATTGGCGCTCGCCCTCGGCATCCTGTTTGCTCCCCTGTCCAATCTTGCGCTGGCGGGGAAATTCGCGTTCACGCCGGGTGGTGTCAATTTTATCTTCGGAC
>CAMBBO010000249.1 GCA_945862935.1 Pseudorhodoplanes sinuspersici | reverse complement strand
ATCGCTGGCCGTTCGGTCTACGACGTGCGCAAGACGATGGGCGCGCAGCTCGCCCGCGAAGCACCAGCGCCTGCCGACGTGATCGTGCCCGTTCCCGATTCCGGCGTTCCGGCCGCGATCGGCTACGCGCAGGAATCCGGCATCCCGTTCGAACTTGGCATCATCCGCAACCATTATGTCGGCCGCACCTTCATCGAGCCGACGCAGCAGATCCGCCAGCTCGGCGTGCGCCTGAAGCACAGCGCCAACCGCGCCGTGGTGAACGGCAAGCGCATCGTACTGCTCGACGATTCGATCGTGCGCGGCACGACCTCAACCAAGATCGTGCAGATGATGCGCGACGCAGGCGCCAAGGAAGTTCATTTCCGCATTGCTTCTCCGCCGATCACGCACCCGGACTATTACGGCATCGACACCCCGGAGCAGGACAAGCTCCTCGCCGCGACCCATACGCTCGAAGAAATGCGCGCAATGATCGGCGCGGATTCGCTCGCCTTCCTGTCGGTCGAGGGCATCTACAAAGCGATGGGTTACGACAAGCGCGACCCGCTGAAGCCGCAATTCACCGATCACTGCTTCACCGGCGATTATCCGACCCCGCTCACCGACCAGAGCGAGCAGCAGGCTTCTCCGCGGCAGCTGAGCTTGCTGGCGGAAGCGAGCTGACGCTTCGCGTTCAAACTATTTGAAATTCGTCATGGCCGGGCTTGACCCGGCAGTGACTTCGTTTTGAAGCACGGTGTCGCATGAATAAGCCCCTCACCGACCGTATCGCTCTCGTCACCGGCGCCTCGCGCGGCATTGGCGCTGCGACCGCGCTCGAACTCGCCAAAGCGGGCGCGCATGTGGTCGCGGTTGCGCGCACGACCGGCGGTCTTGAAGAACTCGACGACCAGATCAAGAGCGTAGGCGGATCGGCGACGCTTGTGCCTCTGGACATGAAGGATTCCGCGGGCCTCTCCCGGCTCGCAATGGCATTGCACGAGCGTTACGGACGCCTCGACGTCCTGATCGGCAACGCGGGCATCCTCACGACGCCGACGCCACTCGCGCATATGGACCCGAAAGCCTGGGACGACGTCATTGCCGTGAACGTCACCGCGAACTGGCAACTCCTGCGCAATTTCGATCCGTTGCTGCAGACAGCACCCGCGGGCCGCGCGGTTTTCATTACATCCGGCATTGCGACCAAGGCGCTCGCTTATTTCGGTGCCTATGCCGCGTCGAAATCCGCGCTCGACGCAATGGTGCGAACTTACGCGGCCGAAAATATAACGACGAAGGTACGCGCCAATCTGTTCAGCCCCGGCCAGACGCGCACGCGCATGATCAAGACGGCGTTTCCCGGCATCGATGAGGACACTCTGCCAACCGCAGAAGATGTCGCGAAAGCAATCGTGCCGCTTTGCCTGCCTAATTTCACCGAAAGCGGAAAACTGTATGACTTCCGCTCCGGCAAGCTGATGGCGTTTCAAAGCCCGGCGTAAAAGCGGCGCCGTCGACGACCGCTGCACCTAACGCTGCTTTTTCTTACGTCCCTCGAACGGATTTTTCTTCTCACGCAAGGTGAGCCTGATCGGCACGCCCGGCAGATCGAAGCTAACGCGCAATTCGTTCGTCAGATAGCGCGTATAGGCATCAGGCACCGCGTCGGCGCGCGTGCAGAAGATAACGAAGCTCGGCGGCCGCGCTTTCGTTTGCGTCATGTAATTGAGTTTCAGCCGTCGCCCTGACACCGCCGGAGGTGGGTGCGCAGAAATTGCGTCCTCAAACCAGCGATTGAGAGCCGACGTCGAAACCCGCTTGTTCCAGACTTCGTACGCATCGACCACGCCCTTCATCAGGCGGTCGAGCCCTTCGCCGGTCTGCCCCGACAGCGCGACCACCGGCACACCCCTGACTTGCGGCAGCCAGTGATCCGTTTCGGAACGAAGCTTACCCGCAGCATGGCGGTCCTCGTTCAGATCCCATTTGTTCATGCCGATGACGAGCGCGCGGCCTTCGCGCTCGACCAGATCGGCAATCCGCAAGTCCTGTTCCTCGAACGATTGCGTGGTGTCCATCAGCAGCACCACGACATCGGCAAACCGGATCGCGAGCAAAGTATCCGCGACCGAGAGCTTTTCCAGCTTTTCCTCGATGCGCGAGCGCCGCCTCATTCCGGCGGTGTCGTGAACGAGAAAGTCCCGTCCATGCCAGTTCAGTTCGACAGCGATGGAATCGCGAGTGATCCCTGCTTCCGGCCCAGTGAGCAACCGCTCCTCGCCGAGCAACCGATTTATCAGCGTGGACTTGCCGGAATTCGGGCGGCCCACGACCGCAACGCGAATAGGTTTTTCCGCATCGGGCCGTTCGGCGGTTTCGCTTGCCGCCGCGGTCTCCTTCGGCAGAGCCTCACGGATAGCGTCGTAAAGCTCGACAAATCCGTCACCATGCTCCGCTGAAACCGAGACCGGGTCGCCAAGCCCGAGCGCATAGGCTTCCATCGCGCCAGCCTCGCCGGCTTTCCCCTCGCTCTTGTTCGCAACGAGGATCGTGGGCTTTCCGGCTTTCCGCACATGCGCAGCAAAAGCGCGGTCGGCGGGAGTCACGCCGATGCGAGCATCCATCACGAAGAAGATAGCGTCCGCGTGTTCGATCGCAGCTTGCGTCTGCTGCACCATGCGCCCGGCGAGCGATGTCGGCGTGGATTCTTCGAGGCCCGCGGTGTCGAATACAAAAAATTCGAGATCGCCGAGCCGCGCTTCGCCGAGCCTGCGGTCGCGCGTGACGCCCGGCAGATCGTCGACAAGCGCGAGCCTGCGCCCGACCAGGCGATTGAAAAGCGTGGACTTGCCCACATTGGGCCGTCCGACAATGGCAATGGTGAAGCTCATTTTAAAAAGGCTCAGGCGTTACGCCGAACCTATCCTATCGCGCGGGAGCTGGCGGCGCAGGCCATGCAGCCTGAGGCTGCGTCTGTGGCGGGTTTGACGATGGCCAGGGCGAGCCAGCCGTCTGGGATTGCTGCGGCGTGCCGGATTGAGCCTGCTCCGCCGCGGGCGCCACGGTCACACGCGGGCGTGCAACGGCTTTCGGCTTGGGTTTTGGTTTGGGCTTTTCTTCGACCTTTACAGGCTCCACGGGAAGTGCGGCTTCCGCTTCAGGCGGCGGCTGATTGCCTTTGACCAGATCACGGGGAACGCCTTGTTCGACGCCGGGCACGCCTTCGGGGAAAACATTCTGCCGTTCACCGGGCAGCTTCTTCTTGGAGTCTGGGATCATGTCGGTGATGACACCGGGATCAAAACTCTCACAGCCCGCTACCCCCGCCGACAGCGCGAGACAGGCAGCAATGATGCGTGCGCGCTGCATGAAGCGGGACATTGATCAGCCTTTGCCGGCCGGTGTGGTGAGAGCCAGCAGCCGCTCGATACGGCTTCGCAAATTCGCCGGGCTTTCGGCGTCCGACATGATCAGTTCCGACCAGCGCCGCGACGCAGCCATATCACCGTTGCGCCACGCCGAGAGCGCAAGAAGCTCACGCGCTGAATGCCGGAATGTCGACTTCGCAGCCGTCAATGGTTCGAGCCTGCCGGTCATTTCGTCGAGCGGAGCAGAATCCAGAAGCAGGAATCCTGCGCGAATGCCGGCGAGTTCCTGCAACTTCTTGTCGAGACTGCCGTCCTTCGCGATCCGGTCGAATGCGGCGACCGCTTCCTTCGGATCGCGCTGGCCGATTTCCGCTGCAGCGCGCAGACGCGCCAATGCCTGATAGCCGGACGTCCCGGTCGAAGCGACCGCAGCGAGCGCGGCTTCCGCCTCCTGCCTCTTGCCCTCTTCGGACAAGGTCAGCGCCTGATCGAAGGCCGCACCAGACACGGCCGCCTTCTGCGCTTGCGAATGCTGGTAGTAACGCCAGCCGCCGACGCCCGCCACGATCAGCACGGCCAGAGCGATGATCAGGATGCCGTAGCGGTCCCAAATCTTCTTGAGCCGTTCCCGGCGTACTTCCTCATCGACTTCGTGAAAAATGTCGGCCAATTGCCTCTCCGGCTTGCGCTTTGCGATCGAGCGCGTTTTAGGCCCAACCCCTGAAAAAGTCGCGGTAAATTAGCCGTGTGGCGCCCCTAAGGCAAAGGTCGCCGATGCCACAGGTTAACGGGCGGAATGCCCCATCTTTGGGGTCGCCGTCCAGGGTCCCGCAAAGCCCCGGTCAGGAGGCCTGCGCGTTCTTTACGTCTTTCACGTCGGTGAAAACGATGCCCGGAGCGCGCTCGCGCGTGTAGTCGAGATAGAACGCGTTGCGCGCGAGGAACACCAGATCGCCGTCGAGGTCTTCGGCAATTCCCGAACGATTGGCATTCACAAAGGCGTCGAAAACCGCGCGGTCCTCGGAGGCAAACCAGCGCGCCAGTTCGAATTCACTCAGCTCGAAATCGACCGGCAGGCCGTATTCCTGCGAAAGCCTTGCCTTCAGCACGTCGAGCTGCAGCGAG
>CAMBBO010000248.1 GCA_945862935.1 Pseudorhodoplanes sinuspersici | reverse complement strand
CGCGCCCGCCCGCGTGAATCGTCAGGCTTCGCCGCGTTTTGCGGGTCCGCGTAACGCTCCGGCGCGCAATGCCGAGCGCCCGAACATTAATCGTAATGCCGCCGTGCGAAACAACGCCAACGCCGCCCGCGAAGCAGCGCACGCCAATCGCGAGAACAAGCGCGACGCCGCATCAAATGCAGCAGGCGCAAAAACGGACAATGCGCCGAAGGCCGCAGCGGCGAAACTTTCGCCGCGTGAGCAGCGCCAGCAGGCGCAGACGCAGCAGCAGATCGATCGGCTGCAAAAGCGCGCGCAGAGCGGCAAGCTCAATCCGCGCGCGCAAAAGCGCCTCGACCGCCTGCAGGCGCAACAGCAGCGCCTGAACAAGCAGAACGATCAGCAGAACGCGCAGCGCCGACAGCAGAACCTGCAAAATCAGCAGGCGCAGCAAAACCAGCGCGGCTTACGCCGTAACGGCCAGCCGCGTGTCAGCGCGCAGGCTGCCCAGCAGGGCCGCTTCGCCGCACGCTTCCAGAACCAGAATGCCAACCGTGCCGCGCGAATCGCGGCTCGCGTCGCCGCGCGTCAGGCATGGCGGCAAAATCGCCGTGCGGCTTTCGTTGCTTGGTCCGGCCCCGTGTTCTGGCCTTACGCGTATTCGGACATTTTCGATTACACGTTCTGGCCCTACGCATATGACGACGCCTATTGGGCCTATGCCTATGACGACATGTTCGACAGCGTGTACTGGGTGCGTAGCCCGTATGCGGACGACTATTACGTCGGACCTTATGAAGACGGTTACGCCGCGGCGGTGCCGAGTGGAAAGTCGACGGCCCGCAGCCGCACGATCGCAAAGAATGTCGAACAGCTTTGCAAGGATCCCGGCAAGGGCATCACTGCATGGCCGTTCGAGCGCATCAACGATGCGGTGAAGCCGAACGCCGACCAGCGCTCGCTACTCAATGAGGTCAAATCCGCCGCCGAGAAAGCTGCCGAAGACTTCAAGGCTTCCTGCGCGGACGATTTCCCGCTCACGCCTCCTGGACGGCTGCAGGCGATGCTGAGCCGGCTCAACGCGACGCTCACCGCCGTTCGCACGGTGCACCCGCCGCTTGAGAGATTCTACACATCGCTGAGCGACGAGCAGCAGGCGCGCTTCAACGCCATCGGCCCGGATATCGGTCAGGATGAAGCCAAGGCCGCGCGTAACGAAACGCAGGGGCGCGGTTCCGACGAACAGAAAAGCTGCGGCGGCGCGAAGCCCGGCCTGAGCAATCTTCCGATCGAAGCAATCGAGGATGCCGTACAGCCGAAGGGCGATCAGCAGGCGTCACTCGACCGCCTGAATGAAGCAACCGACAAAGCGGTCGCAGCGTTGCAGGCGGCATGCCCGGACACGATTGCACTCACGCCAGTTGGCCGCCTTGAAGTGATGGAGCAGCGTCTCGATGCGATGGTTACGGCAGCAAACACAGTTCGCCCCGCGCTTGAGGATTTCTACGCTTCACTGAACAGCGAACAGAAAGCCCGCTTCAACACGCTTGGTGACAAGCAGGCGAGCCGCTGACCGATGTTGTGTTGAGTTGTAGCGTCAGTTGATTGTAACGCGACGCGGGAGAGTAGAGTTAAGTGCCGCGTCCCGTGAGATAGTTGCGTAGCGTCATAAGAAAATAAGAAGGGCGGCGCTGAGGCCGCCCTTTTTATTTTTGCGATCTAGCGAAAATTTATTCCGCCGCAATCTGCACTTCCGGCGCAGCGGCACGAACGTCCGCATCGACGTGGCTCTCGAACTTGACGAAATTGTCGTTGAACATCTTCACAAGCTGGCGCGCGGTCTGGTCGAACTCGGACTTATCTTTCCAGGTCTTGAACGGATAAAGCAGGTGCGGCTCGATGCCCGGCACCGAGGTCGGCACCGAGAAGCCAAAGTAAGGATCGGTGCGGAACGACGCATTCTTCAGCGAACCGTCAAGGGCAGCGGTCAGCAGCGTGCGCGTCACCTTGATCGGCATGCGGCGGCCGACGCCATACTTGCCCGCGGTCCAGCCGGTATTAACCAGCCAGCAATCGACGCCATGAACGCCGATCAGTTCGCGCAATAGATTGCCGTAAACCGACGGATGGCGCGGCAGGAACGGCGCGCCGAAGCAGGTGGAGAATTCAGGCTCGACGCCGGTGAGGCCCTTTTCGGTGCCGGCGACCTTCGCAGTGTAGCCGGAGAGGAAGTGATACATCGCCTGCGCGGGCGTCAGCTTTGCGATCGGCGGCATCACGCCATAGGCGTCGGCGGTGAGAAACACGACATTCTTCGGCATGCCGGCGCGGCCGGTGCGCGAGGCGTTCGGGATGAAGTCCAGCGGATAAGCCGAACGCGTGTTCTCGGTTTTTGAATCGTCGTTGAAATCGCAGACACGCGTGACCGGATCGAACACGACATTCTCCAGCACGGTGCCGAAGCGCAACGTCGCGTCGTAGATTTCCGGCTCGGCTTCGCGCGAGAGCTTGATGGTCTTGGCGTAGCAGCCGCCCTCGAAATTGAACACGCCGCCCGGTCCCCAGCCGTGCTCGTCGTCGCCGATGAGCGTACGGTTCGGATCGGCGGAGAGTGTCGTCTTGCCGGTGCCGCTAAGTCCAAAAAAGAGTGCGACGTCGCCATCCTTGCCGACATTCGCCGAGCAATGCATCGGCATGACGCTTTCGGCCGGAAGATAATAATTCAGCGTCGTGAACACCGACTTCTTCATCTCGCCGGCATAGAACGAACCGCCGATCAGGATCATGCGCTTGGTCAGATTGAGCGCGATCACCGTCTCCGAGCGCACGCCGTGCTTCTTCGGATCGGCCTTGAAGGTCGGCAGGCAGAGGATCGTAAAATCGGGCGTGTAGTTCGTCAACTCGGACAATTCAGGACGGCGAAGAAGCGAACGAATGAACAGCGAATGCCAGGCGAGCTCAGTGAACACACGCGCCTTGATGCGGTGCGTCGGGTCCGCGCCGCCGAACAGATCCTGCGCGTACAGGCTCTTGCCTTTGGCATGCGCGATGAAATCGGCGAGCAGCACATCGAATTGTTCGGGCGAGAGCTTGCCGTTTTTCTCCCACCAGATCGTCTCTTCGGTGGTTTCGTCGCAGACAACGAATTTGTCCTTCGGCGAGCGGCCGGTGTGAATGCCGGTTTCCGCGCACAACGCGCCGCCTTCGACGATGGTGGCTTCGCCGTTGAGAATGGCGTGCTCGTAAAGCGCGGTATCGTGCAAATTCCAATGCACGGCATTAAGGCCGGTGAGGCCTAATTTGTCCGCGCCGAAAGCGCTGTTGCGTACGCCCGTTTCCTGCACGAAAAGCCTCCGTCGCGGCCGAAAGGCCGATTTCACTAAACCGTCATGGAATGCGCGCGGTTCTAGTGGGCAGACCCGCTCGTGCCAAGCGGATTCGCCGGAAACGGTTACATGTTAGTGGTTACGAGGACGCACGCGCCTGATCTGCCAATGCTTTAAGCACCTGCCGCAGCGCGCCCGGATTGTTGACGCGCTCTGGAAAATTCAACCTTAACGCGGCCCGGCCCCATTGCAGGTCCAAGCCTTCTGGGTCGATTCCCGCGCATTGCCATGCGCCGTCGGGCGCGCCGAGAAGCCTCGTGGCATAGAGGCGCAGGGCATCGGCGTGATCGGCGTTCATGTGTTCGGCCGCGCCCGCCTCGGCGTCGAGCAAAGCCTGCGCGTCGGAAATATCGGTGAGAAGTTCCTGCGGCGGAATATCGACAATGCGCCCGAAGCCAGCGACCAGATGCACGCCGGTCAGCGCGATTCGGTAGAACGCAAAATCGGGGAAATCCACGAACATCGACGCTTCCGGCTGGCGCGCGAGATAGCGCGTCCGCGCGGCCGGATCGGTGGTCATTTCGGCACGGCCGGACAGCATCACACGCGCGCCTTCCAGCGGATCGCCGGCCTTGCGCTCATCCAGCATCAACGAGATGCGCGGATCGGCGAGGACGTTCTTCGTGTGCACCGCAAGCCGCGACAGCAGCAGCAATGGCGATCCATCCGCCTGCGTCGCGACATTCGCGAGCGAGCAATAGGGATCGCCCTGCCCGGCCATCAGCGTCGCGATCGCACCCGTCCGCGCCTCGCGCAAAAGGCGCTTCGCGGCGCTCTTGGCATTGAAGGCAGGATCGGGCTTCATGCGGGAACTGGCTTCATGGGTGACCTGAGTTAACGATTTCAGGGTCGATTGAAAGTCGGTCTGCCCTGCTGCTTGTAATCGCAGCAGAATCACATAAGTGATGCTGAATAGTCACATTTCGGCCTAGCTTTAAAGGCTGCTTCGCAAGCCTTAGAACCGTGACGGAATAGAGGGCTTATGCCGACAATCGCTCTCGTCGATGACGATCGCAACATCCTGACCTCAGTGTCGATTGCACTTGAGGCGGAAGGCTATCGCATCATGACGTATACCGACGGCGCGTCGGCGCTGGACGGCTTCAAGTCGTCGCCGCCCGACCTTG
>CAMBBO010000247.1 GCA_945862935.1 Pseudorhodoplanes sinuspersici | reverse complement strand
CGGCCGGATAGCAACGCGTCTCGGTGAACTGGGTGCCAACATTCTCGAAGTGGATCACAAGCGCCTGCTTCTCGATGTACCGGCGAAAGGCGCGCGCCTCGACGTCACTGTCGAAACGCGGGACGCCGCTCATGTCGCTGAAATTATGTCGGCATTGACGAAAGACGGCTTTGAACCCGAAAGGATCGGAGCAGGCGACGCGATGAAATGAGCGTCATCCGTTCTTGAGTTTTTCCGCCACCTTCGGTGCAAAATAAGTGAGGATGCCGTCGGCCCCGGCGCGCTTGAAAGCGAGCAGGCTTTCCATCATTGCCTTCTCGCCATCGAGCCAGCCGTTCTGTGCTGCGGCCATAATCATCGCGTATTCGCCGGACACCTGGTAGGCGAAGGTCGGCATGCCGAACGCATCCTTCACGCGCGCGACGATGTCGAGATAGGGCAAGCCGGGTTTCACCATCACCATGTCTGCGCCCTGCTCAATATCAAGCGCAACCTCGCGTAGCGCCTCGTCGGCATTGGCGGGGTCCATCTGATAGGTGCGCTTGTCGCCCTTCAGCGTTCCTGACGATCCGACCGCATCACGAAACGGGCCGTAGAACGCGGACGCATATTTCGCAGCGTAGGCCATGATTGAAACGTGCTCGAAATTGTTGGTGTCGAGTGCCTCGCGAATTGCACCGACCCGGCCGTCCATCATGTCGGATGGCGCGATGATGTCGCATCCGGCCTGCGCTTGCACGAGTGCCTGTTGCGTGAGGACGGCGACGGTTTCGTCATTGAGAATGACATCGCCGTTTAGCAATCCGTCATGACCGTGACTGGTATAGGGATCGAGCGCGACGTCGCACAGGAGTCCTATGTCCGGGACTTCCTTCTTGATCGCGCGCAACGCGCGGCAGATGAGATTGTCAGGGTTCAGGGCTTCGTTGCCGTCTTCGTCACGCAAGGACGGGTCGGTGTAGGGAAAGAGCGCGATGCAGGGAATGTCGAGTTTAGCTGCGCGTTCGGCTTCACGAACGGCCTGATCGATCGAAAGGCGATCGACGCCGGGCATGGACGAGACAGGGGAGCGAGTATTGTCACCGTCGGCGATAAAAATCGGCCAGATCAAGTCATCGGTCGAGAGCGCGTTCTCGCGCACCATGCGGCGGACCCAGTCGTTCTGACGCAGTCGGCGCGGGCGCTGGGTCAGTTCAAGCGAGGTTTGGGCGGGCGCTTCCAGAGGAACGACGCGCGTCCTGCTTTCAAGCGGCCGCCCGAATTTTATAGCCATCGAAGGCACTCCATTTCCGGCGGTTTTAAACCTTCCACATCCGCCCCGCCACTGGAATGCGTCTGCTCCAATTGACGTCACCGCAGGGCGCTTCTATCGGTCGTTGATGGATTTCTCGCTCTCCGACGACCAGCGCGCCTTCCAGGCGACCGCCCGGCAATTTGCCCGCGAAGCCATGATGCCGAACGCGCGCGACTGGGACGAGAACGAAACGTTCCCGGTCGATGCGCTGCGCGATGCGGCGGCCCTCGGCTTCGGTGGCATTTATGTAAAGGAAGATGTTGGCGGATCGGCGCTGTCGCGCCTCGATGCCACGATCATTTTCGAGGAATTGGCGCAGGGCTGCACGTCCACCGCCGCGTACATTTCCATTCACAACATGGCCGCATGGATGATCGATGCGTTCGGTGGAGAGGCGCAGCGTAGGCGCTTCCTGCCGAAACTGTGCACGATGGAGCATTTCGCAAGTTACTGCCTGACCGAACCTGGGTCCGGATCGGATGCCGCGAGTCTTTCCACGCGTGCGCGCCGTGATGGCGATCACTACGTTCTTGATGGCGCGAAGGCCTTCATCTCGGGTGGCGGCGTGTCGGACATTTATGTCTGCATGGTGCGCACGGGCGGCGAAGGACCAAAGGGCATTTCCTGCATTGTGGTCGAGAAGGGCACGAAGGGCCTGTCGTTCGGCGCGCAGGAGAAGAAGCTCGGCTGGAAATCGCAGCCGACCGCGATGGTAATGTTTGAGAATTGCCGTGTACCAGTCGAAAACCTGATCGGGTCGGAAGGTCAGGGGTTCAAGATTGCCATGGCTGGCCTCGATGGCGGCCGTCTCAACATCGCCGCCTGCTCAATTGGCGGGGCGCAATTCTGTCTCGACCGCACCATCGAATACATGAAAGAGCGCAAGCAATTCGGCTCGAAGTTGTCTGATTTCCAGGCGCTGCGATTTCGCATCGCGGACTATGCAACAGAGTTGGAAGCTGCGCGTTTGATGGTAAGGTGCGCCGCCCATTGTGTAAGCGAAGGAGAACCCGGCGGCACGCGCCTCGCTGCGATGGCGAAGCGTTTCGCGACCGACATCGGCTTCGATGCGGTGAACGGGTGCCTGCAATTGCATGGCGGATACGGTTATCTGCGCGATCATCCTATCGAGCGCGTGTTACGTGATGTTCGCGTGCATCAAATTCTGGAAGGCACTAACGAAGTCATGCGGCTGATTGTCAGCCGTGATATTCTGGAGAACTGACGATGCTTGCAGGGCATCTGGCGCTTGTATTGGCGGCAGCATTCGCAGGCGCGGCCTTTTATGTTAATTTTGCCGAACAACCCGCGCGTTTGACGCTGGATGATCGTTCATTGTTGGCCGAATGGAAGCCGAGTTACAGTCGTGGCGCGCTGATGCAGGCAAGTATCGCGATGGTGGCCGGGGTGCTTGGCATCATCGCCGCAATTCTCACTTATCGCTTCTCGTTTCTTGTTGGGGCAGTGCTGATCCTTGCGCCGTGGCCGTTCACGCTTCTCATCATCAAGCCGACAAACGACGAGTTGAAAGCAACGTCGATCGAGAAGATCACGCCGGCGACACGCGGGCTGATCCTGCAATGGGGCCGATTGCATGCCGTGCGCACGGCGCTGGGATGCGCAGCGACCTTTGCCTATCTCTACGCCGTGTCATAGCGCGCAGACTGCATTGCCAGATCACGTGAGCCGGGTTAGCTCTGCGCGAATGAGCGACGACATCCTGTTCGACCGGCGCGGTGCTGCGGGGATCGTAGTCCTTAATCGGCCAAAAGCGCTCAACGCCGTCACGCACGGGATGGTCCGCGCTCTGCGAACGCAACTAGACGCATGGGCAGACGACGTGGCGGTGACGCGCGTGATCTTGGCCGCTGCGGGTGAGCGTGCCTTTTCGGCGGGCGGCGATATTCGCGCGCTGTACGATCTGGGCCGCGCTGGGCGGCAGGACGAGGCACTGACGTTCTTTCGTGAAGAGTATGAGCTGAACGCTCTCATCAAACGCTTTCGCAAGCCGTATGTCTCGATGATCGACGGAATTGTCATGGGCGGCGGCGTCGGCCTGTCGGTTCACGGCTCGCATCGGGTCGCGGGCGATCGCTATCAATTCGCGATGCCGGAAGTGAGCATCGGTTTTTTCCCCGACGTCGGCGCGACTTGGGCGTTACCGCATTTTCCGGGAGAGAGCGGGGCCTATCTCGCGCTTACGGGTGAGCGCCTTGCGGCAACGGACGCGGTGCCTTTTGGTGCTGCAACTCATCGCGTCCGCTCGGACCGGTTCGCCGACCTGCTCGACGCGCTATGCGGCAACGTTTCGGTCGACGCGGTTCTTGCCGCATTTAGTGAAAGGCCCGCGGAGGGGCCGCTTGCGCCGCATTGTGCCGCGCTCGACAGGCTGTTTGCCTCCGACCGAGTTGAGGACGTGCTTGCTGCGCTCGATAATGAGGTGCAATGCGACAGTCCCGACGCGCAATGGGCAGGCGAGCGCGCTAGCACCATTCGTTCGAAGTGTCCCCTCAGCCTGAAGATCGCGCTTGCGCAGATGCGGCAGGGAAGGGACAAATCGTTCGAGGAATGCATGCGGATGGAATTTCGTATCGTGTCCCGGATCGTGTATGGCCACGATCTGTACGAGGGGGTGCGCGCGGTGATCGTCGACAAGGACAATTCTCCGCGCTGGGAGCATTCCGATCTTGCAGCCGTGAGCAATGACGAGATCGCGCGCCATTTCGCGCCCCTTGGCGAAAAAGAACTGGTGTTGCCGTGAGCGATCCGCTGGCCGGCGACCATATCCGCGCGCTCGCGCCGGTTCAGGAAAGCGCGCAACGCCCGAAAGTCGGCATCTGGACCACGAGGCTGCTCTGGTTCTTGCGCATAATGGCGGGGTTCTCTCTCATCAAGGGGCTTTATCACTGGGCGGTTGTGGTCGGTATCGGCGACGGTCCCGACAATGCTTTCGTCATGCACTCATTGCCGTGGCAGACCGCGACAGTATTCTTCGCGGTCATCGATCTTGTTGCCGCCGTGGGATTATGGCTTGCAGCGGTCTGGGGTGCGGTCGTCTGGCTCACCGCAAGCGTGTCGATGGCGGCGGTGGAGGTTGTCTTTCCGCAGGTGTACGGCGGGAGACTAACCGTGGTGCTGGTGGAGATGATTTTGCTCGGTTGTTATGTCGTGCTTGCAGTGATGTCGGCGCGCGAACATCC
>CAMBBO010000246.1 GCA_945862935.1 Pseudorhodoplanes sinuspersici | reverse complement strand
ATATCCCGTGGGCGAAGTGATGTTCGTGCGCGGTCTGATGACGGTGCTGATGATCGGGACAGCCCTAGTCTGGCTTCGGCAAGTCCACCTCGTCCCTAGAGCGATGTCCGGGCCAATCGTATTGCGATCCTTGTTCGATGCAATGGCCTCCGCAACCTTCATCACCGCACTGGGGCATATGGGGATCGCTGAGCTATCGGCTATCGTGCTCGCTTCGCCGCTCATCATGACCATGCTGGCCGTTGTTTTGTTCAAGGAGCCGGTCGGCTGGCGCCGCTGGAGCGCGATCATTGTCGGGCTGGTCGGTACGCTGTTCGTGGTCAAACCCAATCCGGCCGCTCTCGATGTGTGGGCGATGCTTGGCCTTGGTGCGGCGCTTGGCGCAGCGTGCCGCGATCTTGCGACCCTTCGTATCGATCGCGCCATTCCTACGCTCGTGATCTCGATTTTCAGCGCATTCGCGCTCACTGCGACTGGCTTCCTGCTCGGCCTGAATGAGATCTGGGTTTCCCTTGCGCCGAAGGAGTTTTGGTTTCTCGCCGTAGCCGCGTTTTTCTACAGCGTTGCGACTTATTTGCTCGTTCTCGCCTTCAGGTCAGTCGCGGTGTCCGTCGTATCGCCCTTCCGGTACGCCCTGCTGATCTGGACGGTGATTGCGGGCTACGTCGTATTCGGAGATTTTCCCGATAACTGGTCGCTCGCGGGGGCTGCCCTCATCGTAGGCAGCGGCCTCTACACCCTGCATAGGGAGACGGTGCGACATCGTTTTCTGTCAGCAAAGCCAACCAGCGAGCCCTGACCGGAAAATGGATTGTCGCGGGCGCACCGCGGTTCCAATAGCCCGTAAATGGGCCGTATCTTTCCGAAAAATCAAACTTTCGATTGACGCCCGCTGCGGGCTTCAGATTAGGTTACGGCAACAAGACGTTTGGGGCTTTGCCCCGGGCAAAAAAACAACTGGTCGCAACGTGCCAGGGGGAAATGGTGCAGGGACTTCTTGGCGCAAGCCGTATTACCGATTCATTTAATTCCCGGCTGGGCCGCTGGCTCGCATGGTTCATTCTGGTTGCGGTACTGGTCTCGGCCGGCAACGCCATCATTCGCAAAATTTTCGATACCTCGTCAAATTCGTGGCTCGAGCTGCAATGGATTCTTTTCGGGGTCGTTTTTCTGTTGTGTTCGCCGTGGACGCTGCTTTCGAACGAGCACATCCGCATCGACATCGTAAACAACCTCATGCCCCGCAAGGTGCGTAACACCATCGATATCATCGGGCATGTTTTTTTTCTGCTGCCGCTGACGATCGTGATGCTGGTGACCGGCATCCCGTTTTTCGTGCGCTCATTTTTGATTAACGAGCAGTCTGGAAATGCTGGCGGTCTACCGCAATGGCCGGCGAAATCCCTGATCATGTTGGGCTTCGGCCTGCTGCTCCTTCAGGGCCTTTCCGAACTCATCAAGCGCATCGCGGTGATGCGCGGCATTATTCCTGATCCCTACGAGGCGAACGTGCATCCTCTCGAAGCCGAAGTAGAACATATCGTCGAAGCCATCGAAAAGCGCTGAACGCGAGCGGCCTCCGGAGACTTGCATGATCGACTTCATCATCCAGAACATGGCTCCCATCATGTTCTGCTCTCTCGTATTTTTCCTTTTGTTGGGATACCCCGCCGCATTCTCGCTCGGCGCAGTGGGCCTGCTGTTTGGCTTGATCGGAATTGAACTCGGGCTTTTCGTACCTGATTTCTTGCAGGCTTTGCCTGATCGCATTTATGGCGTGATGAACAACGACACGCTGCTCGCGATCCCGTTTTTTACATTCATGGGACTGATACTCGAACGTTCGGGAATGGCGGAAGACTTGCTCGATACCATCGGGCAGCTTTTTGGCACTGTTCGCGGCGGACTTGCCTATGCCGTGATTTTTGTAGGTGCGTTGCTCGCAGCCACAACCGGCGTGGTTGCGGCGTCGGTGATCTCGATGGGCCTGATCTCGCTGCCGATCATGCTGCGCTACGGCTACGACCGGCGGGTCGCATCGGGCGTGATCGCCGCGTCCGGCACGCTGGCGCAAATCATCCCGCCGTCGCTCGTGCTAATCGTTATGGCGGATCAGCTGGGCCGCTCGGTCGGCGACATGTACGAAGGCGCCTTCATCCCCGGCATAATTCTCTCCGGCCTGTATGCGGGATACATATTCCTCGTAACGATCTTCTTTCCTAAGGCTACGCCGGGACTGCCGCCTGAGGCGGTCGGATTTCGCGAGGAAAACGGCAATCGCGGCCTGACGTCTCTCGCACTCCTCGCGATCGCAGCCGCGTTTTTCGGCTGGCTCATGATGCGGCATTCCACAACGCGCGGAGCCGACTTCGTCGTGCTCACGATGTTCAATGGGATCGTCTTCGCCTTCGCGGTCGCGGTTTTGAACTGGGTCACCAACCGCTTTTTCGGATTTCGCTTCCTGTCGCATATGGCGCAGGAAACGACCTTCGTGATGGTCCCGCCGCTCTTCTTAATCTTTCTCGTGCTCGGCACGATTTTCATCGGCATCGCGACACCCACTGAAGGAGGCGCGATGGGTGCCGTGGGCGCGCTCCTGCTCGGCGCGGCAAAGCGCCGATTGAGCTTTGATCTGATCCGGCAGGCAGTTGAATCAACCGCCAAGCTCTCCGCCTTCGTCCTCTTCATCCTGATTGGCGCGCGCGTATTCTCGCTGACCTTCTATGGCGTCAGCGGCCACCTTTGGGTCGAGCACCTGCTCGTATCGCTGCCGGGCGGACAGGTTGGTTTTCTGATTTTCGTCAACGCGTTCGTCTTCGTGCTGGCCTTCTTTCTCGATTTCTTTGAACTCGCGTTCATCATCATTCCGCTGCTCGGGCCTGCAGCGGAACGTCTTGGCATCGACCTGATCTGGTTTGGCGTCATTCTCGGCGTGAACATGCAGACGTCATTCATGCACCCGCCATTCGGCTTTGCACTTTTCTATCTGCGATCGGTCGCCCCGAAAGAACCGTTCATCGACCGCGTCACGGGCTTACGAACCGATCCGGTCACTACGGGTCAGATCTATTGGGGTGCGGTGCCGTTCGTAGTGATCCAGGTCATCATGGTGCTTCTGGTCATCACGTTCCCCTCGATGGTGATGCACTACAAACGCGGCATGTCGAACGTCGATCCGAATTCCATCAAGATCGAGCTTCCATCGCTTGATGCGCCGCAGCCCGAACTTCCCCTGTTTAAATAAGCGGCAAGAGCGCAAACAAAAAACCCCGGAGCTTGCGCTCCGGAGTTTCGTTTTGTCAGCGCGAGACTGTTAGCTGCGCATCGCGCGCAGCATGAACTGGTCGTAGCTGTTTTCCGCGACACCGAACCACTGATACGCATTCTTCGTGAAGGCCATCATCGAGTCGTTGACCTTTTTGAAGTCGGCGTTGCTTGCCGCGACTTCGGCGTGAAGCTCCATGGTCGCCTTGTAGGAGGCGTCCATGATGGCCGGCGAGAACGCATGCAGCTTGGTGCCTCCCGCGATCAGGCGGCGGAGCGCCTGCGGGTTGAGATGGTCATACTTGGCCAGGCACCAGTTGTGAGCGTAGTGGCCCGCCGCTTCCAAGATCTTCTGGTAGCCCTTGGGCAGCGAATTCCACTTATCGAGGTTGATCATTGCATGAAGGATCGAGCCGCCTTCCCACCAACCCGGTGAATAATAGTGCGGAGCGACCTTGTAGAAGCCGAGCTTTTCATCGTCGTAAGGTCCGACCCACTCGGCCGCGTCGATCGTGCCCTTTTCGAGCGCCGGGTAGATGTCACCGGCAGCAATCTGCTGCGGCACGCCGCCAAGCTTGGCCAGAATCTTGCCAGCCCAGCCGCCGATACGCATCTTCACGCCCTTGAGATCGTCGACAGTGTTGATCTCCTTGCGGAACCAACCGCCCATCTGGCAGCCGGTGTTGCCGGCGGGAATGCCGTACGCATTGTACTTCTTGTAGAACTCGTTCAGGGCTTCCGAACCACCGCCCTGCGTCATCCACGACAGGTTGACGCGTGCGTTCGGGCCGAACGGCACGGACGTGCCGAAACCAAACGTCGGGTCTTTGCCGAAGTAATAATACGAAGCGGTGTGACCGCATTCGACGGTGCCATTCTGCACCGCGTCGACGATCGCAAGGCCCGGGACGATTTCGCCAGCAGCGAACGGCTGAATTTCAAATTTTCCGTCGGTCATTTCACCGACGTATTTGCACATGGTTTCGGCCGCGCCATAGAGCGTATCGAGCGACTTCGGCCAGCTGCAGGGCATGCGCCATTTCAGCGCCGGCTGGGACTGGGCAATGGCTGGCGCGGCGATCGCCGTGCTGGTCAGGCCAACGCCCGCCGCCTTCAAAAACTCACGACGTTTCATTCGAGTATTCCTCCTTGGAATTGCGCTTTCCAGCGCTTGAGCGCTTTTCACGAAGCACCCTTATGCGGAAATGATGACCCACGGAACCGGCTAAATCCAGCC
>CAMBBO010000245.1 GCA_945862935.1 Pseudorhodoplanes sinuspersici | reverse complement strand
TGTCCGGCCCCGGCGGGTTCTCGCTCGATCGCGCCTATGCGCTCGATGTGAAGTCCGCGACGCAGGTGCTGGCGCGCCGTACCGTAAAGCCGATTGCCAAAGGCGAAAGCCTTACGCTTTCGAGTGACCTTTTCGCCGATCTCGTTCCGGGATCGGGCAGCGTCGCGCTTTCGGTTGGGCCGTCGACCGCACTCGATGCGGCAGCATTGCTCAAGGCGCTTGATCGTTATCCATTCGGCTGCTCCGAGCAGATCACGAGCCGCGCGCTGCCGCTGCTTTATGTCAATGATCTTGCGAGCGAGGCGCATCTGGCTTTCGATAGCGCGGTCGATCAGCGCATCAAGGATGCAATCGACCGCCTGCTTGCACGTCAGGGATCGAACGGCTCCTTCGGGCTATGGTCGGTCGGCGGCGAGGATGTGTGGCTCGACTCTTACGTTACCGATTTCCTCACCCGCGCTCGGGAGCGGAGTTTCATCGTGCCGGATGTTGCATTCCGTCTCGCGGTGGACCGTCTGCGGAATTATGTCGGTACGTCGCCGGAGCCTTCGAAGGATGGCGGCCGCGATCTGAGCTATGCGCTCTACGTGCTGGCGCGCAATGGCGCGGCGCCGATTGGCGACTTGCGCTACATCGCCGACACCAAGCTGAACGATATCGCGACTCCGATTGCGAAAGCGCAGATCGCTGCGGCGCTCGGCCTTCTCGGTGACCGCGTTCGCGCTGAGCGCGTTTATGCAGCTGCGCTTGAGGCTATTTCTCCGCAGCCGAAACTGGAATTGAGCCGTGTCGATTACGGATCGATCCTGCGTGACTCCGCGGCGTTGCTGACGCTTGCTTCGGAAGGCTCGGCCCCGCGTCCGACCATCACCGGGGCGGTGCAGCGTATCGAAGCCTCGCGCGGGCTTTCGTCCTACACCTCGACGCAGGAAAACGCGTGGCTCGTTCTTGCCGCGCGCGCGATCTCCAAGGACGGCGGCGGTGTGTCGCTGAACGTCAACGGCGACGTGCGAAAGGGTCCGCTCTATCGCAACATTCCGGCGAAGGATTTGGCGACGGGCACATTGCGCGTCGGCAATACTGGCGATGCAGATTTGCAGGCGGTCGTTACCGTTTCCGGTGCGCCGATTACACCGGAGCCTGCAGCCGAGAAGGGTTTCAAGATCGAGCGGCTCTACTACACGCTCGATGGCGAACCGGCCGAAATTGCCAACGTGAAACAGAACCAGCGCTTTGCGGTCGTGTTGAAGATCACCGAGCCAACTCCGCAATTCGGCAGGATCATTGTCGCCGATTATCTGCCGGCAGGATTTGAGATCGACAATCCGCGTCTGGTATCGTCAGGCGAAACCGGCACGCTCGACTGGATCGAGAACGCGCAGGCGCCGGTGCATTCGGAATTTCGCGACGATCATTTCGGCGCCGCGTTCGAACGAAAGTCAGGTGACACGCCGGTATTTACAGTCGCCTACGTCGTGCGCGCGGTGTCGCCGGGCAAATACGTGTTGCCGCAGGCTTACGTCGAAGACATGTATCGTCCCGACCGTTTCGGCCGCACCGGAACGGCGAGCGTTGACATCACGCCCAAATAATACGGCACGCAAGCAACATGGCGCGCTGGCGATATATTGTTCCAACGGCTGCGGCATTTGCCGCCGCGGCTGTTGGCATATTCGCCATCTGGGTGGTGTCGCTCGGCCCCGTGCCGCGCGGCGAAAGCCTCGATCATTCGGCAATGGTGGTCGACCGGGAAGGCCGGTTGCTGCGCCCTTACGCAACTAAAGATGGCCGGTGGCGGTTGCCGGCGACTGTGGACGATGTGGATCCGCGTTTCATCGCGATGCTGCTCGCCTACGAAGATCGCAGGTTTTACGACCACCGCGGCGTCGATCCGCTCGCGCTGCTCCGCGCGGCATGGCTGCTTGGCTCGAATGGGCGGATCGTGTCCGGTGGTTCGACGCTGACGATGCAGGTCGCGCGTCTGCTCGAACCGCGCACTGAGCGCAGCCTCGGCAACAAGCTGAAGCAAATGGTTCGCGCAATTCAGCTTGAACGCGCAATGTCCAAGAACGAGATACTGTCGCTCTATCTGACGCTTGCGCCTTATGGCGGCAATCTCGAAGGGTTGCGCGCGGCGTCGCTTGCCTATTTCGGCAAAGAGCCAAAGCGGCTTTCGCTTGCGCAATCGGCATTGCTCGTGGCGCTTCCGCAATCGCCGGAATGGCGCAGGCCGGATCGTGCGCCGGACGCTGCGCGTGCTGCGCGCGATCGCGTACTGGATCGGGTCGCGGCGGCTGGTCTGGTGCCTGCGGATGAGATCGCAGCGGCACAACGCGAAATGTCGCCCATCGCACGTCTCGCGATGCCGTCGCTTGCACCGCATGCGTCCGATCAGGCGATGCTCGCGTCGCCCGACAGAAGCATTCATCGGCTCACCGTCGATGCGGTGCTGCAGAAACATCTGGAGGACTTGGCGCGTGATAGGGCACGCGCGCTCGGTCCTGAAATATCCGTCGCAATCCTTGTGCTCGACAATGCGTCCGGTGAGATGCTGGCACGGGTCGCCTCCGCCGATTATTTCGACGAACGGCGCGCAGGGCAGGTGGACATGACGCAGGCCGTGCGTTCACCAGGCTCGGCACTCAAGCCATTCATTTACGGGGTCGCGTTCGAGGATGGCCTCGTTCATCCAGAGACATTCATTGACGACCGGCCAGTTCGCTTTGGCAATTACGCGCCGGAAAATTTCGATCTGACGTTTCAGGGCACCGTGTCGGTACGCAAGGCGCTGCAGCTTTCATTGAACGTGCCGGCGGTGGCGCTGCTCGACAAGGTCGGATCGAGCAGGCTTGCGACGCGGCTCGCACAAGCGGGCGGATCGCTCACCTTGCCGAAAGGCGAGGCGCCGGGGCTTGCGATGGGGCTTGGCGGGATTGGTGTGACCTTGTCCGATCTCACAATGCTTTATTCGGGCATTGCGCGGCTGGGTTCGACAATTCAAATGGTCGAACGCGCGGAGGATGTGGCTCTGGCGCGTCCGCCGCGCCGTCTGCTGGATCCTGTCGCTGCTTGGTATGTCGGCAACGTGCTGATTGGCACGCCGCCGCCGGACAACGCAGCTGCTCATCGCATCGCATTCAAGACGGGTACATCTTACGGCTATCGTGACGCTTGGTCGGTCGGGTTCGATGGTCGGCGAACGATTGGCGTGTGGGTTGGCCGTCCCGACGGTGCGCCGGTGCCGGGATTGATCGGGCGCAGCGCGGCAGCACCGATCCTGTTCGATGCATTCGCGCGCTCGGGCCAGACGATTGCGCCCTTGGCCGCAGCACCAAAGGGTGTGATCTATTCCACCAACAACCGGCTTCCATTGCCGATGCAGCATTTCCGTCCCGGCGCACTTGCCGGAGAGGTCGCGGAACCGCTGCGCATTCTGTTTCCGCCGAACGGGGCGCGGATCGAGATTGCCGGCGACAAGCCTGACCCGCTTCCGGTGAAGATTTCCGGCGGGGTCGAACCGCTGACCTTGCTGGTCAATGGCCGTCCGCTACCGTCCACGTCGCGGCGAAACGTGTTTTTCGAGCCTGCGGGTCCGGGATTCGTTCGCTTGACTGTAACCGACGCCAAGGGCGCGGCTGACAGCGTGCTTTTGCGCCTGCAATAAGGTCCCATTGCCGCGCGTGTGCTTTTCACTAAAGTCCGCGCGAATCTGGGACTTCGCATGAGTGTCACGACACAGAAGAAAAGCCACCTGTGGCCGAGAGGTCTTGCGACCGCGCTCGACTGGGCGATTGCGAGTCATGCGCGCGCGGCAGCACTTCTGGGCCTGATTTGCATTTTGGCCTTCCTGCCTGGATTTTTTCAGATTCCGCCCGTCGACCGTGACGAGGCTCGCTTTGCGCAAGCGACCAAGCAGATGGTCGAGAGCGGCGATTACGTGGACATCCGATTCCAGCAGGAGGTCCGTTACAAGAAACCTGTCGGCATCTATTGGCTGCAGGCCGCTATCGTCAAAACAGCGGACGCTGCGGGCTTCACGGCCGCGCACCGCACCATCTGGCTCTACCGTATCCCTTCGCTGATCGGCGCAATCGGCGGCGTGTTGCTCACATACTGGACGGCGCTTGCTTTCACCACGCGCCGCGCGGCCTTGCTCGCTGGGATATTGATGGCAGTGTCGATCTTGCTCGGAGTCGAGGCGCGTCTGGCCAAGACCGACGCAATGCTTCTGCTCACGGTCGCTGCTGCGATGGGTGCGATGGCGCGTGTCTATCTCGGATATGGCGGTGACACGCAAAGCGCGCGGCGCGCATGGGCGTTGCCTGCGATCTTCTGGGGCGCGCTTGCAGGCGGCATCCTGCTGAAAGGGCCGCTGATCCTGATGGTCGTCGGCCTGACAATCGTGGCGTTGTGCATCTACGACCGCACGGGACGGTGGCTTCTCAATCTTCGGCCGTTGCCCGGTGTCATTGCGATGCTCATTCTCGTGTTGCCGTGGTTCCTCGCGATCG
>CAMBBO010000244.1 GCA_945862935.1 Pseudorhodoplanes sinuspersici | reverse complement strand
CCTCGCAGGCGGCAAGCGTGCGCAGGTCCGCAGCGATCGTCATGGGCTCCGGCCCGCCGGCTGCGACCACGCGCTTGGCGGCGATTGCGAGATTTTCGGCGGATGCTGCAAGCAGCACGGTCTGCGCGCCCTCGCGCCCGAGCGCCTCGGCGATTGCACGCCCGATGCCACGGCTGCCGCCGGAGATAACGGCGACTTTCCCTGTGAATTCCCCGGCCATGATCGGACTTCCCCTGCGCTTTTTCAAAATGCCGCCCGCTTATAGCGGATCGTCAGGGGTTTGGAATTATCTGCGTGTCGCGCAGCACGACGCGCCCATTCTTTCGAATGGCTCGCCCATTCGCAGGGCGCGTGGAGACGGTGGATGGAGGTTTGGTACAGCTGGGTGGACTTGAACCACCGACCTCTGGTTCCACAGACCAGCGCTCTAACCAACTGAGCTACAGCTGCACAAGACTTCTTGGCCGGAAGGAGCCGGAAACTAGGGGCAATGCGCCCCTTTGGCAAGCAAGGGCGTGCTTGCTTCAGTCGGTTTTCGGCAGGCCCCGGTTCAAAGAAAAAGCCCGGGCGTGAGCCCGGGCTTTTCCGTAACGGCGCCGGAGGCGCTGTCGAAACTTAGGAAACCTTCTTGAAGGCCTCGGTCATGCCGGACTTAATCGGCTCGACGGTCTCGGTCGTGACCTTCTGCGCCAGAGCAGTGAGCTCCTTCGTCTGGGCCGTCGCGGTCTCGAACTGGCTGCGCGCATGCGCGGAGGTCAGCTCAACGACTTCCGAGATCGACTTGGCAGCGAAGAGCTGCGTCGCGAAATCGAAGGCAGTGTTAGTGTTGGTGCGGGCAAGGTCGATGACCTTCATGCCGTAATCGGCAGCGCCCTTCGAAGCGGTGGCGTAGCTCGTCTCGAGCACGTCGGTGGCTTCCTCGGTCGCGGTCTTCATCTTTTCCCAGTTGTCCTTCGCCTGCGACACGCTCTTTTCAGCCATTTCGCGGAAAGCGGCGGGCACTTCCATCTTCGGCATGTCGAAGGACGGAATGTCGAATTTCGGGGTTTCGAACGCCATGGCGGGCTTGGCTTTCGGCTTCGGGGCGGTCGTGGTGCTGGTGGCCTCGGTCATGATCGTTATCCCTTATGGTACAAAGGTACCGGGCTTCCCTGTCCCTGGGCGCTCCGGTGCGATGAGACCCATATACGTTAGTTCATGATGCGTTGCAACAGAAATATTGCAATGCACAATTCCTTAACCAAGCCAGTCCGTTGAACAGCCTGTTCCACTACCCCCGCACCGGACGGCCGGAAATTCAGCCCTTTGTGGTGCTGGCGGCCGCCTTGCCTGCAAGCTCGCCCAATTCCTTGGCCTGCTCGCTCAAAGCCTGCATCTGCGCTTTCACGAATTCGCTCTGCAGCTTGATGACCTCTTCCGGGTCGCGGGCGCGGACGAGCTTCTGGGCGTGCTCGAAGGACGCTGCGACGTTGCGCTGGGCATAGCCCATCGCCTTGGCGGTGACGTCCTTGGCGCCGGAGCGGGCCATGCTGGCCTTGCCCTCCATTCCCGATACTGCGGAATTGGCAGCGGTCATAAAGCCTTCGAACGCCTGCTGCGCCTGGGTGACGCTCTGCTCGACGAACTTGCGCATCTCCTGCGGCATCTCAAACGGCATCGTTGGATCTTTCGCCATGGAGCGTCTCCCGCGTTTTGGAGCGGCGCCGCGCGCCGCGAAGGTTAAGGTTATCCGCATAGGGCGGGGCTGTCAGCGTGGACGCAGCGCGCCGCCGCGACTATTAACAAAGCCTTAATATGCAGAGCCCCCGCACCCGAACGCGCGATGACTGAAGCAGGTTCCTCGCTGGCCATCTTGCGCGATCCGCGCCTTGCGCCGCTTGCGACTGCGAGCGTCCCCGTTTGGCTGTGGAGCACCGACGGCGCGCGGCTGATCTGGGCCAATCCGGCAGGCGCCGCGATATTCGGATTCGACACACCCGCTGCCTGCGCGCTGCGCGCGTTTGAACCGCGCCAGCTTGCCGCCTCACAGATCGCCCGCCTTGCTGGAACGCTGTCACTCGGCGGCACGGCACGGCTCGAAATGCTGCGCGGCTTCGGTGCAGGATTTGGCCGCACACTGCTATGCGCCTGTTCGCGTGTCGCAATCGACTACCGATCCGCTGTGCTGGTCGTCGCGACGCAGCCAGCCGGACCTAATTTCTCACTGGCCGAGCGCGCGCGCCGCTTGCTCGCAGGTCTCGATGGCGCGTTCGCTGCATTCACAAATGACGGCGCGCTGATCGAGGCAACCCCCCAGGCGTCGGCCGCATTAGCCGGGCGCAAGAGTCTCGAAGCGATCGACGCGGCAGAACTCGCGATTGCCGCGCGTGAAACCGGAAAAGCGAACGGCGTGAGCGCACTCGGCGCGATGAACGTCGATCGCATCGGCAGCGGCACGAACATTGTGCTGCTGGTGTCGTTGCCGGATTCAAAACCGGTCGAGCAAAAATCCGAATCTGCGCCGATTGCTGCCACCCCCGCGCAGGAAGAACGCCGCGCCGCCGAGCGCGCACCCGACGTTGCGCCCGCAGCAATTCCGATCATTGCAGCCGCCGCGGAAGAATGCGAAAGCGAACCCGCCGCCGAGCGCCGTCATCCGCTGCGCTTCGTTTGGCAGATGGACGCGCAAGAGAAATTCAGTCTCGGTGCCGGCGAATTTTCTGATGTCATCGGCGGCAGTGTCGCCAGCGCGCTGAACAAGCCCTGGAGCGAAATTGCTTCCGCACTCGGTCTCGATCCAAAGGGCGAAGTCGCAACGGCAATCGCCTCGCGCGACACATGGAGCGGCGTCCATATCGGATGGCCGGTCGAAGGTTCGGGCGAACGCATCGGCGTCGAGTTATCGGGATTGCCTATCTATGATCGCGACCGCGTGTTTCGCGGCTATCGCGGTTTCGGCGTATGCCGCGACACCGCGCGCATCGCACAGATTTTGAAGCAGCGCGCTAGCGCGCCCGTCACAGCGGCAGAAGCGCCAAAGGCCATCGAGGCAACGACCGCTCCGGCGAAGCCCGTATTCACGATCGTACCGAGCGCGCAAAACGTCCTGCCGTTCCGCGCCAGCATGGAAGCCAAGAACGGGCTGAACGCGAATGAGCGCAATGCATTCAGCGAACTCGCCAAGCAACTCAGTGCGCGGCTTCGCGAAGCAGGCGAAAACGGCGGGGAGCCGACTTCGGCCGCATTGCCTGTCCCGCAAAGCGCAGTAGCTCAGGCCGAACCGGCGGCGCTCAAAACGGATACGCATGACGACATTCGGCCATTGCTGAACAAGCTACCGGTCGGCATCCTGATTCACCGGCACGGGCAGTTTCTCTATTCCAACAAATCATTCCTCGAATGGACCGGGCACGAAACGCTCAACGACTTTGAGCAAGCAGGCGGCCTCGATTCCCTGTTTCTCGAAGGTGGCAAGCACGACGACAGCAATGGCCAGTCGTTGACGATCCAGACGCCGAACGGCGGCGCGCACCCGACCGAAGCTCGGCTGCTGACGATCCCGTGGGAAGGCATGACGGCGATGGCGCTGATCCTGCTGCCGGCGGCATCCAACGCGATTGCGCTTTCAACAATGCCGCAGATCGACGACAGCGCGCGCGAATTACGGGAGCTGAAATCGATTCTCGATACCGCAACCGACGGTATCCTCGTGCTCGACGCGCAAGGCCGCGTGCTGACCGCGAACCACGGCGCGCAGGCCCTGTTCGGCTACGACGCCGATGCGTTCGCGAAAATGTCCTTCAACGAATTGTTCGCCCCGGAAAGCAAGGGCGTGGCGCTCGATTATCTGCATCGTCTCTCCGGTGACGCGATGAGCCGCATTCTCAATGACGGCCGCGAAGTGATAGGCCGCGTGCGCGGAGGCGGCTTGCTGCCATTGTTCATGACGCTCGGACGCCTGACCGATGGCGAGGATCGCTTCTGCGCGGTGCTGCGCGACATCACCCAGTGGAAAAAGACGGAAGAAGACCTCATCGCGGCGAAGCAGGAGGCCGAGCGCACGTCATCGGCCAAATCGGAATTCCTCGCTAAAGTAAGTCACGAGATCCGCACGCCATTGAATGCGATTATCGGATTTTCCGAAGTGATGATGGATGAGCGCTTCGGCCCGATCGGCAACGACCGCTACCGCGACTACCTGAAGGACATTCACGCCTCCGGCGGGCATCTCGTCTCGCTGCTGAATGACTTGCTCGACCTGTCCAAGATCGAAGCGGGCAAACTCGACCTGAATTTCTCCGACCTGAACTTGAACGACCTGACGCAGCAATCGGTTGCGATCATGCAGCCGGAAGCGAACAAAGAGCGCATCATAATCCGCACGTCATTGCCTGCGGCGCTGCCGCACGTCGTCGCGGATGCGCGCTCGGTGCGCCAGATCATTCTCAATCTCTTGTCCAACTCGATCAAATTCACCGGCGCGGGCGGCCAGGTAATCGTATCGACCGCGGTAAACGACAACGGCGACGTTGTGCTG
>CAMBBO010000243.1 GCA_945862935.1 Pseudorhodoplanes sinuspersici | reverse complement strand
GCTGAAGCAAATCCGCATTCCGCCGCGAGTGCCGGACATGCGGATTGTCTATCATCTTTACATCGTATTCGCCGAAGATCGCGATGCCTTGCTCAAACACTGCATCGCCAATGGCATCGAGGCGAAGGTCCACTATCCCGTGCCGATCTACCGGCAGCCGGCGCTCGCGCATCTCGGCCATCGCGAAGGAGATTTCCCCGTCGCCGACCGGCATACAAAAGAGATCATCACATTCCCGTGCGATCAGCATCTGCCGCGCGCCGAGATGGATCACGTTATTGCGACCGTCCAGTCGTTCTATGCCGGCCGATAGGAGCGCCCGTTGTCCACCCCGGCGAAAATGCGAATTCCTTATGTCGATATCGCTGCTCAGTTCGCGGAACAGCGCGGTGAACTGATGACCCTGATCGAGCGTGTGCTTTCATCGGGTCAATACATCGACGGCGAATTCGTGCAGCAAGCAGAAGCCGGCATGGCCGCGCTATGCGGCGTGAAACATGCGGTGGCTCTCAATTCCGGTACCGACGCATTGTTTCTTGGGATGAAGGCGTTGGGAATTGGGCCGGGCGACGAAGTCATCACGCCGCCAAATTCCTTCGTGGCCTCGACTGCAGCGATCGTTCATGTCGACGCGCGTCCGGTTTTTGTGGACGTATTGCCGGATCAGAACATCGATCCGGATCAAATTGCCAAGGCGATCACACCGCGCACCAAGGCGATCATGCCGGTGCATCTGACCGGGCGCATCGCGGACATGCAGCCGATCCTCGATCTCGCGCAACGCCATAGTCTTTTTGTCATTGAGGATGCCGCACAGTCGATTGGTTCGACCTATGACGGCCGCCTGGCGGGAAGCATCGGGCATGTCGGATGTTTCTCGACACATCCCTTGAAGAATCTCAACACCTGCGGCGATGGTGGTTTTCTGACGACGAATGACGATGCTGTCGCGGCGGCGGTCCGGCAATTGCGCAATCACGGAATGGCCGACCGCAACACAGTGACTCAGTTTGGTTACGTGTCGCGTATGGATGCGCTACAGGCGGCAATCGTTAATTATCGCTTCGGCAAACTCGGAGAAACGATCCGCGCCCGCCGGGAGAACGCCGCGCGCTATCGCGCATTGCTGGACGCGGAACTTGTATTTATGCCGCCGGACCGCCAGATCGAATTCAACACGTATCATACGTTCGTCGTTCAAGTAGACCGGCGCGATGCGCTCCAGCGGCACCTGGCCGGACACTCGATCGGGACTGCCATCCACTATCCGGTGCCAATCCACTTGCAGCCCGCCGCTGCGGCGCTCGGCTACAAGGCAGGCGATTTTCCGGTGACGGAGCGTCAGGCGCAGCGGATTCTCACTCTGCCGGTGCATCCGTCGTTGCGGCTCGAGCAGATTGAAGAAGTCGCCGAACGGGTGAATGCATTTGTTCGAAACGCCTGATCGCCGAACATCTCGTTTTCATTTGGCGGCGGGTTGACCGGGGCAGGGCGGCATCCACGGCCGATAGCGCGCGTCGATAGCGCGGGCGAGCGTCTTGTCGATGTGCTTCTCCTCGGCATTCTTGGCGCAATAGTCGGTGCTAAGGATTCGGGCGAGATGGTCTTCCAATGTCCGCTCGGCGCGCACCGCGTAGCCGATCATCGACACGCTCATTATTGTCAAAACTCCCAGAACGACCCGATAGGACGCAATCCGGTCGAGCAGCAGAGCAAGGCCTATTCCGGCCGCAAAATAGAATCCGACTTCGCCAACCATATGATTGCGATCGCGGAACAGGGCAAAGCTGATAACCGCGCTGCAGACCATCAGGAGAATTGCGAGCCACGCCTCGCGCGACCCGCGCACCAAGGCGTAGAGCGCAAGTCCGATGAAAAGGGCGCAATAAGCGACGTAAGGAAGAGACAGATCGGACAGGAGCGTGAGTTCACCGCTTGGTTTGAACAGCACCGGCAAGAATATCCCGACGAAACTTGCGCCGATATTGTAGAGCAGTTGCGGAAATTGCTCGCCAATAAGCCCGACCTTGAAGCAGAAATCGCTTGAGGTCCAAAAATAGCCTGAGCCGGCGCAATGCTCGCTGGCGGCGCCGTGCGCGAGCAAGATGCGCAGCGAAAGATAAATGACTGTCACCGCTGCTGCGATAATGAAGTATTTGAGCGCGGCTCCGTCACGCCTGATCACCAGCCGCCATGCCGATTCGATTCCGATGAACGCAGTGAAAGCGAGGCCGAATTCCTTCGACATTCCTGACATCAGCAGCAGGATCACGGCCGCGATGCACGAGAGTAGGCCGGGTGTCCTCCGGTATAGCAGCCAGAGTGCTGAAGTGCCGAACGCCACGGCCATCGCGAGCGGATCGTGCCACGTCATCGCTGGCTGGTTGCGCTTGTCGATCGTGAAAGCGAGTGCCGCGACTAGAGGCGCGTCCAAACGCCCTGTCAGCGCCCTTAGCGCGAGGAACATGAGCGTTGCTGCAAATAGCAGAAACGCCAACTGAACAAGCTGGTAGAGATACACATGATCGATGCCGTGGATCTGATACTGGAGCCAGAAGCGCAGGGCGTATATCGGCCGGTAAACGGGCAGCAACTCCAGAATCTGATGTGTGAAAAAGCGTTGCGGATCGGCAAGCGTGCCCATCGACAACCCGTTGAGCTGATCGGGATCGGCCGGGATCCACCAGAAAATGATTCGATAGTGCAAAAGCGACAACAGGATCAGCGAGACGATCGCGATGATTTGTGCCTCAACGGGATGCCGGACTGCGCGTGTTCGCACCGATTCAAGCCAAGCCATTACTGCGAATCCGTGTTTGAGACTGGTTGCGAGCACCAGTTTGACGACTGGGAGGCACCGCAAACTAGTTGGGTGATCTGGAAATTACAATTGGCAGGGATGGTCGCACTTTCGCGCCTTTGGTGCCGAAAAACGAGGAGAAAAGGTGCTGTAACGGATTGATTCAATTCGTGTTCGCGCCTCCTGTGGAGGGCTGGTCGCAACCCGGGGCGTGCCATGCTAGGGACGGCGTGAATACGGCAGGGGCCGAGGGGATAGTATGGTTGCGGTAAAGGACGGCGCGGACAGCCCGTTGCGCGTCGGCGTGATCGGGGCTGGAATCATGGGCGCGAACCACGCGCGTGTGTTTTCCAATTTACCCGGTGTGACCTTGATCGGCGTCGCCGATCCGAGCGCGCAGCAACGGGAACTCGTCACTCGCGTCCTCGGCATCCCGGCGGTGGATACCATCGACGACCTGCTCGGACCTGGCCTCGATGCCGTGACCATCGCGGCGCCCACGCATCTGCACCACGAACTTGCGATGAAATGCATCAATCGCGGCATTCACGTGCTGGTGGAAAAGCCTATTGCCTCGAATGTCGACGAGGGGCGCGAGATGATCGCCGCCGCCGAGGCCAAGGGCGTGACGCTTATGGTCGGGCACGTTGAGCGGTTCAATCCTGCGGTGCAGGCGATCAAGAAGGCTATCGAGAACGAAGACATCCTTTCGATTGCGATCACCCGCGTCGGACCCTTCCCGCCGCGCATGTCGAATGTTGGTGTGGTGATCGATCTTGCGGTTCACGACATCGACCTGATCCGCTGGTTCACCGATTCCGAAATCGTCGAAGTGCAGCCGCAGCTCTCAAGTGCCGTTGCCGAGCGTGAGGACATAGCCTTGCTGCAATTCCGCACGGCCTCGGGCGTGCTCGCACACATCAACACCAACTGGCTGACGCCCTTCAAGGCGCGCACGGTTCACGTCGCGACGCGCGGAAAATACGTCATGGGTGATTTGCTGACGAGGCAGGTGACCGAATGCTTCGGCTTCAAGCAGGACGGCAGCTATTCGATGCGCCACCTGTCGGTCGGGCACGACGAGCCGCTACGCGCCGAACTGACCGCGTTCGTTGCAGCCGTGCGTGGCGAGAAGCCTCCTGCGGTCACTGGAGAAGAAGGCGTGCAAAGCCTAGGGATCGCGATCCGCTGCCTCGATGGCCGCAAGGCCGTGAAAATCGGCCAGCAGCCCAAGATGCCGCGCACTACCGCCGCCTGAATTGATCAATTGGAATCGAGAATGAACCAGCACGTTCGCAGCGATATGGCTCCCATTCCCTTCATCGACGTGGCGGCGCAGCGCAAGCGGCTCGGCACCTCGGTCGACGACGCAGTGGCGCGCGTTCTTTCACATTGCCTATTCCTGCAAGGGCCGGAAGTGTTCGAGTTCGAGCGCATGCTGGCGCAATTCTGCGGCGCGAAGCACGCCTTGTCCTGCTCAAGCGGGACCGATGCATTGATGCTTGTGCTGATGGCCAAAGGCGTCGGTCCGGGCGACGCGGTGATTTGCCCGTCCTTTACGTTTTGTGCGACCGCCGAGGTCGTGGCGCTGGTCGGCGCGACACCTGTATTCGCCGACGTCGATGCCGAAACTTTCAATATCAATGCGCGCAGTGCTGAACGCGCGATTGAAACGGCAAAGCGCGCCGGATTGACGGTCAAGGCCATCGTGCCGGTCGATCTATTTGGATTGCCTGCGGATCACGATGCGATCGCGGCACTGGCGGCGAAACATAACCTGTTCGTGTTGGACGATGCTGCGCAGGGCTTTGGTGCGAATTTCAAGGGCCGCA
>CAMBBO010000242.1 GCA_945862935.1 Pseudorhodoplanes sinuspersici | reverse complement strand
GTCACTGCCGATCATGTCGCGGGCGTCGTCTCGCGCTGGACCGGCATTCCGATGGACCGGATGCTTGCGGGCGAGAAGGAAAAGCTTCTCGGCATGGAAACCAAAATCGGCCAGCGCGTGGTCGGTCAGGCCGATGCCGTGCGCGCGGTTTCGACTGCGGTGCGCCGCGCGCGCGCAGGCTTGCAGGACCCGCATCGCCCGATCGGTTCGTTCATGTTCCTGGGCCCAACTGGCGTCGGCAAGACCGAACTGACAAAAGCGTTGGCGGAATTCATGTTCGATGACGAGACCGCGCTCATTCGCATGGACATGTCCGAATACATGGAGAAGCATTCGGTCGCGCGCCTGATCGGCGCACCTCCGGGTTATGTCGGCTATGAGGAAGGCGGCGCGCTCACGGAAGCGGTGCGGCGGCGTCCGTATCAGGTCGTGCTTTTCGACGAGATCGAGAAGGCGCACCCGGACGTGTTCAACGTCCTGCTGCAGGTCCTCGACGACGGCCGGCTCACCGACGGGCAGGGCCGCACGGTGGATTTCCGCAACACGCTCATCATCATGACGTCGAATCTCGGCGCGGAATTCCTCGTCAACCAGAAGGAAGGCGAGGACACCGACGCAGTGAAAGACCAGGTGATGGCAATCGTGCGCTCGGCATTCCGGCCCGAGTTTCTCAATCGCGTGGACGAGATCATTCTGTTCCATCGCCTGCAGCGCAGCGAGATGGGCCGCATCGTCGAAATCCAGCTCAAGCGCCTGCAGAAGCTGCTCGACGATCGCAAAATCGCGATCACGCTCGATCCCGCAGCGCGCGATTACATCGCCGAGAAGGGATACGATCCGGCTTACGGCGCGCGCCCGCTCAAGCGCGTGATCCAGAAGTCGTTGCAGGATCCGCTCGCCGAACTGATCTTGTCCGGCAAGGTGAAGGATGGCGACGCGGTGAAGGTCTCCGCCGGCAAGGGCGGACTGACGTTCAACGGCGAATCAATCAGAGAAGCCGCTTAAACGCGCTACCCCTCTCTCCGCTATGCGGGGCGAGGGGTATTCATCAGCTGGCGAACATGCGCGACGAATGAATTGGTCGCGCCTTTCGGCAAGCCGGGACAGATCATCGGATCGATGCCGCCGGAGCTTTCGATCCGCAATGTATCCCAGATCAATCCGCGATCGTGCTCGATCTCGGCCACATGCGTCATCGGCATGTGTTCTTCATTGCGCGCCCACGGCGTGAGCCAGAAACTCGTCGTGCGCGAGGAAATGCCGTGCTTATCGGCGGCGATGCGCTGCGGAAAGAAAAAGCGCGTGGCCTGCATGTGGAAGATCGCCCAGAAGCGGCTGGTCTGGATTTCGTAATGGGCTTCGCCAGGTTCGATCAAGCTCACAATAATCGCCGATCTTGTCTTGAGGGTTAGCGGATCGATTGCGCGACGCGCGCCGGCTTGTTCGCCATCATGCCGTCCAGACGGTCGCGTTCCTGCTCGAAGCCTGCAAGCAAACTGCCGTCGAGCGAGCGGCCACGTGGCAGCTTGATGCGCATCGGATCGACGAAGCGTCCGTTGACGAGAATTTCGTAGTGGACGTGCGCGCCAGTCGAGAGGCCGGTCGAGCCGACGAAGCCGATCACCTGGCCCTGCCGCACGATCGTGCCGACATCCATGTTGCGTGCGAACGCGGTCATGTGGCCGTAGGCCGTTTCGTAACCGTTGGCGTGGCGCAGCCGCACATATTTGCCGTAGCCGGATTCCCATCCGACCTTTTCGACCACGCCGTTGCCGGACGCGAAGATCGGCGTGCCCGTGGGCGCTGCCCAATCCACGCCCGTGTGCATCTTGGTGTAGCCGAGGATCGGATGGCGGCGCACACCGAAGGATGAGCGCATGATGCCGTCCGAAACCGGCTTGCGGACAAGGAACTTCTTCGCGCTCTTTCCGGTCTCGTCGTAATAGTCGACCACGCCGTCATCGAGCGTCTGATAGCGGTAGAATTTCTTCAAATCGCCGCCGACAGTGAGCGAAGCAAACAGTACTTCGCTGTTGCGGTCGCCGCCGCTGCCTTCTTCCTCGCCGGCATAGAGTACGTCGAGGGAATCCCCCGGCGCCGCCTTGCGCTGGAAATCCACGTCGTACGAATAGATGCGGATCATGTCGTCGATGACCGAGCGCGGGATGTTGTTGCGCATCGCGGTCTCGTAGATGCTCTGGTACAGGCGAACGCCCGAGCCGTCGTCGTCCTCGTCGTCGGTGCTTGCGATGTCAGCCGCGTTGTTGATGCTGTTGACGTCGACCGAAACGTATTTGCCGACATCGGATAGCGCGGCGACTGCCTCAACCGCGCTTTCATTGGCGACAATCACCCGCACCGGCTGCTGACGTCCGCCGCCGGCCGGCGCCGCCGACAAGAGAACGCGGATCTTGTTGCCTTCCTTCAGCGCGCCATCGCGCCCGCGCGGACCGAGAATGCCCGCGATGCCTTTGATTTCATCTGGCGTCGCGCCGAGATCGCGCAGGATCGCGCCGATGCTGTCGTTCTTCTTGGCGGCGATCATGCGCTCGTTCCACGAATTGCCGCCGGTGGTCTGGCTTGAGCTTTTCGGCAGCAGCGTGATGTTTTCAGGAACGATGCGCGCTTCGAACCCGCGATAGGGATCGGGGCTTCCTTCGGCGGCATAGGCGAGCGTTGTCACACCACCGGGCTGCAAACCTGCGGCCGCATAAGAGTTTTTTGGCGCGCCCGGCATCGTGGTGGCAAATTCGCGTATGCGTGTCAGCGCGTCGTCGGCGGAAACTGCTCCCGCTGTCTTCAGGCGCGGCATCATCGGGCCGAGATCGCGCATCACGAAGGAGACTTCGGCATCCGGCTCTGCGGTCGCGCCGGCTGCTGTGGCTTCCGGCGTGTCGCCGGCGGATTCGGCAAGAAGCTTTTGCGGATTGAACGGCGGAATTTTCGCCGACAATTCGGTCAGAGACATTGAAAGGTTCGCTGAAACGCGAATGAAGGGCCGCACGCGAACGATCTCGCGATTTCCCGAACGGCTTGTGGTCGAAACGCGAATGATCTGGCGTGCGCCGGTGGATTCACCGGGCGGGGGAAGCTTGTCGGCCTTACGCATGCCGGTGAGCCGTTCGCCGATATTGCCGAGCGCACCGCGCAGCGCGCCTTCGACGCGCTCTGGCAAAGCCGCGAAATGTGCTTCGCCGTCGAGCGATGTGAAAACGGCGCCGCCCATCAGGGCCGCGCCGATCAGGCCGGTCAAAATCGTTCCGGAAAACCATTGGACGGAGACGCGGCGGCGATCGATCACGCCGTCCTCGCCGCCGTCGACGAAGAGCGGCGGCTCGTTGCCGAGGTCGATCAAATCGGACTCGGTCCGGTATTGTCCGCGCCTGCCGTCCAAACTTGCCGTCCCCTCAAATCCCCGCGAACGCTTATTCTGATTAAAGTGCCGCCAGATGACGGCGGCGGCAGACAATCAAGCAAGACCAAGGCCGAAGCCCGTGGCGGTGTCGCGAGGCGGCCTCACAATGACCGATTCCTCACGCAAAACAACGCCATGTGCCGCAAGTTCTGGCCGCATCCTTAAGCGTGGCGACCGTCCCCTCAAGGCCCAAGAACGCTGGAGGAATGTGGCTTGAGTGCGGCACTTGTCCCGCCCGCTTGCCCCTCCCGCTGCGCTGCAACAGCACTATATGAGAACGACCAAAGAAGCATGCTGCCGGCGCGGATTTTTCGTCTTTCATGACGGTTCTGTGTTGACAGTAATTACGGGCCTACCCTATATAACGGCCATAAGGCGTTGCCACCCGCCCTCTGGGCGCGATGGCGCGTCTCTCGAAGCATCTCACTTTCATAGTGAACAAGCTTCCGATCAGTTGTCGGAGGCGATTTGCTTCGACCATGTTTGAAGGCCTTCGAGAAATCGAAGGAGGGGCCTCCCGGTCCCGGGCTGTTTGAAAAGTGAATCAGAAGAAAGAGAAACGTGGACGGCGGTGTCCTTGCGGGCCGTTTCCTCGATCGGGGAGAGCTTGCTCTCACTGAAAGAAGAGCGGTCGGACGAGAATATCGGCGGTCTACGTTTCAAGGTACATCGCAACTGATTGTCGGGTTTTGGCGCAAGCCAAGGCAAGGCGATCGGGTGGATGGACCTCGTCAAAGATGGCGTCACGAAAGTGACACCAGCGAAAACGTGTGATCAGCCGAGATCAAAATCTCATCCAACTTGAGAGTTTGATCCTGGCTCAGAGCGAACGCTGGCGGCAGGCCTAACACATGCAAGTCGAGCGCCCAGCAATGGGAGCGGCAGACGGGAGAGTAACACGTGGGAACATGCCCTTCAGTTCGGAACAACCAAGGGAAACTTTGGCTAATACCGGATACGCCCTTACGGGGAAAGATTTATCGCTGAAGGATTGGCCCGCGTTTGATTAGCTTGTTGGTGAGGTAACGGCTCACCAAGGCTACGATCAATAGCTGGTCTGAGAGGATGACCAGCCTCACTGGGACTGAGACACGGCCCAGACTCCTACGGGAGGCAGCAGTGGGGAATATTGGACAATGGGCGCAAGCCTGATCCAGCCATGCCGCGTGGATGATGAAGGCCCTAGGGTTGTAAAGTCCTTTTAACGGGGAAGATAATGACGGT
>CAMBBO010000241.1 GCA_945862935.1 Pseudorhodoplanes sinuspersici | reverse complement strand
GGCACATAAAGCGGACCGTGATCGCTTTCGGCGACGCCGTCGCCGCGATTGCCGATGCTTGAGATTTTCAGACGTTCTGTCACGCGATGCGATACCAGTTCAACGCGCCGCTCGCAGCAAATCGAGATCGGAAGGCAGCAACGTATCTTTCCCCGTCGCCTTCGCGACGACTGCCGCAGCCTCCCGCTCGCGCGCGTCGCCGGAGGTAGCCAGTTCGCGAAAACGGGTGCGGATATCTTCTGCGCTCGGCTGCCCGGAGGGTCGCGATGATTTCACGTCGAGGCTCAGGCGCTCGATAACGAAGTCGCGCAATTCCGGGCGCGGGTTTTCTGTGTCGAGCATATCGCGTTGCCAATACCCGATGCCTATAAACACCGGCGGCAATTTTGGAATGGTTGCGTAGGCGCGCTCCCAATAGCCCACAATGGTGTCGCTGCCGTTCTGAATTGAATGCAATTCGTATGGACCTGTGCCTTCGAGCAACGTGCGCCGGAGCGTTGCGGTCGCTTCATTTGAAATCCGAAGGTGCAATCCGTCGGCTGGCGCGGCGGCGGCGGCGTCAATGGAGGCGCATGCCAGAAATCCAGAACGCGCTCGCGGCGTGATCGTGCTTTCCGTTAATCCTGACGTGTCGAGGCATTTGGGCGAGCGTGCATAGCCAATCCGGATCCAAGGACCTTCCCCTGCGACCCTTGTCTTCCAATCGCTGACGTAAATTGTGTCGAGAGCCCCGGCCTCGATCAGTTCATCCTGCCACGGCTCGCGCGCGCCGAAGATGACGAGCGTTTTGCCGGGATTGGTAGGGCGAGGTGAGCGCGATAGGTCGGCGATATGCGTGCGCTGGCGCTGATACCCGTTCCAGCGCTTGAGATAATCGCTGGCGTACCAAACGACCGGAAGCAAAGCGAGAATGCCGTAAACAATGCGGCTGCGAGGCGGTCGTCGACCGACAATATGGTTCGGAGCCAACGCTTTGAAAGCGAAGGCTCCGACCCAAATGTACCAGACGAACGAACAGATGAGCGCCAGGATCGTCGCGGCGCCCCCCATCGGTGGCGATCAGGCGAGACGAACGGTCTCGGCCTTGATGTCTTTACCAAGCGCCTCGAACACCTTGGTCACGATGCCCTTCGCGTCGAGGCCGGCCTTCGCATACATCGCGTTCGGTGAGTCATGGTCGATGAACTCGTCCGGCAGGATCATCGAGCGGAACTTGACCGATCCGTCGTCGAGCGCGCCGTGCTCGGCAAGGCACCGCATCACGAACGAACCGAAACCGCCGATCGAGCCTTCCTCGATGGTGATGAGCACTTCATGCTCGCGCGCAAGGCGAAGCACGAGGTCGGTGTCGAGCGGCTTGGCAAAGCGCGCGTCGGCCACCGTCGTGGACAAGCCGTAACCGGCGAGTTCTTCCGCAGCCTTGAGGCATTCGCCGAGGCGCGTGCCGTAAGACAGCAGCGCGATTTTCGAGCCTTCCTTGAGGATGCGGCCCTTGCCGATTTCGAGCGCCTTTCCTTCTTCCGGCATGGTGACGCCCATGCCTTCGCCGCGCGGATAACGCAGCGCCGAGGGGCAATCGTTCAGCGCAACCTGCGTTGCGACCATGTGGACGAGTTCGGCTTCGTCGCCCGCCGCCATCAGCACGAAGCCGGGGAGGCAGCCGAGATAGGCAATGTCGAACGAACCGGCATGGGTCGGGCCGTCGGCGCCGACGAGGCCCGAGCGGTCCATCGCGAAGCGCACGGGCAGCTTCTGGATGGCGACGTCATGCACGACCTGGTCGTAGCCGCGCTGCAGGAAGGTCGAATAGATCGCGCAGAACGGCTTGAAGCCTTCGGTCGCAAGACCGGCGGCGAACGTCACCGCATGCTGCTCGGCAATGCCGACGTCGAAGGTGCGCTCCGGGAAAACCTTCTCGAACTGGTCGATGCCGGTGCCGGACGGCATGGCCGCCGTAATGCCGATGATCTTGTCGTCCTTGCGCGCTTCCTTGATGAGGCTTTCGCCGAACACTTTTTGATATGAAGGGGCGTTCGACTTCGCCTTCACCTGCGCGCCGGTTGCGACGTCGAATTTGACGACGCCGTGATACTTGTCGGCGGATTTTTCGGCCGGTTCGTAACCTTTGCCCTTTTGGGTGCGGCAATGGACGATGATCGGGCCGGTTTCTGAATCGCGGACATTTTTCAGGATCGGCAAAAGCTGATCGAGATTGTGGCCGTCGATCGGGCCGACATAATAGAAGCCGAGTTCCTCGAACAGCGTGCCGCCGGTGACCATGCCGCGCGCGAATTCTTCCGCGCGGGTCGCGCCGATCTCCAGCGCCTTCGGCAATTTCTGGGCAAGCTGCTTTCCGATTTCGCGCAGGCCGCGATAGCTGTGGCCGGAGAACAGGCGGGCGAGATAGCCTGCAAGTGCGCCGACCGGCGGCGCGATCGACATGTCGTTGTCGTTGAGGATGACGATGAGGCGCGAATTCATCGCGCCTGCATTGTTCATCGCTTCATAAGCCATGCCGGCCGACATCGAGCCGTCACCGATCACTGCGATGACGTTGTTGTTCTTGCCGGAGAGATCGCGCGCGACCGCCATGCCGAGGCCGGCAGAGATCGACGTCGAGGAATGCGCTGCACCGAACGGATCGTATTCGCTCTCCGCGCGCTTGGTGAAACCGGAAAGGCCGCCGCCGGTCCGTATGGTACGGATGCGGTCGCGGCGTCCGGTGAGGATCTTGTGCGGATAGGCCTGATGGCCGACATCCCAGATCAGACGATCTTCGGGCGTGTTGAACACATAATGAATTGCGGTTGTCAGTTCGATGACACCGAGGCCGGCACCAAGATGGCCGCCCGTTACCGCGACGGCTTCGACGAGTTCGTGCCGGAGTTCGGCGGCGAATTGCGGAAGGTCTTTCTCGGCAAGTTTGCGAAGGTCTGCGGGCGTATGCACGCGATCGAGCAAGGGGGTCTTCGACGTGGACACGAGCGGCTCCAATTCAGTTCTTTGAACGGACTCTAGGGGGATGCGCAAAGCCTTACATCATAAGGGGTTTCCGGAGCAAATCCTGTGCCGTCAACATTAAGTTGAAAAGGTGGCCGGCGTTACTTCACGTCGAGGGGGGCTGAGCCCGAAGGCTTGCCCGAAGCGTCCAGGGTGATCTTCTCCACACGCGCCTCGGCGGCCTTCAAAAGCTCCTCGCAGCGGCGCTTAAGTGCCTCTCCGCGCTCATAAATTGCCACCGATTCCTCAAGCGGAACCTTGCCCTCTTCGAGCCGCTTGATGATCGATTCGAGTTCTTCGATGGCGCGCTCGAAGGGCAGTTTCTTCACGTCCGAAGTGCTTATTTCTGCCATCGATATTCCCGTCTTCTGACCACTACTTTAGCCCCTGCAGGCCCCGGGGGCGACGGGTTATCCCCGCATGAGAGTCGTGACATGGGCCGCCGCCGACCGGGCGAGTCCCTCAAGGTCATAGCCCCCCTCCAGCACGGAGACGACCCTTCCCCCCGCGCAGCCATCGGCAATCTCCATCAGGCGGCGGGTGATCCACACATAATCGTCCTCGGTGAGGTTCAGCGACGCGAGCGGATCGCGCATATGCGCGTCGAAGCCCGCGGAGATCACAATCAGGTCCGGTTTGAACTCGGCGACGCGCGGCAGAACGGCATTTTCCATTGCAGCGCGAAACTGCACTCCGCCGTCGCCCGATTGCAGCGGTGCGTTGACGATATTGTTGTGTTCGCCGCGTTCGTTGCGCGCGCCGGACCCCGGATAGAGCGGCATCTCGTGGGTCGAGCAATAAAGCACCGTCTTGTCGTCCCAGAAGATGTCTTGCGATCCGTTGCCGTGATGAACGTCGAAATCGACCAATGCCACGCGCGACAGCCCGTGCTTTTTCTGCGCGTAGCGCGCTGCGATCGCCGCGTTGTTGAAGAAGCAAAAACCCATCGAGCGTGTTTTTTCCGCGTGATGGCCGGGTGGGCGCGTGGCGACAAACGCATTGCTGGCCTTCTTCGCAATCACTTCATCCACCGCCAGCACCGCGCCGCCGGCACCGCGCAAGGCTGCCTCGAAACTGCCAGGCGACATTGTGGTGTCGCCGTCGATCTGCGCCATGCCTTCGCGCGGCGATGCCTCGCGGATCGCCTCGACATATTCGAGGGGATGGCAGAGCGCGACGGTTTCCAGCGCGAGCATCGGCGCCTGCTCGCGCGCGAGCGTTACGAATTTTTCGTCCTCCAGCGCGCGCTCAATGGCGCGCATGCGATCCGGCCGCTCGGGGTGCCCCTGCGGAACGATGTGATCGAGACAGGCCGGATGGGTGACGAGCAAAGTGGACATGCGTTCGGCCGGATGGGGGATGATTCGACTGACTTAACCCCTCGCGCGCCAAGGCGAAAGGGCAAATGTCTCAACTTTTTCCGCCGATACGCACGCCAGCGGGCGGGGCAGGTTGATCCGGTACGAAAAAATCCATCTGTAGCGGCTGCAATGCATCTGCCCGGTAACGCTCGAAGTCGGTCACGCCTTCGCTCGCCAGAAATGAGTCGTCGATCAGGAAATTCCCGGTGAAGTTGCGCGCTTGCTTGTTGAAGATATGCCATGCGGCATCGGCGAGGATGTCGGGCGTTCGTGACATTCGCATCATCTGGTCACCGCCGAG
>CAMBBO010000240.1 GCA_945862935.1 Pseudorhodoplanes sinuspersici | reverse complement strand
CCCGCGCTGGCTTCGTGTTCGCGCGCGAGGGTGTATTTTCTCTCGTCGACCCGGTGCTCGTGCCGCCACATATGCGCGCCGCGCTTTATCTTTCGCATCTGGTCGAACGCCCCGCGGTCAAAGAAAACAGCAACCGGATCGCAACTGCGCTCACGAAGCTTGGGCCGACTTATGTGAAGCTCGGCCAGTTCCTTGCGACACGGCCGGACGTGGTCGGCGTCGCCATCGCGCGCGATCTGGAAAGCTTGCAGGACCGGATGGCGCCCTTCCCGCAGGCGCAGGCGGAATCCATTGTCGAGCGATCGCTCGGACAGCCGGTCAGCGAGGTATTCGCAAGTTTCGGCCCGCCGGTTGCAGCAGCCTCCATCGCACAAGTGCATCGCGCCGAGATCAAGACACCGGACGGTTTGCGTCCGGTCGCAGTCAAGGTGCTGCGCCCCGGCATCGAGCGGCGCTTCAAGGTCGATCTCGATGCGTTCGCATTCGCCGCGCGCAATGCCGAAGAAATGTCCCCGGAAGCGCGCCGGCTCCGTTTCATCGAAACCGCCGACACGCTCGCGCGCTCCGTCGCGCTGGAAATGGATTTGCGTCTTGAAGCCGCGGCACTTTCCGAAATGGCGGAGAACACCAAAGCCGACGAAGGCTTCCGCGTACCGGACGTCGATTGGCTGCATGTCTCCAAAGATGTGCTGACGATGGAGTGGATCGACGGCACGCCGCTGAACGATCACACAACGCTTGCAGATAAAGGTTTCGACCTTCCGGCGCTCGGCCACGCGGTGATCCAGTCATTCCTGCGTCATGCTTTGCGTGACGGATTTTTCCACGCGGACATGCATCCGGGAAACCTGTTCGTCGACGCGCAAGGGCGCATCGTCGCGGTCGATTTCGGCATCATGGGGCGGCTCGGTCCGAAAGAGCGCCGTTTTCTCGCGGAAATTCTCTATGGCTTCATCACGCGCAACTACAAGCGCACCGCGGAAGTGCATTTCGAAGCGGGCTATGTACCGGCGCATCACTCGGTCGAGGGCTTCGCGCAGGCAATTCGAGCCATTGGCGAGCCTATCCATAATCGCACCGCGCAAGACATTTCGATGGCGAAGCTATTGATGCTTCTGTTCGAGGTGACTGGATTATTCGACATGCGAACGCGCCCCGAATTGCTTCTGTTGCAAAAAACGATGGTCGTGGTCGAGGGCGTCGCGCGGTCGCTCGATCCCAAGCTCGACATGTGGACAGTGGCAGAACCCGTCGTCCGGGAATGGATCGAGCGCAATCTCGGACCGGCGGGCCGGGTCGAGGATGCAGCCGAAGGGGCGATGGAGGTCGGGAAATTCATCGGGGCGGTGCCGCAGCTTTTGTCGCGCGGCGCGATCATGGCGGAGCATCTGGACGCCATCACGCGCAACGGATTGGTGCTTTCGCCTGAAACAGTTGAAGCAATTGGCCGCGCCGAAGCGCGGCGCAACCGCTGGACCATGCTGGCGCTGTGGGCCATCGCCGGACTTCTTGCGATGATCCTGCTGGCAGTCCGGTGAGCCATTAACCATATCTGGTGCAATGCGATAGACTTCATGCCGGTGGCGGCGTTGAAGAGGTAAAAGTGGCGTCCTGGGTTTTGCATGCCATGCTCAAAGACAAACGCATTCTGCTGATCGTCGGCGGCGGCATCGCCGCCTACAAGTCGCTCGATCTTATTCGCCGCTTGCGCGAGCGCGGCGCTGTTGTGCGCGGCGTCCTGACCAAAGCGGCCTGCGAATTCGTCACGCCCCTCTCCGCAGGCACGCTGCTCGGCGAGCGCGCCTTTACCGACCTGTTCGACCGGCAAAGCGAATTCGACGTCGGGCACATTCGTCTCGCGCGCGACACGGATATTGTTGTCGTCGCGCCTGCGACCGCTGACCTGATGGCAAAGATGGCGCACGGCCATGCCAACGATCTTGCGACCGCGATCCTGCTTGCGACCGACAAACCCGTGCTGATCGCGCCAGCGATGAACCCGCGCATGTGGAGCCACAAGGCAACGCAGCGCAATCTCGCGCAGTTGATGTCGGACGGCATCGAGATTGTCGGACCGAATGACGGCGAGATGGCCGAAGCGCGCGAATCCGGTCCGGGCCGCATGGCGGAGCCGCTGGAAATCGTCGCGATGATCGAAGGCATGTTTGCGCGTGCGTCATCCGGCAAACCGCTCGCGGGCAAGCGCGTCCTGATTACCTCAGGCCCGACGCATGAACCGATTGATCCGGTGCGCTACATCGCCAATCGCTCATCCGGCAAGCAGGGCCACGCCATTGCAGCAGCAGCGGCGCAAGCTGGCGCGGATGTCACTTTGATCGCCGGGCCGGTGAATCTTCCAGATCCCGCGGGCGTTCGGGTCAAGCACGTTACCACCGCACAGGAAATGCTTTCTGCCGTGCAGGCGGCGCTCCCCGCTGATGTCGCGATCTTCGCAGCAGCGGTCGCTGACTGGCGTGTTGCACAGGCCGGCGACCAGAAGATCAAGAAAGGCTCCGGCGGCACGCCTGCCCTTTCATTCGTGGAAAATCCCGACATTCTCGCCACCGTCGCAAAACCAGGACCGCAGCGCCCCGCGCTCGTGATCGGCTTTGCCGCCGAAACCGAGAATGTCATCGCGCATGCGAAGGCCAAGCTCGCGTCGAAAGGCTGCGACTGGATCGTTGCGAACGATGTTTCACCTGCGACCGGCATCATGGGTGGCGACAGCAACAGCATTCATCTGGTGACCACGCAAGGCGCTGAGGCCTGGCCCAGCCAATCGAAGGCCGACGTCGCGCGCGCTTTGATCGCTCGCGTCGCGGATGCGCTCGCGGGGAAACGTCAGTGATCGAAGTCGAAATTCTTCGCCTTCCGCACGGCTCGGACCTGCCTCTGCCGGCCTATCAAAGCGCCGGGGCTGCAGGCCTCGACCTTCTCGCCGCCGTCCCGGATGGCGGATTGCTGATCGCGCCCGGTGCAACCGCAATGGTGCCGACGGGAATCGCGCTCGCCATTCCGCAAGGCTATGAGGGCCAAGTGCGCCCCCGCTCCGGACTGGCCGCGAAGAATGCGGTTACGGTACTGAATGCACCCGGCACCATCGACGCCGATTATCGCGGCGAGGTTTCCGTCCTGCTGATCAACCACGGGCGCGATTCGTTCGCCGTAAGCCGCGGGATGCGAATTGCCCAGCTAGTGATCGCGCCGGTTATTTATGCACAGCTTCGGCCGGTTCAGAAGCTCAGCGAAACAAAGCGTGGAGCGGGTGGATTTGGTTCCACGGGTGCCCAGTCCGAAGAAACGCAGACGAAGCGCTAGACCGAGCGTCGTTTTATATACTACCGTTATACCTCATAAGGTTTGATCGGTCGTCGCTCGGAAATATTAAATGTTGTTGTCCCGCAAGGGCATTCTCGCGATCGCGGCCGTCATCGACGTCGCGATCCACTCAGAGACACGCCCTGTCTCGGCAAAGGCGCTCGCCATCCGGCATGGACTACCTCCACGCCATCTCGAGCCGGTTCTCCAGGCTTTAGTGCATCAGGGCATTCTGCGCGGAGTGCGCGGGCCACGCGGCGGCTACGAGCTTGGCCGCGAACCGCAGCGAATCACCGCCGACGAGATCCTTCGCGCAGCGGGAACCGTGGACGACAACAGCGAGCCGCACCTGCCGGGTTCCCAATTGGTCGGCGAGGTCGTGCTGCCTGCAATCGCTCAGGCAGAAAAGACATTCTCTGCGGCGCTCGGCGAGATCAATGTCGACGCCTTGGTCCGCCGCGCAAGCCGCGCGCAGGTCCATACCGGCCACTGAGCCCGTAGCGCCGTTCACGGTCTGGACTCTTACCGCACGAGTCACCTTGAGGTTAAAGTCGACCGATTCGCGGGTGACCCGCGCGTATCGCGTCCGCCGACATATCGCGACCGGACCTTCGCCGGCGCGATTCCGGCTTCAGGGGCAGGTAGCAAGGCATGAGCCGGACGACGTGCGGGGCGCAAGGCGCCGGTCCGCTGCGAAACGGATTCCAGATAGCCCTCGCCGGCACAGCCGCATTCCTGTTCTCCGATCAGGCGTCCGCGCAGAGTGTGTCGCCTGATGTATCCGCGGCCGATTACTGGCACGCGCTGCTCAATCTCGACCGGCAGGAGACCGTCGGCCTCGCACTTCTTCTCGGCGTCATTTTCTTTGCTGTCGTCACCGCAATCACTCTCGTCCGCACGCGCGTCGCCTCTGCGCGCCGCGAAGCTACATTCCGCGACCGGGTTATGACCCTGACGGCCGAAGTCGACCGGGTGAACACGCTTCTCCTGTCCGAACCTCAGATCGTCATCGGCTGGGCGGCGGCGTCCGACGAACCCGACATCATCGGTGACATCAGTATCGTGACGCAGGCTTCGATGCCGCAGCGCGTACTCGCGTTCGGTTCATGGCTCGACTCCGAGCAGGCAAAGAAGATGGATCACGCCGTCGAAGCATTGCGTGCGCGCGGGCAAAGTTTCTCGATGGCGCTGACCACACTTGCCGAACGTCCGATCGAGGCGGAAGGGCGCGCGATCGGCGGCCGCGCGGTCTTGCGGTTGCGCGACGTTGCAGGCGCTCGGCGCGATCTCGCCGCGATGAATGAAAGCTACGAGCAGCTTCTCGGCGATGTCGGCGCGCTCCGAATTCT
>CAMBBO010000239.1 GCA_945862935.1 Pseudorhodoplanes sinuspersici | reverse complement strand
TCGACGCCGCGATGTTGCCCGCAGGTAATGAGACCCTTCGCTCCGATGCGCGACAGGGCAGTGATGCAATCGGCGCGGCGCCACAGAAGCGGCAGGGGAGCCGCGATCATTCCGGCGCGCAGAATGCCGAGAAATGTCAGCACCCCTTCGACATTGTTCGGCAGTTGGACGCCGACCACGGCGTCAGTCGACAATCCGATCCGACGAAGGCGTCCGGCGATGGCCGACACCATGCGGTCGGCCTGCACGTATGTCAGGCAGCGCGGCTTCACGCCCTCGGTCTCCATGCGGTCCGGCGGATCGATCAGCGCGAGCGCATCCGGCCGGCGCTCCACCGCGCGGCGAAACACGTCATCGAGTGTCGTGCGCCCGCCAGCCGCCGTTGCCTTCCGGTCTTTGTCGCCAAGGATCATTGCTTGCGCCACCAGGTTTCAGGAAGGTATCCGAAAGGCGATGTTGTTGTCGGATGTTCGATGAAGGCCCAGCGCGCGACCCATTGGTCGGGCAGATGGAATAGCGGCACCACATAGAAGCCTGACACCAGCAGGCGATCGAGTGCGCGCACGGCGGAAACAAAATCCTTGCGTTCGCGCGCCTTGAGCATGCTTTCGATCATTACGTCGATGGCGGGGTTTTTCGCGCCCATGTAATTGCGCGTGCCCTGTTCGTCAGCGGAAGCGACGCTCCAGTAGAAACTCTGCTCGTTGCCCGGCGATAACGACTGGTCCCATTTGTAGGGAATCATGTCGTAGTCGTAGGTGAGCTTGCGCCGGTCGAACTGCACGGCATCGACGAGGCGCACCCGCGCATTGATGCCGGCGCGTTTGACATCGCGCGCAAACGCAAGCGCCAGTCGTTCGGAATCCTTGGTGGTGACGAGGAGTTCGAAGTCGAACGCAGCACCGCTCTTGCGTTCGCGCAGCACCGTGCCGTCGAGATCGAAGCTCGCTTCGCTGAACAGCGCGAGCGCCTTCTTCAGATTGTCGCGGTCGCGTCCCGATCCGTCATTCGATGGTGGCTTCCATGTGCCATCCATCACGTCTGCTCGTACCGCGCCAGGAAAGGGCGCAAGCAATTTGCGTTCGCGCGTGTCGGCCGGGTGCCCTGAGAACGACAATTCCGAACCTTCAAAATAGCCCGCCGTGCGTTTATAGGCACCGAAATAGAAATTTTTATTTAGCCATTCAAAATCGAGAAGCAGCCCGATCCCTTCGCGCACGCGAATGTCGGAGAAGATCGCGCGCCGCGTGTTGAACACCAGAGCGTCGAGTGGTTTTGGAAGGTCGTAAGGGAAGCTCTCCTTCACCACACGCCCGTCGCGCAAGGCGGGGAAATCGTATTGTGTTGACCAGCGCGAAGGATCGAGTTCGGCCCGCACGTCGTAGAGGCCCTTTTTGAACGCCTCGAAATAGGCATTCGCATCGCGGTAATAGTCGAAACGCACCTCGGCGAAATTCCAGAAGCCGCGATAGATCGCAAGATCGCGGCCCCAATAATTCGGATCGCGCGTGAAGGTGACACTGTCGCCCGGCTTCACGTTGGTGACGCGATAAGGGCCGCTTCCGATCGGTGGATCGAATGACGTTTCCTCGAACATGTCTGGATTGATGGCGTGCTTTGGCAGGACCGGCATGAGGCCGAGGATCAGCGGAAGCTCGCGATCGTTTGCGCCCGCAAGATCGAAGCGCACGTTGCGCCCAGAGATCTCGACCTTTTTTACTTTGGAATAATAAGTGCGGTGATTGGGACGGCCTTTGTCGCGCAGCAATTGCCACGAGAACAAGACGTCGTCCGGCGTCACCGGCTTGCCATCGGAAAAACGCGCGCGCGGGTCGAGCGTGAAGGTAACGAACGTGCGCTCGTCGTCGGTTTCGACGCTTTGCGCGAGAAGCCCGTACAGCGTGAACGGCTCGCTGTAACCGCGCGCCATCAGGCTTTCGATCACATAGCCGCGGATATTCTGAGCGGGCAGTCCTTTCACAATCAACGGATTGAGACTGTCAAAAGTGCCGAGCGCGCCTTGCACCAGCCGGCCGCCCTTGGGTGCATCGGGATTGGCATAGGGGACTGTGGAAAAGTTAGCCGCCCAGGCCGGTTCACCGTGCATCGCGATGGCGTGGCGTGGCTGCGCGGCGCAGGTGCCGGGCCACAGGATCGCAATTCCGACCGCCGAGGCGAGCATCGCGGTCAGGCCGTTCGTGAGTCGCGGCGCGGCGCTCGGGAGGGGCTGGCGCATCTGCCTTTTCGTTTGATTCTGGCCGTTCGGTGTTTCATACACGCATTCGCCGCCTCATCCGCGGCCCAGCCTTGCGTAATCACCATTATTCGCGTCCAGACGCTTTATCCGAGCTGATTTTTCGGGTATCAGGCGGCCATTAAACGTCACGCTGTTGCCTTTATTTGCGTCGAGACACGCCCTAACCGCGCACCGGTCGAGGGCGACGAGGCGCATTCGCGCGGCACCAAAGACAAGAGGAACTAGGTCCAATGATCTATCGGATTGCGTCCGCGATCGCGGCCGCCAGTGTGTTGGCAATGGCCAGCGCAACGATTGCGCAGGCGCAGACACCGCCCAAGCCTGCGGCACCTGCCGCAAAACCTGCGGCTCCCGCCGCAAAGCCCGCCGCTCCGGCGCAAGGCGCGCCCGCCGCAGGAGGAACGCAGCAGGCCGAAGTGCAGCTCATCTATTCGCCGTGGACCAAGTTCTGCCTCAAGGGGCAGGACGCAAATGCGAAGCAGGTTTGCTTCACAGGCAAGGACGCGCGTCTGGAATCCGGCATGCCGGTCGTGGCTGCTGTCTTGATCGAACCGGATGGCGACCCGAAGAAGGTTCTGCGCGTCACGCTGCCGCTTGGCATGCAGCTCGTTCATGGCACGCGCGTCATTGTCGATCAGAATCAGCCGGCGCAAGGCCCGTATGTGATCTGCTTCACCAACGGCTGCATGGCTGACTACGAAGCGAATGCCGACCTGGTCGGCAAACTGAAGAAGGGTCAGCAGCTTGCCGTGCAGGCGATCAACGGAAACGGCCAGCCGGTTAGCCTGCTGCTCCCGCTCGGCGATTTCGCCAAGGCCTATGACGGCCCGCCGACCGATCCGAAGGTGTTCGAGGAACAGCAGAAGAAATTGCAGGAAGAGCTTCAGGCGCGCGCCGACAAGGCCCGCAAGGAACTCGAAGCCAAGGGCGGTGCGCCTGCGGCTGGAGCGGCACCAAAGCCGTAATCGCAACATCGTTGCACAAACAAAAAGGCGCGCCGCGAGGCGCGCCTTTTTCGTTTCAGGATGAGCTCGTCAATTCACGACGAAATCGCGCGGGCGGAATTTTCCGCGATTGTCCTTCCTGAATACTTCGCGCACTTGCGGGTGCCGGATCGGAACGCCGGAGTCGTCGGGAAGAAGATTCTGTTCGGAAACATAGGCGACGTATTCGTTCTCAGCGTTCTCCGCGAACAGATGGTAGAACGGCTGATCCTTGTGCGGACGAACATCCTCCGGGATCGACAGCCACCATTCCTCGGTGTTGTTGAATACCGGATCGATATCGAACACGACGCCGCGAAACGGAAAGATGCGGTGACGCACCACTTCTCCGATGTGGAATTTCGCAACGCGCGCCTTTAGTTCCTTGAAGTTTGTCATGTCGCTCACATAAGCACGGATTTAACTCGATCACAGCCCGTAGGTTTTCGCGAGATCGGGGTCTTTCGTAGCGACGAGGCGGGCAAGATCGAGCACCACCTTGGCCTGTTTCCAGGTTGCGTCGTCCTGCATTTTCCCGTCGATCATGACCGCTCCGGTGCCGTCCGGCATCGCCTCGACGATCTTGCGCGCAAAAGCGACTTCGCCGGGATCCGGCGAGAACACTTTTTTGGCGATTGCGATCTGCGACGGATGCAAAGACCACGCGCCAGCGCATCCCATCAGGAAGGCGTTGCGGAACTGGCTTTCGCAGGCATCGCCATCGGAGAAGTCGCCGAACGGTCCGTAGAACGGCTTGATCCCCGCCGCGGCACACGCGTCGACCATCTTTGCAATCGTGTAGTGCCAGAGGTCTTGCTGGAAGCTCGCGCGGCCTGCGCCAGTGCCGTCCGCCAGCACCTTGTAATCGGGATGACCGCCACCGACGCGCGTCGTCTTCATCGCGCGCGAGGCTGCAAGATCGGCAGGTCCGAGTGACATGCCGTGCATGCGCGGGGAGGCGGACGCAATCGCCTCGACATTGTTGACGCCCTCGGCGGTTTCCAGAATGGCGTGGATGAGGATCGGTTTCTTCACGCCGTATTTCGCTTCAAGCTGTGCGAGCAACTGGTCAAGGTAGTGGATGTCCCACGCGCCATCGACCTTCGGCAGCATCATCACGTCGAGCTTGTCGCCGATCTCGCCGACAATCTGGGTGATGTCGTCGAGCACCCATGGCGAGTTCAGCGCGTTGATGCGCGCCCATAATCCCGTCGCGCCGTAATCGTGCGCCTTGCCCATCGCGATGAAACCCGAGCGGGCTGCGTCCTTCGCGTCCGCCGGCACGGCATCCTCGAGATTGCCGAGCACGACGTCGACTTGCGAAATCAGTTCACCCGTTTTCGCGCGTACCTTCTCGACATGCGGCGGCACGAAATGAATCATGCGTTCGAGCCGCACCGGCAATTCGCGCAACGGGGCAGGGGCGCCG